>CAYZOK010000041.1:4482-7634 GCA_964480335.1 uncultured Candidatus Bathyarchaeia archaeon | reverse complement strand
CTGTGCTCTCCATGACCCTCTTACTGGTAGCTTGGACCGGGTTCGTTACATCAGCCAGATGGGAGCCTGGCGTTTGGCATCCATGCGATGAATGCCATCCGATAACGCCGGTAGTAGCGGCTGAGACCATAAATCCGACCGCCTGCCTATCATGCCACAGCCCGAGATTCCCACCCCCCATTCCGACCGCCGAAGAAGCTCACCTCGCCCATACGACAGAGCCAGTCGCAGATCCCGACGAGCATCCGAGCCCGGAGGAAGCAGCTGCAGTGGGCAAGGACATACGTAACTGCCCGGAATGCCACTTCCGGATCGAAGGAGAGATGTGCATGATAGCTTGCCACGCCGAGAACATGCCTCATGTAGGCGGCAGAACCGACTGCGAAACCTGCCATGGCGCGATCGATGAGATCAGGGTACCTGAGCCATCCGAAGTGCACGCGATCGAGCTTGAGCGCCACGACAAGCTAGGGGTAGGTGTCGGAGCTTGCCTTGTCTGCCACGATGAGGCTCAGCGCACGATGCTCAGGCTGGCCGACGGAAGGCTTCTGTCGTTCGACGAGGCTCCCAAGCTCTGTTGGCAATGCCATCACGAGGTTTACTACATGTGGAAGGATGGAGAACACTACAGTCCTGAGATTACGTGCACGGCAGCTGCATGTCACAATCCCCACAGGCCGTACTTAGGTGACATCCGGCCAAAGGTGGAGTATGTCGAGGTTCCCGTTGGGATAAGCATCGAACTCGCCGTGGCTATAGCGCTAGCAGCTGCCGCCATAGTAGGTGTCGTGGTCGGGTTAACTGCTAGACGAAGCTCCTAAAACGCCTTCGGTGGGCTCACGTTCTCTCTTAGAATTAGCGAGGCCGAGGATTAGTTTGCTAGTTGGGGGCGTCACATTAAGCTTAGCAATCTTAGCGATGGATCAGCTTCTCAATGCTTTCGCTTATGCGGCCATATACGCGGCTGGTTTCTTAGCTAGCGGAGGATGTAACGTGTTGAACGCATACTTCGATCGTAAGATCGACGCATCGATTCCCCGACGGGCAAAACGACCATTAGCGGCGGGTCTGGTATCGCCAAGTTGGGCATCTAAGTTCGGCCTTGCGCTAATCGCCTTCGCATTCGGTTTGGCGCTTGCTCTAAATCCATGGTGCTTAATCGCCATGGCATCGGGAATCGCGTGCATGTTGATTTATCCAAGGTTGAAACTGAAACTCGCGTTCTCGAGCGTCGCTCTAGCCTCAGCAGCAAATGGATTTAGCATTTCAGCATTTGCTTGGTTTGCTTCAAAGGGCTATGTGGAACCGGCTGCTCTTGTAGCTGGAATCTGGCTAACTGCGTGGACGATGGATCATCTGTTGCTTGCCCAGCTGCTTCGAACTGGAGAGTATGCACTCATAGGAGGAAAAACAGTTCCACGGGTTTATGGTGAAAACACAGCGTTGATTGTCGCTTCCGTTTCGGCAGGGGGCGTATCAATCATAACGCCTCTGCTGGGAATGTTAGCTAGGTTGGCGATGGAGTACGTTATCGCCCTGATGGTTGTAAGCTTCGGATTCCTGTTTCTAACGGTGGAGGCGTGCAGGAAAAGACGCCCATCGCTGGCATTTAAGTGTTCGAATATTTACATCGGGCTTACGCCGCTGTTACTCGCCTTCGGTGCCCTTACCCGCCTTTAAGCTTCTTTTTGCGCTCACCGAGGAACATGGCCTTCGCTACAGGCCGATAGACTACGAGGTAGAAGTACTTGTGGAGGATAAGCCAGAACAGGGCTAACACAAAGCCCAAACCGTGCAAGAGGAGCACCAACATGTGGTAATTGGGGATATATGGTGGCAAGAACGGGGCTGTCAACCATGCAAAGCGATCAGCGTAAGCAAGAAGAATACCAGTTCCAACCATCCAGATGCTTCCGATCACCGTGACGAGCCAATAGTCGAATTTTCCTATCGGGTCAAAGAAGCCGAGGACATCTTTCGGTGGAGGCTTTTTGGTTATGCCCATGTGATACATAACAGTCCGTGGGTAGTACAAGATGTCCTTCCACGTGAGCCAGATCTTAGAGCGCAACCTCCGCACGACAATCCTGCTGATGACGTGGCCTACGGCAGTCACAATGAGCAGGAAAGCGAAAGCTCGATGCAAAAGTCTCGCCATATCCATACCGCCCATCGCGACTGCAAGCCAGCGAAGATCTGGAATACGATAGAATAGTATGGCTGCGCCAGTCAGCATCATGCCTATTACCGATATGAGAAGCAGGTAGTGCTCGAGCCTCTCACCCTTCCCCCAGCGGCTCATCCCTTCCTCCTAGTCAGAATGGCTTGTAGGCATGCTGCACCCAAAGCTGCGACTATGGCCAAGCCAGTCAGAGGCCTTATCCACTCTTTTAGCCTAACATGTAGAGGAAGACCTAGGGGGACATCTGGAAATCCGAGCGCTTTGGGCGGAAGTTCCGTTAAATATATCCAAGACGTGCCTCCAACTTCCTCTATTCCATAAGTGTACAGTCCACTTGTCTCCGCCATGTCAACGAGTTCGTCGCGATGGCCGAATTTCAATGCTTTTACAGGACACCAGTGCACACAGGCTGGCTCCAGCCCTTGTGCGATGCGGTGATAACAAAAGTGGCACTTGTACGTCTTGCCGGTAGCCCAATTGTACCTCGGAATGCCGAAAGGACAGGCAGCTATGCAATATTTACAGCCAATACAGAGCTCCGGATCTAAGACGACAGGTCCTTCCTCAAGCTTCGTTATCGCCTCCACCGGACATATGCGAGCGCAGGATGGGTCAAGACAGTGAAGACATTGCCATTTGTAGAAGACATCAGGCTCGGGGCTCCTAACGATGGTCCATGTAAATGGAGAGAGCTCCTCGTTAAGCGCGATGAATTCAGGTTTAGCCAAGGGAAGATCATTCTCCAGCTTACATGCTGCAACGCACCTTCGACATCCCACACATTTTGTGGTGTCGGCTAAAACCGCATATTCAGGCGGACTAAAGTCAAGCGAGGATACAAGTGCTGTAGTCCCTAGGAGCCTAAGGAACTCCCTTCTCGACAAAATCGTTGAGCTCGAAAGCACATACAGAAGGTCAATTGAGCATGATATAGTGGTTTCGGTAAGCGAATTCGTAAGGCTTACCACGA
>CAYZOK010000041.1:2864-4382 GCA_964480335.1 uncultured Candidatus Bathyarchaeia archaeon | reverse complement strand
CCAGGCAACCGATCCTGATGTAATTGAGATCCTGACGAGCATTACCGTCGGTACGTCTGGACTTCCGATCGCATTGCCCGATTGGATGGACGTCCTACATCCGGCCTCAGGAACCCTAGCTAAGAGGTTCGTCGACTACTGGGTCGAGCATGTACCAGTTGAGACAAAGAAGATTTTGGTAGTTGAAGGATCGGTCCAGGAGCCCGGATACTGCGAGACTCTCGACATGGACTTCAGAGACCTTACCGAGAAGTGCGCTCAAGCCGCTGACTACGTAATCGCATTTGGCTCGTGTTCTTCGTATGGCGGAGTTCCCAAGGCCACTCCGAACGTCACCGGAGCCCGAGGAGTTGCCGACTTCCTGGAAGAGAAGGGGATAGACAAGCCGGTGATAAACCTGCCCAGATGCCCAGGTCATCCCGATAGCCTCGTCCTAACCCTTGCGGCAGTAATCGCGGGAGTCGTACCTGAGCTGGATGAGTTGGGAAGGCCAAAGGTGTTTTACGGAACGAATATGCACAACCAGATCTGCCCATACAGGCCATACTTCGATCGCAGAATCTTCCTGACTCCGGAAGATCTGGCCAAGCCTGAGGCTGAAGCTGAGGTCAAGATTGGCTGCACGTTCAAGATCGGCTGTAAGGGCCCAATTGCCTTCGTCGACTGCGCCATCAGAAAGTGGAACTTGCACTCGAGCTACTGCGTCGAGACGGGTGGTCCGTGCATCGCTTGCTCCGAGCCAGAGTTCCCGGACGGCAAGTGCGCTCCGTTCTACAAGCTCTAAGAGGGGATCATGCTGGTGCCTCCGCCTTACGCCGAAGTCGCCAAACCTCCGATAATCGCTGGGATTAAGGCTGAGACCTTTGCCGAGTACTGCCTCCTAGCGGCGGGAATCGGCTGTGCTCTATACGCCGCTTACGCTGGCTATAAGGCTACGAAGAAGCCCGCCGAGAAGTAACAGCAATGTGGCTGCTTCCCACCGAGACGTTCCTAGGCGGAACCGCAGGCGGAGCTTTCATCACCTACTACATCTACTGGCGAGCTGGCAAGCACGAGCCTCTTCAAGGAACCTGCCCCTATGTAGCGTTCCTAGCTCTGCTGGGAACACTTTTGCGCTGCTATTCTACTTGATGAGGCCAGCAGGGGCAGTAGCAGGCTACGCATATCGCAGCATACCGACTTCAACCATCACGTGGGGAACTTGGCTGATCACGATCTTCCTGATCGTCGTCTTTATAGCGGCGATTCCGCTCGGAGCTAGGCAGTTTCAGGTCGTAGGAGAGCTCGTCAGCGCTCTTCGGCTCACCAAGCTTGTCGACTTCGTAGGCAGGGTCTGGCGATGGCTCGGGATAATCGGGTGCATGACCTGGGGTTTGGCGTCATGGTATACCCGGGACTAAACTTGGCTACATCCTACGCTCAGCCGTTCTGGGATAGCCCGCTCCTGCCGTGGCTGTTCGTGATCGCGGGAATGCTAACGGGCATCGTTGCTGCTGGGCTCTACTGCTCCCCGCTGAC
>CAYZOK010000041.1:0-2764 GCA_964480335.1 uncultured Candidatus Bathyarchaeia archaeon | reverse complement strand
TGGAACGAGCGCTACGTCCACATCAAGATCAGTGCATGCACTGCTTGACCCCTGCGTGCGTGCTGAACTGCCCGGCAGCAGCCCTGCGGAAGAGCGATCTTGGACCAGTCATTTATGATCAGCCTACCTGCATCGGATGTAAGGTTTGCATCTCGGCCTGTCCGTTCCACATACCTCGCTGGAACACGTATGTGCACATACCTAGGTGGAACGAAGGTGGGCTGGGAGTCAGTAAGTGCCACTTCTGCTTCGATAGGCTACTGGAGGGGTTGCTGCCAGCTTGCGTCGAGGTCTGCCCAGCTAAGGCTCTAACGTACGGCGATCGAGACGAGATCGTCGAGATGGCCGAAGCGAGGGCTGAAGAAGTAGGCGGTTACGTGTATGGCGACGACGAAGCTGGCGGGACTTCGTGGATCTACGTACTTCCGACGGCCCCCGGAGAGCTAGGCTTGCCAACCCCACCGCCTGTGGACTCGGCTACTCGAGCCTTGTCGACGCTCGCCATGTTCGGTGGGATCGGCGTTATCGGTGGAGCAGTGCTGGGGGGAATCCTTTATCCGCGCAAGAGGGCAACCGCTTCACCAGAGTAGAAATGGCGGCTGAGTTTAAGGTCGATCCGATAAGCAGGATAGAAGGCCACATGAAGATCGAGTGCAAGATCGAGAAAGTTCTGGCCGATCAGTACTTCGTCACCGAGTGCAGAGCTCCCGCCACCATGTTTAGAGGCTTTGAGATCTTTCTCCGAGGCAGGGATCCACGCGATGCCCTCCTGATCACGCAGCGGATCTGTGGAGTCTGTCCGAACCCGCAGGGCATGGCCTCGGTGCAGGCGGTTGAGGACGCTTTCGGAGCCTATCCGCCGCCTGCTGCCATTCTGATTCGAAACGTGATGGAGGCTGCGTACTACTGCTACGATCATCCGCTGCACTTCTACCTGCTGATAGGTCTAGAATTGGGAGTGATCTCGAGGCATTTGCCCATGCTCCCGCCCGTGCTTGGAACGAAGGGAATCAAAGAGCGCGGGTTGGGGGCTCACTATGCCAAGTTCGTCGAGATCCAGCGGAGGGCTAACGAGGTAGTCGCCATCTGGGGAGGCAAGTTCCCACACGTTCAAAACCTGTACCCAGGTGGCGTGACGGTGAGGCCGACGCTCGAAAAGATAGCCAAGTCGATTGTAGCAATGGTTCCTGTTTGGGAGTTCGTCGCTTTAACGCACATCGAGGACGTCAAGAAGGTCATCGAGGCTAACGACAACGTCCTCAAGCCTCTGACGGAGACCATCTTCGGAGTTCCAGTCGGACTCGAGCACATCGGAGTCTGCACGGGCGACTTCCTTTGCTACGGGATATTTCCAGACCACGAAGACTACGACGACTGGCTGGATCCCTCCAGGCGCAAGAAGGCGAAGATCAGAAGCGGAGCTTGGTCAGAAGGCGAGTACAAGGCGTTTTACGAAGACAAGATTAGGGAGTTCGTTAAGTACTCGTACTACACGGACGAGTGCACGAACCTGCACCCGAGCGAAGGGAAGACCATCGAGTATGCTGAAAAGCCGGGCGCCTATAGCTGGTGCAAGGCTCCCCGATACGACGACAAGGTCTACGAGGTAGGTCCGCTTGCCAGGATGATTAACACGTTCGGAACCAAGTGGGAGATTCCGAGGATCCATCCGATAACTAAAGAGGACTTTGGTCCATTCGTCTACGAGGTTCGTAACCCGAGGGGATCCGTCCTAGACAGGATCGCCGCTAGAGCTGCTTTTGCTCTCTGTTGCGCGAATTGGTTCTATGAGTTCATCCTAAAGCTAATGGACTATGTTGGAGAGCCCGTTCTGACGTACAAGCCAGTCCCGGAGGAAGGTGAGGGCCGGGGTCTTTGGGAGGCCCCGCGAGGGGCTCTAGGGCACTGGATCAGAATCAAGGACCACAAGATCGACTTGTACCAATGCGTCGTGCCCGGAACGTGGAACTGGAGCCCGAGGGACGACGAAGACAGACCTGGACCTGGCGAGACTGCTCTTCAAGCAGCGTTGCCAGAGACTCACGGATACCTAAACGCTGTCTGGGTGCCGACCTTGACGGTTCCCGAGATCGCGAACGCTCTGTACCCGGGATGGGGCGATGAGCTAGCCGAGGCGCTAACCGCGCTCCATCCGTACTATGCTGACCTTAACATGGAGCCCACCGCCGCTGCTGAGAAGGTGAATGCCACGATCGCCCTCCTCGTCGTTAGGTCGTTTGACCCCTGCTTAGCCTGCGGGGTCCACCTGATCAAGCCGGACGGAAGGACGTACACGGTCAAGCTAGAGCACGCTCACTAGCAAGCAGCTCGGAGAGCTTGCGGATAGTAGTCGTAGGAGTCGGAAATCTGCTTTGCAGAGACGAAGGAGTAGGAATTCACGTCGTTCGTGAGCTCGAAAAGATGGAGCTTCCTCCAAACGTCGAGGCGATCGATTGCGGATCCAGCGGACTTCGAGTTCTGGATGCTCTGGATGGAGCCTCGAAAGCGATCATAATCGACGCTGTCAAAGCTGGCGGAAAGCCAGGCGATGTCTATAGGCTGGGGATAGAGGAAGTCCTCGAGGAGGAGAGGAAGCTACTGAAGCTCATATCCCTTCATCAGTTTGACTTGATAGCAGCCCTTCGAGTGGGCCAGTTGACCAGCGTGTACAAACTACCTAAGGACATCGTGATAATAGGGGTAGAGCCCAAAGCGCTCGAATTCGGGCTAGAACTCTCCGATGAGGTCAAGAGGGCTATCCCGA
>CAYZOK010000040.1:0-7675 GCA_964480335.1 uncultured Candidatus Bathyarchaeia archaeon | reverse complement strand
CTTCCTGTAGTATTTCGCGAGTGTTAATCACTTCCGGAAACTTTCAGTAGCTGATGGTGCGCCAGCTTCTCTGGATGGACATCTTGACTCCTAAACAAGTTCTATTCGCTTCCGCCATCGTCCCTAAACTTGAGCGAGCGGGCTACGATCTCCTTCTAACCACACGCCGCTACCGGGAAGTCAACGAGCTCCTGAGGTTGAAGAGGTTGGAGGCGCGTTGCGTCGGTAAGTATGGAGGTGCCCCCTTGGCGGACAAATTGAAGGCCAGCTTGGAGCGGTGCCTAGAGTTGATGAAGCTAGTGATGGATCATAAACCTCAACTTGCCACCTCGTATGCATCGCCTGAAGCAGCTCGAGTTGCATTCGGATTGGGAATCCCTCACGTATGCATCTGCGATTCTCCGCATGCCGAAGCCGTCTGCAAGCTGACCGTCCCGCTCTCGAGGATGCTTCTAACGCCCCGGATCTTAGGGAAGGATTCTTGGCTAAAGTATGGCATTGCAGAGGAGAATATCGCTACATACGACGCGCTAGATCCCGTCGCTTGGATCCGGAAGCTCAAACCAAATCCTGAGATCTTGAACCAGTTAGGGCTAGACCCTGCGAAACCCATAGCTCTCTTCAGACTTGAGGAGGCCTTCGCTTCGTACTTGGTCAGAGAAATCGAGCAATCCCCTATAGTGGCAGCGTTGGCCTCGATCGAAAAGACATGTCCGCCCGATGCTCAACTGGTAGCACTTCCTCGCTATCCTGAACAAATTCAATTTCTGAAGGCTGTTCTTCAGCGGACTACTGTTTTAGCTCATGCTATTGATGGACCCAATCTGTTGTCGTTTACCTCGGCGTTCGTTGGGGGCGGAGGCACAATGACTGCCGAAGCTGCATTGCTCGGAGTACCGACTCTCTCGTGCTATCCCGGCAAGCCTCCCTTAGTTGAGAGGTACTTGATAGAGCAGGGGCTGGTAATTCGAGCCGAAAGGGTTGTCGAGGTCGAGGATTGGCTTCTTAGAGTTTTGAAAGATCCTGAAAGGGCTCGCCGTGAGAGCTTGAAAAGAGCCAAGAGGTTGTTGGAAGGAATGGAGGATCCGGCCGAAGTCGTCCTGAAAGCGGTTGCCGACTTACTTCCGCCGTAGCGATCGCCAAAAGTACGCATATGCCAACTTCCTCCAAGCTAGGAGCCAAAGCAAGACTAGAGCCGATGCCAACGCAAGCCTAATGAGCGCCGTTGGTAGCGCGTTGAATCTGATCGGCAGAATCAGATGCTTGACAATCCAACAGCCTGCTAGGATCGTTACCCATACCAGCGAAAGGATCCCACCAAGTTCCAAGAGGCGGCTCATATCATGATGGTCGCGGTTAGCAAGGAGAAGAGCGCGCAGAGAGCCGATAGAGCGACTAAGTACCGGACTATTTCGTATTCTTTCAGAGGGCCTCTTGCAAGAATCGTACGAACTAGAGTTATCGGGGCATCAGGATCCTCTCTAGCCCTCAACCTTCCATCGCCTAGGAGCTCGATGGGCCGAGGCCACAGCTCGTGCCTACTAAGCTGCTTCAAGCCCGTCAGGATGTAGAAAGAATTCATGATGCAGGGCAACAAAACCACAACTCCGATCACCTCAAGACCGCCGATGATGGCTATTGCTCCGATGGCTGCGCCTATGCTTAAGCTCCCCGTGTCCCCTAGGAACACCCTTGCGGGATACCTGTTGAAGTAGTGGAATGCGAGAAGAGCCCCTAACAGCATCGCTGACATCAAAGCTGCATCGAAGTTGCCGAGTATTAACGAGCAGATTAGAAGCGCCAACGTGGCGACCGAGCACATGCCTGTTACGGCACCGTTCAGAACATCGATCATGTTGACGGTATTGGAGGTCACCGCTACGGCCAGCGGCAAAAGCAGCGGGTAGATATAGGTCAGCCTCAGTCTGCCCAGAAAAGGCAGAAGGGGATTGCTCGAATACGCGTGTAAGAGAAAGATCGGAATGCAGGCGAATGCTGTCAGAACCGGCTTAATCACCGGGTGTAGGGGCCTTAGGTCATCAACCACACCTATCGCTGCAGCAATCAGAAGTGTTAGGACGAAAGCCGCTAAGTTCGAGTTAAGGATGCCGAGTAAAGCGCTCGCTCCTGCTGCCATAAGCAAGCCAACTACGATCGCTATACCGCCCATTTCCGGGATCTGGGGCTTCTCAGGCTTGTGAACGTCTACTCCCACAAAGCCTGCTTTGTGCATCAAGTTAGCGATCACCGGGGTGCAGAGGAACGTTACAGAAAATGATGTTGCAAAGATGATCGCCAGTTGCCACATGGTTTCCTCCATTTATCCCCGAAGACGTAATTAAGTCAGTCATATGGTAGAACTCGCCCACTTAAGGGGGAAGATCGAGGCGAGGCGCGCGACGGTATGCGTAGTCGGCTTAGGTTACGTCGGAACTTGCATCGCGGCAGTCACTGCCAATGCAGGCTTCAGAGTAGTAGGAGTTGACGTGCGAGAGGAGGTTGTAAAAGCCGTAAGTGAAGGACGCCCGCCATTTTACGAGCCCGGCCTTTCCAATGCCCTTAGGCGAGCGGTTCGAGCCGAAAGGCTCTCGGCTACGATCAGTTTCGAGGAGGCGGTTAAGGAGAGCGATGTAGTGATCGTAACGGTAGGCACACCAGTAACCGAGGAAGGAGAAGTGGATCTATCGCAGCTGGAGCGAGCTTGCGAAAGCATCGGGAAGCATCTATCGCCAGGGAAGCTAGTCGTGATCAAATCCACGGTTCCTCCTGGCACCACGGAAGGCATCGTCAGGGAAATTCTCGAGAAGTCCTCTGGATTGCAAGCTGGCATCGACTTCGCACTCGCCTATTCGCCCGAACGGATGGCAGAGGGCAAAGCCCTAAGGGAGCTGACTAACTTGCCCGAAATCATAGCCGGGATCGACGATGTGAGCACTGCTCTAGCGGAATCCTTCGTCAAAAGTCTCGGGGTCAGAGCCATCCGCCTAAGCTCTCCGAGAGCAGCTGAGATAGCAAAACTAGCTAGCAACCTTTGGATCGATCTGTCGATAGCCTTAGCGAACCAGCTAGCGCTACTCTGCGAGAAGTTCGGGATAGATGTTCACGAAGTCATCAAGGCGGCGAATACTCTTCCTCGAGGCGCATCCTACGTGAACATATTACTTCCCGGGCTCGTTGGGGGGAGTTGCCTAACTAAGGATCCTTACTTCGCGGCGAAGCTAGCTGAGAAGGTCGGGGTGAGGTCGGAGCTGATCGTAGCTGCCAGAAAGCTGAACGAGGGGATGTACCTCCACATCATCAGGCTCGTACAGGATGCTTTGCAGGAAGCTGGCAAAAAGCTTGCAGGAAGCAAGGTGGCAGTTCTGGGCTTAGCCTACAAGGGTGAGACGAGCGACACGCGGGCTAGCCAAGCCATTTCGATCATACGCGAGCTGAAGAGGTTAGGAGCAAACGTCGTTGCTTATGATCCATACGTCGAGAAAGCTCCGCCCGATGTGAAGATGTCTGATCTGAAAGGTACCCTGGATCAAGCCGACTGCATAATAGTGGCCACAGAGCACGCGCGCTTTAGAGAAATCGAACCAAGCTATATCGCCAAGCTCATCAGAGCGCCTTGCGCGTTTGTGGACGCGAGGGGGATCTTTAATCCCGAGGAGGTTTCCAAGTGCGGATTTATCTGGAGGGGGCTAGGCCGGCCTAGAGGAGACCCTTCTTAGCTAATTCCAGCGCTCTGCGGTAGTGCCCTATCGTTCCTACATCTAGCCAAAGAGCTCCCGACTTGTAGGCGTAAAGCTTCTTGCCAGCTCTCAGCACACTCGGAAAGATATCGAGTGCAAAATCGAGGCCCTCTGGTTCTGTCACGAAGTCTAGGATCTCGGGCTCGAGCACGGCTATTCCAGCCCAAGTGTAGCGATCGAGAGGCGGCTTTTCGTGAAAGTCCGCCACGAGATTTCCTCTAAGCTTAATGACGCCAACTTCTATCGGCACACCGCGAACGAGGGCGAGGGTCCCGATGGCATCTAGCTTGGAGATGTGAAAGCTCCAAAGCCCCGATAAATTCATCTTCGTAAGCTCATCGCCGTAGTGAAGCAGGAAGGGGCCATCGATGTACCTTCTGGCGTTGTAGATCTCGCCTGCCGTCCCCAGCGGGCGAGGGCTGGTCGACATCTTGACATCGAGCTGCAGGCGATCAGCCACAAGCGATAGTTGGTACTCGAACTGATCCTTGAATTCCTCGTTAACGCACAGCACTACATCTTCGAATCCATGTTGCCTGAGCCGCTCTAAAATCCAGATTATGACGGGCTTTCCTCCGATGGGCAGAAGGGCTTTTGGCAGAATCGATGTGTAAGGCCACAACCGAGTTCCCATTCCAGCTGCGAGCACGAAGGCGCGTGGACTTCCGAGCTTCAAGCTCCGCGAGCTTTACGCCACCTATTTTCAAAGGCATCAAGGAACACCTTGACCATTCCGGGGTTCTTGGTGTAGTGTGGCTTGAAGTAGACTGGACGCTTCCTCTCTTCCCTTCTCGTCGCCCAGATCACGAATACTAGTTCAGATCTATCGACAAGTGTTCCGCGAACAGGATACCACTCCTCGGCAGGCTCTCGAACTTCTATTCCAAGCTCTCTGAGCTCCTCTGCACGACTACGCGTCGCGTCATCCTTACTCACATGCATCAGAATCTTGGCCTTGGCGCCTCGGTCAAGAGCCTGAAGGAGGACTTCGCGAACCTTGTCGTACCAATCAAATCTACCAGCTGAGATGAGAACCTCTTCAGATGCCTTTGAGATCATCTGTGCTGTACGCAACTCCATCGAGCTCAGGCTTTCTAAGGGCTCGAGAAGCTCTTCTGGTCGAATTCCAACACGCACCTCCCAGTATACAGGTTCAAGGGATCTCTCAAGGGCAGCGATGCGAGAACGCAGCTCTTCTCCTCGGCGCTCCAGCTTCTTCTCCTCTTCTTCGAGGATAGCTCTGAGGACCCGTCGTGGCTGAACGGCGGAGAATCGGTTGCGCTCGACTTTGACGAAGCCTTTGTCGATCAGCTCCTCTAAAGCTGGTTGCAACATTTCGAGCTCGAGCTGGCAAATGGTGGAAAGCTCGTCCAGCGTGTAGTCTCCGAAATTTCTCACGAGGGTTACGTAGACCTGCGATGCTTGATGTGAAAGTCCTAGCGCTTCAAGCCGATTGAGATCCGAGCTCAACGTCGAGCTTCTTCGATGCACCTTTCGACGAGCGCGCGGCCCCATGTGCACAGCCGATCAGCCTCTTCCTGTGTGGCAGCATCAGCGTATACTCGGAAAATAGGCTCTGTACCGGAAGGCCTCATCAAAACCCTGCCTTCGGGCAAGATTACTTTGACGCCATCGATCGTAATCCGCTCATAGCCTTCTGTTTCCTTAAGTAACCTATCCAAGGCTGCTCGCTTAAGCTCGTTCGGGCATGGAATCCGAGCCTTGGAAACTTGATACCTCGGTAACCCCTCGATGAGTTCTGAAAAGCTCTTGCCCGTAAAGGCCATCATTTCCAGAACCAAAAGCGTAGTCATGCCACCATCTCTAACGGGCTGGTGAGGGCCGTAGAAACATCCGCCATTTTCTTCACAGCCATAGACCGCGCCTACTTCGACCATCTTATACGTGACGTCGATGCTTCCAACCCTCGTCCAGACTACCTCTGCTCCACACCTCCTAGCAACTTCTTCGATTAGCTGAGATGAGCTTACAGGAGTCACCACGCGCTTGCATCCTTTCTCGCGAGCCGCGTGCTCAATTAGGATGGCCGCGCTCTTATCCCCCCAATACGCGATGCCTTTCTCGTCGCAGAATATGGCCCGATCGCCATCGCCGTCGTAGGCTACTCCTAGATCGGCTTTCTGCTCGAGAACTGCCTGCGACAAGTCTTGCAACAGTTCAGGACGAGGCTCTGGAGGTCTAGCGGGAAATCGACCGTCAACTTCCGAGTTTATCTCGATTACTTCGCAACCGACTTCTCGGAATAGCTGGGGATAGATGAGAGAGCCAACTCCGTTTCCAGAATCAACTACTATCTTGAATCTCCGGTGAGCTATCGCATCCACGTCAACATGCCTCTTGGCGGCTTCTCGGTATATTTCAGGGATTCCACCGAGCTCTTGAATTTCCTCGATGGCAGTCCAGTTAACGCGCCTAAGGCGTTGGCTAAAGTAAATCTCCTCGATGACGAGCTCGTCCTGTCGCGAGGTCTCGATTCCATCGCTCCGCAGGGTTTTGATTCCGTTGAATTCAGGCGGGTTATGAGATGCCGTTACGATGACGCCTCCTGCTGGCTTGTGATGTCTCACGGCATACTGAATGACTGGCGTCGGAGCGACTCCGACATCGCGAATAGAGCATCCGGTCGCCAATAAGCCGCCTATCACCAGACTCTTTAGTAAGGGGCTACTTAGCCGACCGTCACAGCCCACGAATACTTCGCCTCCGCCGAAGAACGTGCCCGCAGCCATCCCTATGCGCAAAGCTAGCTCAGGAGTCAACTCAACGTTGAAAACGCCTCTGATGCCGTTCGTTCCAAACAGGCGCCGCCTTTCCATTCCTCAGAGGATACGCAGGGGACCGGATACGCTTTCGGCTACTTCCTTCCAGGGGCATATTCTGACATCGTTTGCGACCTCGATTTTGTCGGCTAGCTGAGCATGGTCGCCCACCAGTACTAGGTTCCTGACAACCGTCAAGGAGCCTATCCTGACGCCTTCTCCGATTATCGACTGCTCAATCCTGGCAGCCGAACCTATTTCGGCTCGCGGCAAGATCACGGCATTTCGGATTACTGCACCTCTTCCGACGCGCACGCCATCTGCAATCGAGGTGAAAGGACCGATCCTCGAGCCGTTCTCTACGTGAACATCGGAGCCCAAAACTGTAGGCGGAATTAGCTCAACGCCTTCTCCTATCTCAGAGCCTTGGCCGACTACGGCGCAAGCAGCCGAGACCCTCTTCAGCAAGGCAGCATTTGCTGCTAGATAGTCCTCGGGCTTGCCAACATCTATCCAGAGACCTTCGAATCGGTATCCGTACATTCGGCCGCGCTCTGCGATCTTTGGGAAGACGTACCTTTCGATCGAGACTTTTTGGCTTGGCGGTATCGAGTCGAGCACTTCAGACTGAACTACGTACATTCCGGCGTTGACTAGGTTGGAAGGTGCTTCTTCAGGTTTAGGCTTCTCCACGAAGCGGTTTATCCTGTTCTCGGCGTCTATTTCGACTACCCCGAAGCGACTTACATCGGAAACTTCATGAAGGGCTATGGTGATCAAGGCCTGCTTCTCCGCATGGAACCGAATCATTCTTCTCAAGTCGAGATCGGATAGGATGTCGCCGTTCATGGCAAGAAATACCTCGTCGCCTTCTAGGAGATGGCTAGCATTACGCATAGCTCCTCCAGTGTCGAGGGGGAACTTCTCTCGAGAGTATCGCAGCTTCACGCCGTGCCTGCTGTCGCCTAATTCTCCCTCCAGCACGTCGGCTAGATAATTCACCAGCAAAATTGCCGTATCGACGCCAGCTTTAGCCAAGCCTTCGAGGACCCAATCGATGACGGGCTTGTTCGCCATAGGAAGGAGGAGCTTTGGCCTGGTACACGTCAGCGGTCTAAGCCTAGTTCCGAAACCTCCAGCAAGTACTAAAGCCTTCAT
>CAYZOK010000039.1:3680-7715 GCA_964480335.1 uncultured Candidatus Bathyarchaeia archaeon | reverse complement strand
CCATCCGAACAGCCTGGCTAGGTCGAGCCTGACGACGTCTACAGCGGGCTCGGTTCGCGTCGCAAATTCGACCTCGCCGAGCATGTAGGGCACGTACGGCACTTCGCCGTGCACGAAGATGGAGCCTAAGAACGGAAATAGCAGCTCGACCGGCACGTACTCGACCGCGTTCGCGATCTCGGCGTACGTGATGCTCACGGGAGCGAATGGCTTGGCGAAGGTCGGAAGCTGGATCAGCGAGTCGCCTAGTAATGGGTTGAATCCGAACAGCGTGAGCTCTGCAAGAGCTGGTGGAACGGCGCCGAACGCTAGCAAGTACTTGATCGAGCCTTCCCGAACGACATCGCCGAGCGAGATGGGCTCCGGAGCCCGCAGGTAGGCTAGGTCGCGGTATGCCTCGAACGTTGACCGAATGTAGTAGCACGCGAGCCAGTCCCACATGTCGAGGACCCCTCGCGTAAGCTGGTAGTCGAGCGAAGCCCATGCGGCACGCGACGCTCCTAGATAGGCTATTCCACCAGCGGGCGAGAGCAACGTCGCCTTGCCTATCGACGGCGGAACGAACCACCAAGGCCAAAGTATCTCTTCGTCCCAGCTGCCAGCCATGCACGCTGGAGAGGCGATTATCGCGTTCCTGTCGGTCGGAGGAAGCCCGAGTATCTCCCTGGATTCGACCAGCGTCTCCCAGACCATGCCATCGACCGCCAGCGGATCGGCCCAGAGGCTACCTAATCCATGGCATATGATGAAGAACCAGCCAGCATCGCTTTGGTTAAGCACGTCGAGGACCGAGCTGCGGCTATACGTCCCGTCGGTCCTGTACATCGTGATCGCTTGCAGCTGGTCGATGATCCCCTCCTTCAGCATCTTGTCCGATATGAACGACTCTCCGTGCATGAGCATCAGGCCGAACGGGTAGCCTCCGCACAGCCTAACCCTCCTGAACCAAGCCGGGTCTCTGCTAGCAAGCTCGTTCCAGTCTATCGCCTTCCGAATGTAGTGGGTTACGTCAGCTGGGGTTGCGAGCGGGATCCTGCCCACTCCGAAGTCGGCGACCAAGTCGTAGTCGGGAGATGCGTAGAAGAAGTCGGTCGGAACCCACGCGTTCCACGCATCGACTGCGATATAGTTCTGTTCAGACCAGTAGTAGAAGCTGGGCGGGACTTCGTACGGCGATCCAACCAGCAGGACGTTCGTCATGTTCGGATGGGCATCCGTGTCGCGCAAGAATGAAACGATGCGAAGGGCGAGCGACCAGTTGTAGCGCAGAGCGAGCTCGGGCCAGAGAGGAGCCCACTTCTCGGTGTAGAAGCCGCGGTACATCGTTATGTTCTCGGCAGGCGGATAGTTGGTCCAGATCCAAGAAGTGTCCACGACCGCTGTCGGAATTCCGATCGTCTCGCTGTAGAACTCGGCTAGCAACGCGACCTCATCCTTCAGCTCAGGAGTCGTGATGATGACGTACCTCGAAACCTCCAGCTCGGGCGGCAGCTGGAGCGGAGTCGGAACATCGGGTAGCGCGACCAAGTCGTATGCTACGATCAAGTCAGCCGATCTAACGATGAGCAGCAGGTTTCGAGCTGGGCTATACTGCACTGGATATATCCAGACGTACAAGACTCCTCGATCTCGCGACTTGCCGAATACGTGGTGGACTAAGGAACCAGGCCAGAACTCGCGAGAGCCGTAGATCTCAGGGTCTGGCTTGGGCGGATAGGTCTCGTTCATGATCCTCTTGAACCCGGGCATGAACGGAAGCGGATGGGCTGCTGGTTCGACTCGCCCTTCGACGTACATCAGCTTCCAGTCGATGTTGGCAAGCCCTATCGCCTTGATGCGAGCATTGGGAGGCAGGTCGAGCTTCGCGCAGAAGAACGGAAGCGAGGGCGCATTCGGGACTGCCGTGTAACCTTCAGCTCCTTCAGCTCTGATCGAGACGAAGCCATCCGCCATCGGCACAATCGACGGCATCGCAGGTAGTTCGAACTTAGCCTTGGCGACGGCTTCCGCCTCAGGAATCGCGGCGACGACTCCTTCGACCTCGGCTATTGGCTGAGCGGCGACCGGAGGAGTCGCGAGCGCTAGCGCATGCAGCGACGCTATTAGCACTACAAGCAGGCTCGATAGGCGCCTTCTAATCTTCATGGGAGCAAGTTGACTGTATCGCTTTTAAGACTTTCTACGTGATATAAGGAATTGGCGGAACGCGCCATTGCGATCCAGCGGTGCCAAGAGCGCTATCCGAGGAACAACCTTGATCGACTCTCCAGCTCACAACCCGGCTGGAAGCGATGAATAGAGATCTCACAGGTGAGCGTCGAAATCGAAGAAGACTAAACTTCGACGCCGAAGAGCTCCTTCAGCAACTTAGCGCAAGCACTACAGTGCTCCTCAGCTCTTCTGTAGGCTTCGGGTGCATAATCCTTGAAGTACTCCGCATCGATTCCGCTTTCGTAGCCGTAGCCTGCAAGGCCTCTAAGCTTGGCTAGTTCCGAGATGTTCTCTGCTAGCTCGTCGAGCGCTGAAAGAAACCAGTCTGGCAGCGTCCTTCTTGCAGCAAGCTGCTTGAACACCGCGCTTACATCATGTTCTCTCGGAAAGTCTATTCCGAACGCCATGAGCGCGGCCTTAGACGATAGCTCGACAGTCATCTGAGACGCGTAGACGACATCATCCCACCTTCCATCTTCGAAAGCTCGCCGAGCACCCTGAAGCCATCCCTTGCTCCTCCTGAGAGCAGCTCTGGCGAGGTCTAAGCTGGTCGTCCTAGCCAAGCTCCACAGCCTCTCCTGCCTCGACCTCCTTCAGCACCCAGTAGTAGCGCCCATTCGGCAACGTTACCCTCCTAGCGCCGATCCCCTCAAGCCTCTTTCGGAGCGATTCGAGAATGTTAGCCATGAAGCCGCCTCGATCGTAGAGCACGATTCCATCGAGCACGGCATCTAAGTAGATCCTGTTGAATCTCTTGGCTTCGCTAGAGCTCAGCGGATACGGCTGGATTATGGGGACGAATCCAGCATCGATAGCCCTCGAGTACTCGACGCTACGCTCGAGGAGCTCCTCCGCCTTTCGGACCTCTCTAATCCTCTCCCAAGCTGGCTTTTCCTCCCAACCCTCGGCTACTATCAGCACGTCTATGTCGCTGTCCCTGCTCCAGTCGCCCCTCGCCAACGAGCCGAAGAGCATGACGCTGACGAGCCTTTCGCCAAATGTCTCGTGCAAGCGCTCGCAGAACTTCCTGACGACTGGAGCGCAGTACGCATGCGGTATGCGTTCGACGTTTTCAACGGCGAAGCCAGGGCGCAGCAGCTTCTCGACTTCGATCAGCTTCTCGACTACGGCAGCTCCCTTCTCGGTGAGCCTGTAGAGCTTCCCCTCCCTCTCGACGAGCCCAGAAGATTCTAGCTGCTTCAGCTTGCTCGCAAGCGTCTTCGGATTGCCGACGACTGCCCTCAGATCCTTGAATCGAGCTCCTGAATCTCTTACTGCTTTCAGCAGTTCGAGCGAGCGCTCATCGATCATGCTATCGTCTGGTAAACATTGGTGTATTTAGAGATACTGAAATACAAGTTACGGATTCGAGGAGATCTGGATCAGCCGACCCTGAGCTCGCCCCTTCTTTCCAGCATTCCCTCCATCCTTCCTAAGCGATAGCGAAGAAAGGACAGTTGCGACTGAAGCCTATGGTAAATGAGGAAAAGCTGTGACTGAAACGCAACGAACGCGCAAACGAAAGCCTCCCACGCCACGTAAGGAGAACCTAGAAAGTAGGCCAGAACCGCGCCTAGATATCCGAGGATTGTTGCTAGTATAAGCAAGATCTCGCTTAGCCTAGCAAGCGCGAGCTTCGTCGGCATCCTCCACGTATAATTATGTTCGCCTAAAAGATAGGCTGATGATCCCCGCCATATTCGCTGGCATAGCAATCGCTCTGATGGTCGCAGGAGCGATTCTGGGCACTATAGCGCAGAGGAAGGCGAGAAAGGAGAGAGGCGGATAGGAAGTCAAGCTCCCCCTACCTCCGCAGGAAATCCT
>CAYZOK010000039.1:0-3580 GCA_964480335.1 uncultured Candidatus Bathyarchaeia archaeon | reverse complement strand
CCTTGCTTGCGAATTTCCAGGATTATGATGCCCTTCCTAGAGTCCTCGGCTAGAACCTCGAAGCCTAGCTCGTGCAAAGCCGCCTTCAGGAACTCCGAGAATACCTTCGTGTAGCTCGGCGAGAAGTAGGGCGCTACGCACCTCAGCATCATCGACCGGGCTCCTTCGATCGTCTCCGCGCTCGTAATGCCCCAAGAGCACTGGGTTAGCGCTCTCTTCAATACATCGATCGGATTATGCTCGCGGAACTTCGTAGCTAGGCACTTTCCGAACTGCTGCCCTAGCTCGCGCCACTTCTGGACGAAGAGCTCACGGTCTGTGGCGCTTAACTTCTCGAGCAGGAAGTTCGCGATGTCAGCTGAGATCAGAACGCAGCCTGCTTCTTGCTCAGTCCTGACAAGCTCGTAGAACTCGACGAGCTCGGGCAAGCTCGCCTTCATCTCGTACGCCTTGATGGCTTGCTCGAAGATCTCGTTCGTGAAGTCGTAGAATGCCTTCCGCTCTCGGTTGGCTATCTCGACAGCCCTGCTGAGCAAGTCGCCGCGAACCGCGACCAGCCGCTTACCCTTTCCGCTCATGGCCCGCTTCGGCGAACGTCAAGAAGATCACTCCTCGCGACACATCTCGCTCTACGACGCTGTAGCCGAACGCTTCGACCAGCCCTTCTACGAAAGATGCCAGCAAGAACGTGTAAGCCGACCCAAGGCGAGGCCCTATGCACCTGAGCGCGAACGAGCCTCCCCTTCTGGACACCGTCACGTCGGAAGCTCCCCAGATCAGCGTCCTGGCAACCTTGTCGAGGACTTCGATGCGATCTCGGTCGGGAAACTGGACGGAGAAGAAGCGGCCGAACCACTGCCCGGTTTCCCGCCACGACTTCATGAGATCGTCTCTGCGCCTCTCGAAAGCTTCGTCCAAGATCGGGTGCAGGAGGTCTTCGGTTATCAAGAGCGAGCCAGCCTCCTTCGCCATCTTCACGATAGAGTACTCGTCGAGGATCTCCGGCAAGCGCTTTCCCATGTTTTCGGCTCGCAATACTTGCTCCAAGGCTTCGTTCACGACTCCGAAGAGCGTCAGGTGCTTCGACTTCGTCAGCTTGGAGACTCGGCTCACGAGCTCCTCGCTGGCCGCTAGGAACTTCCGCTTCACGCGCGGTTATTTGACAACGAATGTTTACATTGTTTGCTATGACGATTCGCTTGAACGACGTGCTACAGACCGCTAGCTAGCTCGGAAACTTCCTCGCAAGAGTCTCGGCGACTAACGTCCGCGCAAGCTCTTTCTAGAACGAGGATCGTCGTGGCTTAGCCTGACCTTCCTCGCCGGTCATGAATGTTAACTTTTGTTTGCATTCCGCTGAACTACGCATATATACGGCTCGCGCGATGCGTAACCGACAAGTTGAGCCAACAGAAGGCAGCAACTGTAATACTTGCGGTGCTGCTGGCTGCGTCTTTGCCCATACCGCTACAAGCTGCTCGCGCTAGCGGTGGCGTAGCGAGCATGACGCCGGTGGGCATAGTGAGCATAACTCCAGAAAGCGGTCCCGTCGGCTCCGTCGTCAAGCTGGTTGGAGAGATAGTCACCCCTGGCGGAGAGTGGATAGTCGAGTTCGAGATGGCTCCGCTTGGCGACCCGATGTATCCGGCTGGACTTTGGGCGATGGTCGATGATGGTTACGCTGCGCCTGGAGAGACGTACGTAGAGGCCGAGTTCGTAGTTCCTAACGCCACCGCTGGACCACGACTCGTCAAACTCGTCGACCTAGCGGCAGGCTTGAGCTGGACGGCATACTTCACCGTAACTCCGTCTTACTATGTCAAAGCAGAACCCTCGTACCAGGTCCAAGGTCTGAACGTGACCATAACGGTCTGGGGGACGGGACTCGGCAACGCTATAAAGTACAACTTCTCGGTCTACGTAATAGATCCCAGAGAAATTAAGTTCACTAATGCTAGTGAATTCCCACCTGCTCCCGGAGTAATGGCAGGTGATCCAGACAAAGGCTTTCCACCCGGCTATTGGAGATTTTCGATCACCTACCCTGAGGATCCAATAGGCTGGACACCCGTCCAGCCCGGAGTTGGATGGACGTCGCACACGAACATCACGGGCACATACGAAGTCTACATTACCATGAAGGAGCCCAGCTACATCGAGAAGGCCGCTGTAGCGTCCTTCGAGGTGGGCATGGTGATAAGGCCTGTGATTGAGAGAACTCTGGCCGTCGACCTGCGGATCGCTGGGAACGCCACTCAGGAAGTTTGGATCAACATAACAGACCCGACGGGCGAGCGAGTCGTGACGATGGAGACAACGCTTCTGCAAAACGGCACCCTACATCTTGTCGGCGTACTGCCGATTCCATGGGATGGGCTACTTGGCACCCACACGCTAAACGTAACTAGGTTGAACGTGCCTCCGCTGCCAAACGTAACTGAGCTGCAGACGTTCGAGGTCGTACCAGCTGTCCTGCGGGTGGAGCCTGTACCTATCACAATCTGTCCAGCTGTGCAGCAGCGCACGCTCGAGGTAAACGCGACATTTAGGGTCACATACCCAGATGGGTCGCCCTTCAACTGGACGGTTTTCGAGTCAATGGCGGTCGATATCTACCTCAACGAGACGCTATACGCAACTCTGGCAGAGCCCAACGCCACGATCTTCTGTATCGATCCCGCCGCTGGAATGTGGAATGCCACATGGAAGATCCCGAAGGATGTGCCCGCCGGCAAAGGCTGGTCGTTCAACGTGACGGTCAACTCCATAGTCGACAAGGCTCCCGACGTGCCGAACATGGGACCTGACGTGCTGAAGTACGGAGAGTTCGTCGTAGAACCAGCTATCCTTGATGTCACAATAGAGATCCATCCATACGCTGCTGAAGGGCCGTTCGCTGAATACGTGCCGCCGCCCGCCAAGCAGAACCGCACTCTGAGCGTGGCGATGGTGTTCAACGTCAGGTACCCAGACGGAACGTTCTACACGGCCGACGATCTCGGAGTGATCAACGTGACAGTGTGGACCGGAGGCGAGCTGAAGTACTGGTTCACCGTAGGCCCCGAGCACTACGATCCTGTCACGAAGAACTGGACTGCATACTGGAAGATTCCGTGGGATGCGCCCACAGGCGTCTACACGCTCAACTTCTTGGCAAACCACATCAAGGACAAAGTCGCCCCGACGCCGAACCAAGGACCTCTTGCTGACCTAGCATCGGCTGGCTTCGAAGTGGTCAAAGCACATCTAACGGTCGTAGAATTTGTTCCCGAGAAGCCAGCCTACGAGAGAGGAGAGCTAGCTCGTATACTCATAGAGGCCATCTATCCAGACGGAACTCAGGTCTTCACTGGCGAGGCATCCCTCGTCGTCGTGAGGCCCGACCTACTCGACTTCCCAGTCACAGCCATTTACTCGCCAGAACTTGGGAAGTTCGTTGCTACGTTCGTGGTAGATCCCACTTGGCCACTGGGCACCTACACGGTACACCTGCCAGCAGAGATGCTTAAGGACGCAGCTCCCGGTCAGAACGTAGGGCCGATCGAACCGATGGTGACGGCATTCTCTGCAGTCCAGATAG
>CAYZOK010000038.1:5280-8116 GCA_964480335.1 uncultured Candidatus Bathyarchaeia archaeon | reverse complement strand
ACGACCAGCAAGCCGTGCCGTTCAGCGTAGCGTATGATGTCTTCGTCCTTGGCTCCCTTCAGGTCAATGTCTTCGACTGTGAACACATCCCATCCGAGCAGCGTTAGGAAAGGCTTGATGCCGGAGAACATCTCGTCTAAGAGGATCTTCATGCGAGCATATGTCGAGGGCTTTGATCTTTAGCTGATCGGTTAGCTGAGGCATGATCGAAGCCGTTTACGTTGCCGCTATCACGCGTAACGTTATTACGCAAATCGAGCTCCTTCTCACTCGGTTTGGGACTAACACGAGCTAGAGTCGCGATTTACAACATAGATTATCCAGAGAGGCGAACGGAGCTCGAGTTGCTAGTCGATACGGGCTCGATGCTAACCTGGGTGAAGAGAGAAATCCTCGAGCAGCTTGGGATAGTCCCAAGGCGGCGTGGGCGCTTTAGAACGGTCAGCGGAGAACTTGTCGAAAGAGATGTTGGAATAGCTGGCGTAAGGTATGAGCGCGAAGAGGCTTTCGTCGAAGTCGTTTTCGCATTGGAGAAGGATGCCGAAGTGCTGGGCGTGATCGCGCTCGAGAGCCTTGGGTATCGAGTGAATCCGGTTACAAGAGAGCTGGAGTACATCGGAATTCTTGCCGTGTAGGTTGGAGGACGCGAAGTTACTTCTTCCTTAAGATCACCACTCTACCCTTAAGCTCAGGCTTCTTATCGCTGAACTCGATCAACTTCGCGTCGGTTGTTGCAAGCAGAAAGCCTGTTCTTAGCCAGATAGCTGCCACGAGCGCGTCAAAGAAAGAGAGGTTTCCTTCCTCATCGACGAAGAATTCTGGATGCTCCACGGCAAGTTCGGCAGCCTCGGCTATGTCGGCAACCCTAGAATCATATACCTCGACGCGTGGCGCAAGGGGCAGGCTCTCAGCAAAAGCTGCGTACTTCGCCAGCTCCCGTAGGCCCTTGGCTCTATGCACCGGATAGGCGCACTCCACCAAGCAGACATCGGGCACTACGAGACCATGCTCCGCCCTTAGCTGAAGGACATGCTCGCGGTATACGGAATCCCTGAAGTAAAGCGCCCACACGCACACGGTGTCGCAGAGTACGGGCATTCGCTAGTATCCGCGGCAACTATTAATAAGGTTACTGTAGTTACCGCCATAACTATAATAGATGTCGTGAAGTTACCTCCATGATATGCGAAAAGCCATTAAGGTATACAAGGGAGGGCTCGTGAAGCTTCCGGCAGGCGTAAGGCGAGATCTGCAGATCGAAGAGGGAGACGAGCTAATAGTCGGAGTCGAAGGCGACAAGCTGGTCTTGGTACCTAAGAAGGCATTTGACCCCGTGGAAGCTCTCGCGTCAGAACTCGGTGCGAGCGTTAACGAAGATAAACTGCTCGAAGAGGGCGTAAAAGCCCTCAAGAGAGTTCTGGGAAAGGCGCTAGGTAAAGAGTCAAGGTAGAGTTCTGAGAGACCGCCGTGCTAACCAAGGTTAAACAGGTATCTCATGGCACTAGTTTGCCTACATACTGGAGATACATCGATGCTATCGCGGTTGTAGGAATAATCGTGCTAGTTTTTGGACTCGTGATTGTCATGCATGGTGCCTATATTGAAGCGGTAAGAGCCGAATCTGCCGAGAGGGTATTTTTAGTCCTCCTAGGAATAGGCTTGACAATATTCGGGATCATAGCGACGATCGTACTGGCCTTATTGACGACCAAATCCATAAAGGCTGAGCTCGCAAGAGGGCGATAGCCGCAGTTCCTAAAAAGCTATGGAGTCGGCTTACGGCCACGATTAGTTAGCCTGACATTCGCGCCTTTCATGAACTACGCAAACGGCTTGTGTCCAGCGTGTTGTGAACCTCTCAATACTTCACTTAGCTCATCCTGAATCTCATAAGGCGGAACAGACAACTATCAAGGTGACCGATAGGCTCTCGCTAGGAAGAAGGGTGCTCAAGCGCTTTATGTCGCGGCAACTCCAGCCAGAACTCAATAGATAGCGCTCATTAACCTCATGATCTCACATGCTCCTATCAAGCTGAGTGCCCGAGGTCTCTCCTCACAACTGCTGTACGAAAGGGCCATAGGTAACTAGGCAAATCGCTCGACGAGCTTGATGCTCAAAAGACGACCGAGGGAAATTGGTGGCATGACGACCTTCTGCTCGAAGCAACACCTCGAGGAGTTCCTAAAAAACGCCAAGCTGGGAAAGCTCCAGCCCTTCGAGCTCTACCAAGGCCCTCCCCAATTCGTCCCTCTCGGATCGCCCATCTTCATCTTCGAGACCGGCAGAGAGCATAGACTGAGGGCTATTGCCAAGTTCGCTGGATGGATCGAGGTCGATGGCTGGCTGAGAGGCGCGAAAAATCCCATCCGAATGGCGATCGCCAAGCAAGTAGCAAGGAGCCTTGAGAAGTTCTATGAGGGGGAAGGCATTCAACCTCACTGCACCGGGCGGAGGTTCATCGACTTCTGTTCCAGAAAGGATGGTGTCCGCGGCCTCTTCCTCTTCGATGAGATCGTCGAAATCGACTACAGGTCACGAAAAGATTGGTTCAGGCGCGGCGACTTCCGGAAGCTCTTCGCAGGAGCCCAACCTTACGCCCAAGGCTTCCCCTTCCGCTACCTCTCGGTCGAGGAAGTGAAGATGCTTATTGAGGAAATCGGAAAGAGATCACGGCGAGGACCTGCCCTGCTACAGCAGATAGCTAGTTGGGGACCTAGGCCCTTCTGAGGATTGCACTCTACTGGATTCCTGCCCTTCTGAATATATCGCGTAGTGGCATCTTCTCTAACTCAGGATCGCGAACAAGCCTGGCTTCGACTTCGCGTACGAATTC
>CAYZOK010000038.1:0-5180 GCA_964480335.1 uncultured Candidatus Bathyarchaeia archaeon | reverse complement strand
TCCGAAGAACCACTCGTATGCGAACCAAGTCCGCTCGGGCATCAAGAAGGTCAGAATCTCGCGATCGGTGGCGTTTATGCATGCACTTTCGTCGTCCCAACTCTGGTAGAGCAGGTAGCCGTCGAATGCTAGAGTAGGTGGACGCTTCACGATCTCGATAGCCTTCCTCGTCCGAGCCAATTCGAGGGTTTTATCCCTAACCTCGACCACAAGCTCCTCAAGCCTGTCGTAGCCTTCAAGGCCAAACTGGTAGTTCTTGAGCTGGCTGCAACCCGATTGGAATCCGAAGAAGCTACCATCGATCAGTACGTAATCTACGTCCTTCTCTTCGATGCACTTCATCGCCAGCTCGCGTTCGAGCTTGGTGCGCATCAGATCCAAGCCTTTCTTGAAAACTTGCGATCTGCCTGCTTGGCGAGAGATGAGCCTTCCTCCTTGGTAGTTTTCTTCGACGAGTTTCTCACCTTGGAAGACCATGTATCCCGCGCAGTAGACTCCGAAGCGCGCTCCAAGCCTTTCGCTGGGCATCGGCGAGCTTCCGTCGATTGCGGCGATACGAAGATCCTTCCAGCCACTAACGTCCTCGATAGGCTTGAACTT
Source organism: uncultured Candidatus Bathyarchaeia archaeon (assembly GCA_964480335.1). Taxonomy (GTDB): domain Archaea; phylum Thermoproteota; class Bathyarchaeia; order CAYZOK01; family CAYZOK01; genus CAYZOK01. Next base: position 4,580 of record CAYZOK010000038.1, on the reverse strand, counting down.
CAGCAGCACTCGCAACCTACTCAGCTTCTCAGCTTGCTCTAAGAGGCTCTTCCTCACGAACTCGGTTGCTTTAGCAGCATGATCGTAGAACTCGTGCTGCAGCGGGACGGGAAGCCTCGACCATTCTGACGGAGCCGCTTCCTCTTCTTCCTCAGCGAGTTCCGTCAAACTTCGTGAGGCTTGAACTCCATCAAAATCGGTACCGGCGATGGAACTAAACAGCCGACTATGTAGAAATGCCCGACGAGCAACCTCGTCAAGAAACCTAGCCTGACCCCTTGCTTCCCCAGCAACTTCTCGGCCTCCTCTAGGTCGAGCGGATGAATCCTGCCAATGAATTGAGTATTCAAGTTACGCCTTACGGCCGCATCTATGCCAATAGCGCCGGCCATGCCTTGCGAAACGATCACAATAGCAAGCTTGTACGATCTACCGAGCGCACACAGTCGTTGTATGCTGGAAGCTGTAAATTGCTGCATTCCTCGTGTAACTCGCCCTCCTGGAGCGTACTGAGGGCCTTCGTCGATTATGAGCGCCAGGTTTAGTGTTACTTCCTCGATCATGAGCTTCTCAAGGTGATCGGCAACCGAGAGAAACGCTGACAACTTTTCATCTTCCGAGCCGTAGCGCATGTCAATTGCAACGACATGTTGCTCCTTGACGAATTCTAGGAGGTCTTCAGCCGACTTCTCCCCGCTTACGACTTTGATGTCGTCATCGGTTACGAAGGTCCAATATCGCTCGAAGGTCTCTTGGTCGCGCCGACTTGTAGCAGTCTGCTTACCCGATCTGTCAGCTTTGTAAAGCCTCTTCTTAACCTCCTCTTCGATGAACCTCTTGCGCTCTTCAAGAGGCTTCTCGCGCCATTTTCCTTCTAGAACGACGAGTTCGAGTTCCTTGTAGATGGTTCTTTTCCAGAATTCGGCCGAGTAGCCAAAGTAGCGGGCTTTCCTAGCTAAGTATCGCGCAACGACATCATCTGGCAGCTTTAGATCGGATATCTTGACGATCCTCTCCTTAGGGATATACGGCACGTAGTCCGTGCCCTTCCAATCGAAGATGAGAACATCATAGCCAGCTTTCCTCAGCATGGGGATTATCTCGAAGCGAACCAGGTAGCTTTTGCCGCAACCCGTTACACCAAATACACCGATATGTTGAGGAATGTACTCGGGATCAATGGGAATTCGCCAGCCCTCATGATCATCGTAGAACCCTACTACCGCGCCGACATCAGAGCTAATTGCGTTACGCAGGTAGTTCATGGGGTTGTCTCCTTCGTCGAATGCGTAGACGGTCGAGCCTGGTGCGATTATCAGCTTGTTTTGCTCAAACCCCCTTGTGACATCGGCGATTACAGATGCATAGAAATTGTAGTGGCGCTTGGCATCCGAAGCTTCTAGCCCCCGCCTGACATAGGCGATCGTCGGCTTAAACGCGCCTCTAATTTCGAGATTTTCATCAAGCCCCCTTCCCAAGCGACAGATGGCTAGAACCTCGTTGCCGTTCAGGTTCTTGATCAAGACCAAGTCCTCTTCTTGGATCTTCTTTTCCTCTCCCTCAGAGAGAATAATCGGCGCCTCGGTCACGGTGGCACGGCTAGCGATCATGCCAATAGGTCTCATGCTGTCTATACTTTACACAGATCCTATAACAAGAGATTGTGGGGCTGAAGCTCTACACCACGATTCTGGATTTTGGATATGAGAAACACAGGTTTCCCGGCGCACTCGATCGGCGACTCTGCGAATACCTGATTGAGATCTACAGCAAAGAAGGCGATCTCGTTCTCGATCCGTTCTGTGGATCTGGAGTCGTGCTTCAGGTAGCCAAAGAGCTGGGCAGAAGAGCTGTAGGAGCGGACTTATCGCCAGCATTCAAGTGGAATGTAGTTGAGGCCGACTCGTGTAGGTTGCCGTTCAAAAGTGGGTGTGCCGACTTCGTGCTAGCCCATCCTCCATACTGGGATGCCATCCGGTACTCAAGCCATTCGGCCGATTTCAGTAGAAAGTCGCTTGACGCCTACTATAGGAGCTTGAGCGGATCCATTCTCGAGATTAAGCGTACGCTTAGAGGTGGCGGATATTGCGCGCTCGTGCTGGGAGATCGCAAGAAAGGCAGGCGGTTATACGCAATTCACGCGAAGGCGATCGAGCTGGCCGAGAGAGCTGGCTTGATCCTAGAAGACGTTCTGATCTGGAAGCTGAATTCGACGCGCTTCTACAGGACCTGGCTTGCGAACAGGCCACACATCATAGTGCACAACTACGTACTGATCCTCAGGAACTAGCTCTTCATACGAGAGCAATGGCGCGAACGAGGTCTGCACGTCATGAGTGTGACAAATTTTGTTATACAATTCGAATCCACTTGGTACGAAGATGTCCGAAGATATTGAGATGCTAAAGGAAGCCGAGAGAGGAACGGCTCTTGGTTTGACGAGCACCTCCCAGAGCTAGAGAAGAGGTTCGCTGGGAAGCTCGTCGCAATCAAGGATCGGAAGGTCGTGGCGAGCGGCGACACAGTCGAAGAGCTACTTGGGAAGCTCGAGGGTGTTGACCTGCGCTTCGTGCTGGTAGCAGTCGTCCCTTCCGAAGAGATTGCTTCAATCCTATGAGGTACAAATTCCGGTATGGGAGAGAAGGCGCTTCGGAAGGCCCTCTTACTGGGTTTATGCCCGCTTAGTAGCTCCGCGGGTTAGACCAATCTCTATTCAGCTTCTTGGACTTCGATGCTGGAAGTCCTTGGACGGCGCTATCTCCTAAGGACTGGAAACTGCTGGGTATAGCCTTGCGGACTACGAGGAGGGTAGAAGAGCATTCAAGAATAGGCTACGCTGGCTATAGCTTTGAAAGGCGTATGATACTCGACGCCAAGCTGAGGTTCAGAGGTCGTGCGGGCAATATTATCACCGCAACAATACCTGAACTCTCCGTGCTCGTACCCGTAGAAAAATTCCCAAAGCGGTCGAGGACAAGATCGATAGTGTTTTAGGCATGGACGCAAGCTTGCCTCCGACTTTTGACGAAGAGAACAGGGAGTGGTTTGTCGTACTCAGAAAGCACATCGAGCTTGAGGTGTAGGAAGTCTATCCTCACCACTGCTGGCTTACTTGCTTCGGAAAGGGGCTTAGAGAGTCACGCCACCGGATTACTAAGCTGATGCCAATTTCTAATGCGGAATTGGAGGGGCGCTTGGGCATTAACCTATAGCGATCAAGAAGGGGGAAACCTAGCTACCCTCGCTGTCACCAGACCATCGTGCTAATCCCAAGTGGTAGCTTCCTCTAGGCGCTCAGGCGTTTCGCCTCTGGCCTCAGTACCTCGACAAGGAATTCGACCTCAACTTCTGAACTCGAACTTACGCCAAAGATCGTGAACAGGATTTTATTTTGTATCATTCTGCATCAATCGATGTACTCGACCGGCAAGGCTGCCAAGCTGCTTGGCGTCAGCTTCCCAACTCTAAAGCGCTGGATATACTCGGGGAAGATCAAGGCCATCAAGACTTCATCAGGGCGTTGGATGATTCCCGAGAGCGAGATCAGGAAGCTTGCTGGCCAGGAGCCCGGAATTCAAGCCGAGCTGATGACACTCGCAAGGATAGCGTCGTGGGTCCTTAGGGACAGATTCAAGGGCGTAGTCGTCAAAGTCCTTCTCTTCGGTAGCGTCGCTCGAGGCGAGGCCAGCGAGGGAAGCGATGTAGACCTTCTCGTTGTAGTGCGGGACAACGTGGACGCTGACCATTTCGACCTCCACCGGATGTTCGGCGCTGCCATCTACGACCTCGAGCTGGCGACTGGTCGGCACTTGGGAATAACTGTCCTAAAAGAGGGCGAGTTCGAGGACGGAACTTGGATGCCCTTGGTGTGGAACGCTATGAAGGAAGGCAAAGAGCTCTGAAGCCCGACATCAGGAAGTTCATCCTCGCTTACTTAGAAAAGGCTCGACGTCGGCTCCGAGACGCTGAGCAACTTCTCATCGCGAGGTCCTTCGATGCCGTGGTCAGTCAAGCATACTACGCGATGTTCTATGCCGCGACAGCCTTGCTGGTCAAGGAAGGGGAGTGGCCTCCTCCTCGGACGCATACCGGTCTCGTCTCCACGTTCGGGCTTCGCATCGTTAAAGAGGAAAAGGTCAAGAGGGAGCTAGGACGCGCCTTATCAGATATGGAGCGCCTCAGGAGGGAAGCGAACTACACGGTCAGAGCCTTCACGAAGAGCGAGGCTGAGAAGGCGATCGAAACTGCCAAAAGGTTCGTGGAGGAGATCGGGATCTTGCTGGAGAAGATCGGATGTTAGTCATGTGTGCTTATGCTTTCGGCCGCCTGCTGCGCTTTCGCTTCTGGGGAGTAGCTGTAGATTACGCAATCCGTAGCTGATAGAACCATCTACTGTTTCCGGCTTCGTCGGCAGAATAGTGAGGACAAGCGTCCGGATGCCTCAGGGTCTCGTCCACCGGTTGAGAGAACTAGTCTCTCTTGCCTCTCAGACGTTCTGTTATCCTGTCAAGTATTTCCATGATCGCCTTATGATCTTCCAAGATTGCCTTATGGTCCTTCATTATCGCCTTGTGGTCTTC
>CAYZOK010000037.1:5172-8139 GCA_964480335.1 uncultured Candidatus Bathyarchaeia archaeon | reverse complement strand
GCGGGAAAGCCGACATGCCCCGTGAAGCAGTTGCTTCAGGGTTTATTCGCCTCCGATCCAGCACCATCGAGAGAATACGAAGGGGCGACGTTGAGAAAGGGGATCCCCTTCGCATAGCAGAGATCTCGGGCATCCTTGCAGCTAAGCAGGTCCCAACCCTCATACCACTTACCCATCCCATACCGTTGACGAATGTCGAGGTACGGGCCAAGGTAGAAGACGAAGGCGTGAAAGTTACGGCTTGTGTCAAGACAGTCTATAAGACGGGCTGCGAGTTAGAAGCTCTCACAGCAACGGCGGTGGCGCTTCTGACGGTCTTTGATGTTGTTAAGCAATATGAGAAGGATGAGCGAGGGCTATATCCTGTCGCGAGGATAGAGCGCATCGAAGTTGTCAGCAAAGCCGTCGAGCGATAGCACAACACAAAGGCATAAGGGAGGGAAGGAGAAGCGGTTGCGCTTCGCGATGATTCTCTGTAGCACATCTCGTTACAAAGCGCTGCAGTCAGGGAAGTCTATCCGGGATGAGAGCATGAGTTTAGCAGAAAAACTCGTCAAAAAAGTTGGACATGATGTTGTAGGCAGCGAGATAGCGCCTGACGATGTTAAGATCATTAGGCAACATGTTCAGCAGCTTCTGGGGAGGGAGGATGTCGACGTGATTCTTACGATAGGTGGTACCGGAATAGCACCGTCCGATGTTACTATAGAAGCTGTGTCGCCGATCCTTGAGAAGATCATGCCGGGATTTGGAGAGCTAATGCGCATGCTTAGCTACGAAGCCATAGGGCCTGCAACTATTCTGAGCAGATCCGTGGCCGGAGTTGCGAGGGGGAAACTCATTTTCTGCTTGCCGGGCTCGCCCGAAGCTGTGAGATTAGCTCTTGAAGAGATAGTGTTGAGAGAATGTTTGCATGCAATGCTTCACGTGCGTGAAAGGAAAATTCCTTAAGTTAGCGGTCAGGCAACTACTCGGACTTGAGCGCGGGAATTGCCGTTATGTGGACCGAGAAGTATAGGCCGCGCACACTTGACGAAGTGGTGGATCATGAAGGGATTGTAGAGCGACTGAAGCATATGTTGGAGGAGCCTCGCACGATGCCTCATCTTCTGTTTGCGGGTCCACCTGGAAACGGCAAAACTACGGTCGCCCTTTGCATAGCTAGGCACCTCTTTGGGGAGAGATGGGAGGAAAACACGCTCGAACTGAACGCATCAGACGAGCGAGGGATCGGAGTCGTTAGGGGGCGCATTAAAACATTTTCCCGAATGGGGGCTTTGGGGGCGGAAATACCTTTCCGCCTGGTAATCCTCGACGAGTGTGATGAGCTAACGGCAGACGCCCAGACAGCTTTGCGCAGGATTATGGAGACCTATTCGGGTACTTGTCGCTTCATTCTGATCTGTAACTACTCATCCAAGATAATCGAGCCCATTCAAAGCCGATGCGCGATTTTCAGATTCAGCGACCTGAAGAAAGAGGATGTAGCCAAATGTTTGCGGAAGATAGCGAAGAACGAGGGAGTCGAGCTAACGCGTGATGGCATCAATGCGATCTGGGAATATTGCGGAGGCGATCTTCGCAGAGCGATAAATATCTTGCAAGGTTCGGCAGCCGTATCCAAGATCGTAACCGAGAGGGAAGTTGCTCAGGTCGTCGGCAAAGCTAGGCCTAGCAGCATCAAAAACATGCTTGAGCTGGCATTTCAAGGCGATTTCACTGCAGCTCGCGACATACTCTACAGACTGTTGTGGCGGGAAGGGATAGCGGGTTCCGACATACTCAGGCAGATTAGTCGTCAGGTATATGACTTTGATCTAACCGAGGAGGAGAAAGCCGAGATAGCTGAGCTGATAGGCGAGTACGATTTTAGGCTGGCAGAAGGAGCCAGCGAGGATATCCAGCTTTGTTCTTTCCTAGCTAGACTGGCTGCATTGAAGCGATGAGTCAGGTCATGTGGACCGAGAAGCATAGGCCGAAGGAAGAAAACGAAGTTGTCGGAAACAGGCGAGCTAAGCAGCAGTTTCTTGACTGGATGAGGCGATGGAGGCCCGGCGCAGGAGCAGCCCTACTTTATGGGCCTCCGGGAGTCGGAAAGACAGCTCTAGTCCACGCTGCTGCTCGACAATTCGGTTACGAGCTCATCGAGATGAATGCGAGCGATGCCAGAACGAAGGACAAAATCATGCGAATTGTCGGTCGAGCCGCTACCGAAGCCTCACTTCCAGTAGTCATGGGAAATGTCAGGGGAACCATTATTCTGCTCGACGAAGTCGATGGCGTGTTTCCAGGAAGAGATGCCGACATCGGAGGTATCGAAGCCATAAACTACGTGATCAGGTATGCGCGCAATCCGGTGGTCTTAGTGGCCAATTGTCCTTGGGAGGATAAACTCCGCCCGCTACGAAATGTCTGTGAGATGATTCGATTCAGGAGAGTCTCAGCGCGGGATGTCATAACGTTGCTTAGGCGGATTTGCCAAAGGGAGGGTATAGCTGTGGAGGGAGAGGCTCTGAGGGAGATCGCTGAGCGGTGCTGTGGGGATGTTCGCTCAGCCATCAACGATTTGCAGGCGTTGGCTGAAGGTCGTACTGAGTTGAAGGTTTCGGACGTCTTGCTCGCGTATAGGGATCGACAGCGCAACGTTTTCGAGACGCTGGAAGCATTCTTCAACGCTTCAAGCGCCGTAGAAGCTCGAGAAGCCTTAGATAGCTCCGAGCTGGACGTGGAAGAGCTGATCGATTGCATTTGCGAAAACATTCCGCGGAAGATGGCAGATGCTCGCTCCTGTGCTGAGGCGTACGAGGCGCTGGCCAAGGCTGACTTGATGAGGGCTAGGCTGAGGCGATCAGGAAAGTGGGGTTTGCTCAAGCACGTCGTAAATTTGCTTGCGCAGGTTCCGCTCGCAGGAAATCGTAGATTCGAGTTTGTTAAGTTTCAGTATCCACCTCTCAGACGACTGGCCTT
>CAYZOK010000037.1:0-5072 GCA_964480335.1 uncultured Candidatus Bathyarchaeia archaeon | reverse complement strand
CTCAGACGACTGGCCTTGTCAAGGGCGAAAATCGCTAAAACGCTCCTCCAATCGATTTGCGAGAAGGTTAAGAAGTACTGCCATGTTTCGCGCAAAGTAGCAAGCTGGGAGTACATACCAATGCTCAAAACGATTTTCCAGTATGATCCTGTCCAGGCTAAATTGATTGCAGAAGAGCTTCGTCTAACTATCGACGAAGAAAAATTCCTTCAAGAATTCGACTAAAGTTTTCAGCTTCTGAAATAAGCCGTTATAATCATTATGCAAACATCGTTTGTGGCTTTGTGGGAATTGAGCTTTGAGCGGGGGGAGGAGGAAGTTCGAGTTATCGCATTGCAAGACATTCCGGCTTTCGAGGCAGTTGGCGAGATCATAGGCCCAATTGAACGGGGAAGAGAGCTTAAGATGCGTTACTGGATAGCTCGTGTACTGGCCCAGCAAGGATTCATCAGGATTCGAGATGACATTAGCTTGCAAAAACTACATGAATTCCACCGGAAGGAACTCGACCAACCTGGAAAAAGGCTTTTTCCACTTCCAAGAGGATTTTTCGCAGCCTTGAAGCGGTATCTTGATGGGCTCAAGGAGGGAGAGGAGCGCGCCCGAGCGCAGCGATTAGCGACCGACATAGTCAATTGTAGACTTAGGAAGATCGTAGCGCTTGCGACGTTGCGTAAACCCACCAGAATGCTTATCCAAGCTATGGCAGAGGAGGAGGCTAGGCTTTACCGCGCGTTGAAGAATGTAATAAATTGTTTCAAGTCAGCTACCTTGGGCAAGCAGCTTGAGCGAAAGTCCTGAAGTTAGATTTCAACGGTTCTTGGCAGAGTTCAGGACAGAAGATGGAAAACCGAAGTATCGCGAAAAGCTAGCTCAACTCTCAGTTACTGGTTCCAATTCGCTCATAGTTGACTTCATCGATCTAGACGTGTTTGATTCTGAGTGGGCAAGCGCCTTGCTGAGTAGACCTACCGAGTATCTCCATTATGCTAATGCGGCTGCCATGAAGCAACTGAAGATAGAAGATCCCGAGTTTGCAGAAGAGGTAGGCGAGGTAGCGGTTCGCTTCCGGGCTCTAGCTGAGAAAGTTCTGCTGAGGAGGATAGGAGCGGAGCATTTGGGGAAGTTTGTGATGGTCGATGGCATAGTCATCCGTTCAACTCCCGCTAAGCCAACGCTCGTCAGAGGAGCATTTAGATGCAAGCGATGTGGCTACATCTCTTACATAGACCAAACAGAGTTCTTCATGAAAACTCCAACCAAATGCGAAGAATGTGGGCGCATGGGTCCCTTCGAGCTCCTCGCCGAGGAATCGACGTTTATCGACGCGCAAGACATCCGAATACAGGAAAAGCCTGAAGACCTCCCGCCAGGCCAATTACCGCGATCGGTCGACGTGAGGCTCGTTGGAGATCTGGTCGACGTAGCTCGTCCCGGAGATAGAGTTGCCGTGACGGGCATTATCAAGGCGTTGCGCGGGTTTGAGTTGATAACAGCGGGAAGGCGAATACGAAGGCCCAAGTCGTTCGATGCCTTCATCGAGGGCAATTATGTTGATACCCTCGAAAAGGAGATCGAGGTTATCATTACGCCTGAGGAGGAGGAAGCCATTGTGAACTTTTCGAAAGACCCCATTCTCTACCAGAAGCTGATGCGATCAATTGCGCCTTCGATTTATGGTTACGAAGGGATTAAGGAGGCTATCATGTACTCGCTGTTCGGAGCTCCTCGAGAAGTGATGCCTGATGGAACAACGTTGCGTGGCGATATTCATGTTCTGCTGATTGGAGATCCGGGAACTGCTAAGAGCCAACTTCTGCAGTATGTTGCGCAGTTAGCGCCCCGAGGACTCTACACAAGCGGACGAGGAACGACAGGCGTCGGCCTTACTGCAGCTGTCGTGCGAGAGAGGATTGGTCTTGCACTTGAGGCAGGCGCCCTAGTGCTAGCAGACCAAGGAATTTGCTGCATAGATGAAATCGACAAGATGAGACCTGAAGATAGAGTGACGATTCATGAGGCCATGGAGCAGCAGACAGTATCGGTCGCCAAGGGAGGCATAGTTGCTACACTTAATGCACGGACGGCCATCGTAGCGGCAGCCAATCCAGCGCTAGGACGCTATGATGCCTTCAGGACTGTCGCTGAGAACATAGCCTTGCCAATTACCATCCTCTCGCGCTTCGACTTAATATTCGTCATGAGAGATGAGCCTCACCGTGAGACCGATAGAGCGATGGCTGAGCACATACTCTACATGCATAGATCAGGAGAGCCTCCAGTCAAGCCGCCTCTAAGTCAAGAGTTCCTTAGAAAGTACATCGCATACGCAAAGCGAGTTAGACCGACTCTCTCTGAGGCTGCAATGAGGAGGCTAGAGGAATTTTACCTTCGGATGAGGTCTGTCTCATCTGAGAGCAGGGGATCACCTATCGCGATATCGCCAAGACAATTGGAGTCCTTGATTCGGATCGCCAAGGCAAGGGCCAGGGCAGCATTAAGAGAGGTTGTGTTGGTTGAAGATGCCGAAGCTGCAATAAACCTCATGCGTAGGTCTCTGGAGCAAGTTGGGATCGATGTAAGCGGCCGCATAGACATCGACCTCATAATGACGGGCAAGCCCAAGGCCCTTCGAGATAAGCTTGGTCAAGTTCTGTCGGTGGTAACCAAGCTTGAGAAAGAGAGTGGCATGGCAATGATTAGTGATGTCCACGGTGAGCTCATCGAGCAGGGCATGGACCGTGTTGAGGTTGACAGGCTGATTAACCAGCTTATGAGGGAAGGAATGCTGTTCTCACCGAAGCCTGGTTGCATTAAGAGGGTTTAATGATAGTTTCCGAACTCGACGTGCTGGAGCCTGTCAAAGAAATTCTGATCGCTGAAGGAATCGAGGTTCTATGGCCTCCACAGGTCGAGGCAATAAAAAGAGGTGCCCTTGAGGGGAAGAACTTGGTTCTGGCAAGTCCTACAGCGTCTGGTAAGACTTTGGTAGCCGAATTATGCGCGCTCAAGAAGGTGCTGGAGGAGGGAGGGCGTGTGCTGTACCTAACGCCACTTAGAGCGTTAGCAGCTGAGAAGTATCAAGAGTTCAAGAAGTACGAAAAACTCGAAAAGCCTTCTGGCAAGCACATAGCCGTAGCGATCTCAACGGGGGACTGCGATTCTTCTGATCCCTGGCTTGGGCGTTACGATATCGTCATATGTACCAATGAGAAGGCTGATAGCCTACTAAGACATGGAGCTCGTTGGTTAGATGAAGTCTCGCTGATTATAGCAGATGAAGTCCATCTGCTCAACTACGCTGACAGAGGACCTACGTTAGAAATGGCACTTACAAGGCTTCGAGAAATAAATCCTAGCGCGCAGATACTCGCCCTGAGCGCGACCGTCCGAAACGCCGAAGAAATAGCTAACTGGATTGGCGGGGAGGTTGTGACTACGGATTGGCGTCCTGTCAAGCTAAAAGAGGGGGTGGTGCTTGCCGATGGCATTACATTCAATGATGGTACCAGCGAGAAAATTCGCCAAGCCTACAAAGATCCGGTAACCAACCTTGCTCTTCAGATCATTCAGGAGGGTGGACAAGCTCTAATCTTCGTCGAAACGCGGAGGCGAGCCATTTCGATGGCAAAAAAGGTTGCACCTGCTGTCAGGAAGACGCTAACCAAAGCCGCACGACGGAGGCTCAAGGAGGTTGCCAACGAGGTTCTCGAAACCGGGGAGAAAACGAGGCTGGGAGAAGTCCTAGCCCATATAGTCTCTCAAGGGGTTGCATTTCATCATGCTGGCTTAAATCCTGCCCACAGAAGGATACTGGAGGATCGCTTCAGAGAAGGTCTAATAAGAGTCATGACTGCAACGCCGACCTTAGCCTTTGGCGTTAATCTTCCTGCGAGGCTCGTTGTCATAAGCAGCTACATGCGTTATGAGCCGGGCTACGGCTCCATTCCGATCTCGATTTTAGAGTATAAGCAAATGGCAGGTCGAGCAGGCAGGCCGAAGTATGACCAAGTCGGCGAAGCCGTCTTAATCGCGAAAAGTCCTGATGAACAGGATTTCTTGATGCACGAGTACGTTTGTGCAGAATATGAGAAGATTTGGTCGAAGCTCGGAGCGGAAAGCGTTCTGCGCTCTCACGTTCTTGCTACCATAGCGTCGGGCTTCGCCTATACCGAACGAGGTCTTATCGACTTCTTCAGCAAGACCTTTTACGCCTATCAGTATGGACCTGAGCTCATCAAAGGGCCCATTGCTCACGTCCTCCGGTTTCTCCGCAAAGAGGGCATGATCAATGCGAGGGGGAAAAGATTCGTCGCCACGAATTTCGGACGTCGAGTTTCAGAGCTATACATAGACCCGATTTCAGCCGTCATGATCCGAGATGGCTTATTGCGAGCCAGACGGTTCGACGAGTTCGGCTTTCTGCATATGGTCTGCAGAACTCCGGATATGAGCCCCAAATACTACCCCCGCCGAAAGGAGCTCGATCGGTTACGCCTATATCTGGAGGAGCGTAAAGACCACATTCTCTTTGATGTACCGGAGGAGTGGGAGGATCCCGTAGCATTCCAAGAGGTGCTGGCCGAAGTGAAAATGGCTTTGGTACTCGAGAGCTGGATGAATGAGGATCCCGAGGACCGAATACTCGAATTCCATGAGGTTGAGCCAGGCGATCTTTACAGATTAGTGGAGACAGCGGAGTGGCTACTTTATGCTTCGCGCGAACTAGCCAGATTATTCGGGAGAAATTCCCTCCTGCCCTCGTTGCATGAACTGCAGGAGAGGGTTAAATTCGGAGTGAAGCGCGAGCTAATTCCGCTTGCGAGCTTAAGGGGGATAGGGCGAGTAAGGGCAAGGAGCCTCTTTAACGCAGGCTACAGGACAATCGAAGACTTGAAGCGAGCTGACATTGGCCAACTCATACAAGTTCCAACCATAGGTCTTAGGGTTGCCAAGCAAATCAAGGAGCAGGTCGGCGGATTAGTTCGGAAAGAGGAATGGGAAAGCACTACGAACATCGAGCAGCTCCATCTTACCGATTTGGCCGAGCAGTAGTTCTTAAGCGCCTAACT
>CAYZOK010000036.1:0-8439 GCA_964480335.1 uncultured Candidatus Bathyarchaeia archaeon | reverse complement strand
AGCCATAAATACATTCGTCGTTCTTATTCGCGAGATGTCGGGTGAGTTTGCGGCTAGAAATATAAGGAGAAGGAGGAAGAGATTCCGCTGGAGCGACGCTCATTATAGGCGCCGCACTCTCTTCCTCAGAAAAGGATACGATCCCCTCGATGGTGCCCCGATGGCTAGGGCAATCGTGCTAGAAAAGGTTGGCATTGAAAGCAGGCAGCCTAATAGCGCTATAAGGAAGTGTGTCCGGGCTCAAATCGTAAAAAATAGCAAGGTCGTGACGGCGTTCCTCCCAGGAGATGGTGCTCTGAATGTAGTCGACGAACACGATGAGGTCATAATTTGCGGAATCGGAGGACCTGAGGGAAGGGCCTATGGAGATCTGCCGGGCGTTCGCTACAAGGTAATCCTCGTTAACGGCGTCCCTCTAGATAGGTTAACCCGAGGAGAAGTCAAGAAACCCGTGAGGTAGACTACTTTTTGCGGCTCTTGGTCTTCAGAATTGCTAATGCAGCCACCTTGAAGGGTTTCTTGCAAGTGAGCCCTAGTTCCCAGCTCGTTCCAGCGAACTCAAGTACTGGAACTTTCGCCATTTTCGCGTAGTACTCGATCTCCCGACGAACTGGTAGTGGGCAGCTTTTAGCTACGATAACCTGCTTAACCTTTCCTAGCTTCAGCTCCTTCAGGGTTTGTCTAGACCCTGAAACTACCGCTTTATCTCGCAGCAGTTTGAGAACGTCACCAGTCACTCCTTAGAGAGCTTCATGTATAGATCGAAGAAGCTGGTTCCGATGGGGATGGTCTGGCCAACTATGACGTTTTCGGTCACTCCCTGAAGCTTATCTACTTCGCCCATGACAGCAGCCTCGACAATGTTAGGAACGGTCAGCTCAAATGCAGCCCTTGCTAAAACGCTAGCCTTCTCGCCGCTAGCGCCATGCCTTCCGATCTGCCTTACAATGCCAGTCATGGTCATCATGTCAGCGACGAGCATTACGTGACGTATGTCGACATCCAGCCCTTGCTCTTCAAGTACCGACATAATCTCACGTATGATGGCATTTCTTGCAGCCTCTATGCCCAAGGTTTCTGCTACTTCGTGAATGTTGTTGGTTGTAGTTCTCGACTGATCAACACCGGGAACTTTCAAGGCTTCAGCCAAGTTCGATCCATCTGTACGAATCACCCACTCTCTTTCTTCTTCGGTAACAAGTACACGACGTATTCCTGAGACGCCCTTGACGTAAGCATGCGCTATACGGTCGCAAATCTTCTGTAAGTTGGCTTCTGGTCTGGTGGGCCTAACGTAGACTATGCCATCTTCCTCAGCTATCTCAGCTTCTCTCAAGCTCACAGCTCTCCTCAGCTCCTCCAAACTTACCCCTCGTCTCCTCATTAGCCCCTCACTAGGCTGGATCGCTACCCGTCCTTCCTCTAGGTCTATCCAGACTTTTGCGACATCCTTCACGGTCGTGTACAAAATCTCCCTGGCAACTTCCTCTGCTCTTTCGCGACTCTCGCGATACCCTCGCTCTAAGTATACGGCCATGACTGGAGTCGATGGCTCACGTCTTGCATCCACTATTTCGATTATACGCGGCAACCCTAACGTGACGTTCTGCTCTCGTACGCCAGCATAGTGAAATGTGCGTAGAGTCATTTGGGTTCCTGGCTCGCCGATGGACTGAGCGGCCACGACCCCAACGCATTCGCCAGGCTCAACTTGAGCTGCTTTGTACTCCTTGACTGCCCGTTCCACAACAAACTTTACGGCGCCCTCAGAGGCCCTCGCCTCGGTTAGTGCCATTTTGAGCTGCTCGCAGAGTAAGGGCGTGAGCTTGCTGCGAGCGCCCTCGATGCACTTCTCGATAAATTCCCTGGAGGCAGGTTGCTCCTCGCCCACTTCCTCAAGCTCGGCCTGCTCCAGAAGCCGCTCTATGTTGACTGCTCTGCCGTGATCGCTCTTTGCAGGATCGGCACCGTCCTCTCCATACTTAAACTGAACTATGTTGCCTAGAGGATCACGAACGGTGCCATCATACTCTACGCGCAGATGTTCAAGGGCGTTGATCAACCGACGCTGCATGTAGCCACTTTGCTGCGTCCTAACCGCAGTATCAACAAGCCCCTCCCGCCCAGCCATTGCGTGGAAGAAGAACTCGACGGGATTTAGCCCATCTCTGTAACATGAATAAATGAAACCTCGTGCCTCAGGGCTAGGGTCACGAACTCTGAAGTGCGGTAGAGCTCGATCTCTATACCCTCGTGTTATTCTCTTCCCCCTGATGGATTGCTGACCTATGCAAGCCGTCATCTGCCCTATGTTGAGGCTTGAGCCCCGAGCTCCAGTTCTAGTCATTACAACTCCGCTGTTATCTAACCCGAAGTAATTGTCAACTATCTCGCCGGCGGCGTCACGAGCCCTGGCCAACTCATTCATGATGCGAATTTCGAGAGATTCTTCCAGGCTTTGTCCCGGCAATCGTTCGAGCTTGCCCTCGCGATACTTTTTAATCAATTCTCTGACCCTTGCCTTAGCCTCCTCTATAGTCTCCGCGATGGCGCACTGAACCTCTTCTGGCAGATCTAACTCGCCGATTGAGTAGTCGAACCCTCGCATGCTTATGTACTCGTTAACAACTTTGCAGAGCTTCTGCAGGAACTCCTTACCGACGGCGATCCCGTACTCCTTAACAAGTCTATGGTAGACGCTCTCGGCCTTTTCCGCTCCGATTGACGCCTTATCTATTACTCCGCTGATGAGCTGTCCGTTACGTATTAAGACATAAGCATCCCAAGGACACTTTTCCTTGAGGCACTCAGCGCACGCGTGGCAAATATTTGCTCTCTGGACGTGGCTGAAGTCTTCAGGCAAAAGGAGGCTGAAGACCTGCTTGCCAGTCCAACGAGGCTCAGGCTTCTTAACGGCAGGCTCGGGAATGGAACCATTGTAATCCATCGCCCCCAGCAACCTGAAGAACTCTTCTTTAGTCAATAGGGTGGACTTGTAAGTTAGCAAGTATGTGGCCGTGATAAAATCACGGATCGCTCCGATAATAGGTCCTCCGTATCGAGGAGATAGAATCTGACTTTGCACCTGCATTAGGAGCTTAGCTTCAGTTCGGGCCTCTTCGCTCCGTGGTACGTGCAAATTCATCTCGTCTCCATCGAAGTCGGCGTTGTAGGGCGGACAAACGCAAAGATGTAGTCGGAACGTCTTATAGGGCAAAACCTTCACGTAGTGCGCCATGATGGACATTTTGTGCAGCGATGGCTGCCGGTTGAATATCACTACGTCCCCATCTTGGAGGTGCCGTTCGACGATGTAGCCCGGTTGCAGACTTTCGGCGAGCCTGCCACGGTCTGTTACAAACTCGAGGCGTACTCGCTTTCCATCAGGTCTTATAACGTAAAGGGCGCCTGGGTAAACGTCAGGACCATTCTTGACGAACTGAGCTACTTCCTCCCTATTTTGCTCTGTGACTCGGACCGGAACCGTTAAGCGCTTAGCTATCTCGATCGGAACTCCGACTTCGTTCAAGTCCAGATTTGGATCAGGCGAAATAACGGTACGGGCCGAGAAGTCTACCCGCTTTCCAGAGAGATTACTCCTAAAGCGCCCTTCCTTTCCTCGGAGACGCTGCGATAACGTCCGCAGAGCACGACCTGATCTATGCCTTGCAGGTGGTATGCCAGATGCCTCGTTATCGAAGTACGTGGTGATATGATACTGCAACAGTTCGTATAGATCTTGAATAATGAGCGGCGGAGCGCCGGCTTCCATGTTCTCGCGCAAACGCTGATTGATGCGAATTATGTCAACCAGTTTATGCGTCAGATCGTCTTCGGAGCGGATTCCAGATTCGAGTGTGATAGATGGTCTAACGCATACCGGGGGAACGGGTAAAACCTGCAGTATCATCCACTCAGGCTTTACTGATCTTGGATCGATTCCAAGGAGCTCGAGCTCATCGTTAGGTATCCTTTCAAGCCTATCCCTGATCGTGCTCGGCATTAGCCGCTGTGCTCCTTCTGGAAGAATTTCGTGGAAGATCGTCGGCTTCGTAAACTTGATCTTGTAACTAGGGGCTCCACAATGTGGACACCGCATCTCCTTCTTCGCTTCCTGTAGTATACCCGTGTAGAAGCCCTTGGGAACGATCCCTTGTTCCCTCAGAGAGGCCACTTCCTCTTGCAGTTGCTTGATACGACTTTCACTTAGTCTAAGTCGGCTGCAGTTTCTACAAGTAGCTGATAAGAGGTCATGGATGATCTTAGTGAAGCAAACGTGGATAACTGGCGCTGCAAGTTCGATGTGGCCGAAGTGTCCTGTGCACATGGCCGTCACGTTTCCACAAGTTTCGCACCGCTGCCCAGGCTCTAACGTTCCGAGACGGCCATCCATCAGGCCTGACCTTATGGGAACGCCATCCTCATCGTACGTATCAGGTACACGCACTTCGACCACCGACATTCTCCTGATATCGTTCGGTGAGAGTATGCCAAACTCGATCCCCCCTACAGTTCTATAGACCTCTTCGACCGCAGCGCTCATGCCTTCTCCCTTAGCTTTAATTTGGGCGCTATGCAGAGGCTTAGCAATTCCTGTAGCAGTAGCTTGAACGCATAGGAGACTACGATGGGTGAGATAATGGCTTCATCACCACACAACCTGCAAATGTATTGCTTGGTTCTGAGGTCATAGTAGGCTGCGTGCCCGCATCGTTCGCACACGTACATCATGTACTTATCCGACTCCTCGAGCAGCCTGTCTTTCAACAAAGTGCTGGCGCCATGCCCAATCAGACAATCGCGCTCCATCTCGCCGAACCTAAGGCCTCCTCCTCGCGTTCGTCCCTCGGTGGGTTGGCGAGTTAGCATCTGAACCTGTCCTCGAGCCCTTACGTGGATCTTATCGACAACCATATGGTGGAGCTTCTGGTAGTAGGCCACCCCAAAGAAGATGTCTGCTTCGTACTTGCGACCCGTTAACCCATCATAGAGGACCTCTCTGCCGCTATGCTGGAATCCAAGCCTGAGAAGAAGATTTCGCAAACCTTCCTTAGCGTTCGTAAAGGGCGTTCCATCGACTACTTTGCCGGTTACAGCAGCTATCTTGCCCGCTATTGACTCGAGGAATTGGCCGATCGTCATTCGGGATGGAATCGCGTGCGGATTGATGATTATATCAGGAACTATTCCATCTTCGGTGAACGGCAAGTCCTCTTGCGGCACTAGCAGTCCAATCACGCCTTTTTGTCCGTGGCGCGAAGCGAATTTGTCCCCGAGTTCGGGAATCCGAAGATCTCGCACCCGTACTTTGATCAGTTTCGTACCCTGGGCAGTCGTCGTGACGAAGACTGCATCAACTGTTCCTAACTCGGAAGGCTTGGTGCTAATCGAAGTGTCGCGCTTCGCCTGTCCAGCTACTCCTACCTCTCGATATTCTCCGAGAAATCGAGGCGGGCTTATTCTTCCAATTAAAACGTCTCCGCCTTGCACATCAGCCTCAACCTGAACTATACCGTCACTTTCATCCAACAATCTATAGTACTGCTCTCCTCGATAGCCTCTCATGAGCGAATCCGGAATTCCGAATTCATCTTCTAGTCCAGCTAAGTAGTGCCGACACTCGGCCTCGTAAATTCTATAAAATGCAGACCAACCAAGTCCTCTCTCAACTGAGGATTTATTGAAGATGAGCGCGTCTTCCATGTTATAACCTCCATACGAAAGAACAGCTACCACGCAATTCTGACCAGCAGGCCTCTCATGATAATCGATCAAACGCATAGGCTTAGTATCGACCAGCGGCATCTGCGGATAGTGTAGCACGTGGGCGCGTGAATCCACGCGATCTAGTATGTTAATCGCATTTATTCCAAGGGCCTGTTTAGCCATCGCAGCCTCGTACGAGTTTCTGGGCGATTGATTGTGTTCCGCGTATGGGATGACGGTGGCGCAAACTCCTAGGATGACTGAAGGTGGGAATTCGAGATGCGTGTGCTCTGATGTCACGTCTTCAGAACGTAGAGCTATATAGGCGTCCTCTTCCTCATCAGCGTCAAGGAACTCGATGATGCCATACTTCACAAGGTGGTCCCAAGACCACTCGCCCCTTCTCACTTTCTCAATGTGCTCTGAGGTCAACTTTGGCTTGCCATCCTCAACCACTATGAGCGGCCTCCTGACTCGACCCGCATCACAATTCACGATAACTTCTTTGCGAACCTCGCCGGGCGGATAGCACTCCCGACAAGCGATGTTTACTTCTGTCGCATCGAACGCGTATCCAAGCCTCTCCCCGAGCATCTGCAGCTCTCCGCTTCTCCTATACTCTCGAACCAACTTTGTGAGACCATTAGGATCAGACGTATACCCCACAAGCCTGCCATCAACGAAGACTTTAGCACCTCTGAGCCGGGCGCCTGCCCTTCCGCGAGGGACGACTCCTAGGCGGAATAGGCATTCCTCGACAGCCCTTACATCTGTTCCAACGGAGATGGTTGCCATAAGGGCCAAATTCTTGACAAGACCGCAGTTCGATCCTTCTGGAGTCTCGGTTGGACAGAGCCTGCCCCACTGAGTCGGGTGGAGGTCCCTCGCCTCGAAGTTAGGCTGGCTTCGACTCAGTGGAGACTGGACCCTTCTCAGGTGGCTCAACGCCGACATGAAGTTTGTTCTATCGAGCAACTGAGAAATGCCAACTTTGCCCCTGCCCCAGTTACCCGTCGCCAAAGCATGCCGCAATCGTTCTGTTATAATACCCGGTCTAACGGCTACGGATACGCGTTCAATACCAGGCTTCTTAATGCTCATTCTCTCAAGCTGATACTTCATGTCCTTGCACAAGCTGCGGAACGCCGTTCTGAACAGCTCGGCTAGGAGCGAGCCCGCGAATCTAAGCCTCTTGTTAGCATAATGATCTTTATCATCCGGAGATCTCCAGCCAAGCTTTAGCTCTACTACGCGACATGCCATCTCGCCTAGGTATAGCGCCTTCTCACGCCGAGCTTCAGGCTTAAGACCTAAATGCGGAAGCAGGTTGTTATCGAGAACCGCCTCAGCCTTCTTAAGCCTGTACTCGCGAACTTGGCCATAGGCAACGCTATTGCCTATATACAGGATAGCATCTTCGACCGTCGCCACCGATGCCGTCTGCCTGAACGAAGGCTCTAGCTCCCGTTGTATATTCTCGTCGCTGGAGATAGCCTCGCCTATCTCTCGATCTGTTTCGAGGCCTAACGCTCTCATCAAGATTACAAGTGGGATCGAAGTTGGTACTCCATGTATCGTCACGTGCATAGTTCCATCGCTCTTCATCACAAGCTCGATCCGAGCTCTGAGACCAACAGTCGTCGAGAAGACCTTAGCTCTATAGACAGGTTTGGCTCCCGCCCCCTCTATGTCAACTAGTATTCTATCCGGGGCAAGATCTTCGAGTGCTACTATGACGCGCTCCGATCCGTTAACGATGAAGTAACCGCCTGGATCCGAGGGGTCTTCGCCTATTGCCATAAGCTCTTCATGATCCATTCGGGACAGGATGCAGCAGTCTGACTTCAGCAGAACTGGAAGTTCTCCTATGTGAATAGGTTCGTATGAAGGCGGACCCTCGTAGCCTTCGCCAGCAATTCCCATTTCAAGATAAATCGGAGCAGCATACGTCAGGTTTCTGAGTCTAGCCTCCATCGGAGTTACCATGCTCGAAGACCCGTCAGCCTCCTTTACTCGAGGTCTTCCCACCGTAATCTTGCCGAAAACTATCCGATACGGTTTCTCGGCAACTTCAATTGGAACTTCTCCAACTTCATTTACTATCTGCTGAAGTCCTATCCGAATCAGCTCATTAAACGAGTCTATGTGTTGTCTAGCTAGCCCCTTTTCATGCATGTAAGTTTCAACGAGTGGCCAGAGATCCTCCTGACGCAGTGCTATCATTCTACCACATACCTGTACGCGATTGCTATCCCAGCCGTCGGACTCTTTCGTATGACTTTGACTACATCACCAGGCTTAGCTCCCAAGGACTTAGCTGCAGGATCGGATGCTTTGATGTAGGGTAGTTGGTATGGCTTGACACGATACTTTTTGCAAACTTCTTCAGCCTCTTCCCTACTAAGCAGAATGTGCTCTGGAACAAGCTCATGCTTGAATACTTCTACTTTTCGTCTCTCCCCCTTGCTCAAAATGAATCAGCGTCAAAGCCGAGGAAGTTTTACTTATAAGTCTTTCCCAGCCGTTTAGCTCTCCTGCCCTTTGAGCCTGCCTCAGCAGGGCTTGTGCAATCCCTCGGCTCGTCTGTACTCCTCGCCTTGTTTCTTCATCTAGCAGGCTCAAGATAGCAGGATAGCACGGGTGGCGGGAATGGGATTTAGATCATTCAAGCCTAGCAGGATTGGTCTTATCTCACACCCAGCGCAAACCAGCCTATCCTCCCCGCACTCCGGG
>CAYZOK010000035.1:0-8547 GCA_964480335.1 uncultured Candidatus Bathyarchaeia archaeon | reverse complement strand
ACTTGCTTAAGCGTGCACGAGAGCTAGCCCAAGATTATGGCCTAAGCTTTGCCACCTGTCGCGAGGGCTTCCCACAATTACAGACAGCGCCATCTTGTGACGGCTCTCACTCAATCCCTGATCGCCGAGATCCCTAGCTTAAGGATCGAAACTTTCCCAAGGTGAGCTAAGAGCAGATGGCCGGGGAAAGCTTTTCCCATGTGGTTCGCATGTACAGAGACCATGGTGCGTTTCAAAACCGCTAGCGAGGTATTGCGGATATGCCGGGATCGTGAGAAAGTTCGTAATATCGGAATAATCGCCCATGAAGTCTGCGCGTAGCATTTAGCTGCGCGCGGGCTGGGGAATCGATCACGGCAAGACTACGATGACTGATAGCTTACTTGCTGCTGCCGGCATGCTATCGCCAAGCTTGGCTGGCAAGGCCTTAGCGCTCGACTACCTCGAAGAGGAGCAACGTCGACAGATGACCATCAAGGCTGCCAACATCTCGCTTTACCACGAGCACCAAGGCAAGCCCTACGTCATTAACCTGATAGACACGCCAGGCCACATCGACTTCACTGGCAGAGTCACTAGGTCCCTACGAGCGATCGATGGAGCCGTTGTTGTGGTCGATGCGGTTGAGGAAGTCATGGTTCAAACCGAAACGGTAACCCGTCAGGCCCTAAGTGAGCGTGTTAGGCCAGTACTATACATCAACAAAGTGGATAGGCTGATCAAGGAGTTGCGTCTCTCCCAGCAAGAAATCCACCGCAAGCTTGCCAGGATCATCGAAAAATTTAACAGCCTTATCGAAATGTACGCCGAGCTCGAGCATAAAAAGTGGAAAGTAAGCGCTGCAGAAGGCACCGTAGCCTTTGGATCGGCCAAAGATCGTTGGGGGATCACGCTCAAAATAGCTCAGGAAAGGGGTGTCAAGTTCTCAGACATAATCGAAGCATACAAAAGGGGAGCTATAGACGAACTCGTCAAAACGATTCCGCTCCACGAGGCTATACTCGACATGGTGGTTGACCACATACCTCCACCTCACATCGCCCAGGAATATCGAATCCCCAAGATCTGGAGAGGAGATCCCAAAACCGAAGTTGGACAAGCGATGATCGAATGTGATGAGGACGGACCAGTCGTTCTGTGCGTCAATAGCGTCAACGTAGATCCCCAGGCAGGCATCGTCGCTACCGGACGACTCTTTTCGGGCACGATTGAAGAGGGCTGCGAAGTTCACCTGATAAATGCTGCGACGAGCTCGAGGATTCAACAAGTCTGCCTCTACACGGGGCCGTATCGCGAAGTTGCGAAGTCAATGCCAGCTGGAAACATACCGGCTCTTTTGGGCCTCGATAAAGCTAGAGTAGGCGAAACTATAACGACGGTCGAGAACTTAACTCCCTTCGAAGCCATACGCTACATATCGGAGCCCGTGGTCGTTATGGCGATCGAGCCCAAGCGAAGCGCGGATCTCCTCAAGCTCGTGACCGTCCTCAACAACCTATCCGTCGAAGACCCGACGCTAGTAACTACGGTTAGGGAGGAGACAGGCGAGTACTTGATCGCTGGGATGGGGACGCTTCACCTTGAAATCGCCACGACTTGGATTCGAAAGGCAGGAATCGACATCATAACTTCGAAGCCCATCGTGATCTACCGCGAAAGCATCCGCAAGCCGTCTCCTTCCTTCGAAGTTAAGTCGCCGAACAAGTTGAACAGGTTCACCTTCCGGGTCGAGCCTCTGGAGCCCGAGATAGTCGAAATGATTGTCAGAGGTGAGATTCGCGATGGCATGCCGAGGAAGGCCTTGGCTAAGCTATTGAGAGAACACGGCTGGGACTCGGACTCCGCCAGAGGAGCTATCGCGATCGAAGAGCACGGCAACATTCTCACAAACGTCAGCAAAGGCGTGCAACGTCTAGATCAGGTTATGGGCTCGATCCAAATCGGCTTCGTGGACGCGGTACGTGAAGGACCGCTGGCCCGCGAACAAGTTAGAGGCGTGAAGGTACTCCTCGAGGATGCCTTCATCCACGTAGATCCTGTCCATACTGGACCTGCACAGATAGTGCCCGCAACTCGACGCGCAATTCATGCGAGCATACTGGCAGCCGAACCCATGTTACTAGAGCCTGTCTACAAGATAGTCGCAACATTGCCATCGACTATGATCGGCACTACGACACGGATTGTAGCGCACAAGCGTGGTAGGATTTCCTCTATCGACCAACGTGAGTACCTGGCGTGTGTGACGGGAGAGTTGCCTGCAGCCGAATCCTTCGATCTAGCTGACGTAATTCGAAGTGCTACAGGCGGGCGGGCCTTCTGGCAGACGACATTTGATCATTGGGAACCTGTCCCGGCTAGCATGAAGCTTGAGATTATTAAGGGAATAAGGAAGCGCAAGGGCCTAGCCCTCGAAATCCCAAAACCGGAAGATATGCTCACTTAGATTTTACTCGATCGTAGCGTGCCTAGCTCTAAGATCTTCTTCGGTTTTATGCAGGACGCGCATTAGCTCAACGATCAAACTGTCTAAGAAAATCATGGCTGAAAGCTCAAATAGTGTTCCGAGTGGCGCCAGCGGCTCGTGTTCTCCTAATATTTGGCGTGAGAAGTAGTCGCGTTTCGCACTTTCGATCCTTCCAGGCACCGTCGCCACCAGGTCAGCCAGCTTGCCTAGAGGCGAATTCGGATGGCTTGTTACAGCAGCTACCCTCACGCCAACCTTCTTAGCGATCTTTGCAGCGTCTACGACAAACGTCGTCGCTCCCGAGCCCGAGATGGCGAGTAGCATGTCTCCTGGGTGAAGTGCTGGTGTTATAGTCTCGCCGATGACGTGAACATTAAAGCCTAGGTGCATGAGTCGCATGGCAAATGCTTTTCCGACCAAGCCACTTCTTCCCATGCCGATCACCATCACCTTTCGCCCGTTGCCATGAATTTTGACAAGCGCGTTCACAAGCTGATCGACCTGGTCACGAGGAATGCTATGAATAGCTTGCCGAGCCCCCTCGAGCAGTCGGCTCGCTACATCAATGACCTTCGACATTTAGGCCCGAAGTTTAAGATGTCTCGCCGGATTTAGACCGTTCCCTCAACGCTCTGAGCATTTTTTGAGCTGCCTTAACGGTTTCATTTGCAGCTCCTTCAACGAGTGCGTTTACATCTACCCCCTCAACATCAGGTTGCAGCTCAACACGGACATCCACATCCAATATTAGAGGCTCCAGCTTCACCACTTCGATTACAACTTCCAGATCTGCTACGTCGCGTTTCGACAAGCGCTTGAATATATAACGTCGGGCCGCTCGCTCCGCCTCTTGACAGATGACAATTGCATCATCTTCCGAAATAGGCAACTATTCGCCTCTTGCCTTGGCCAATCCCTCTTGAATCGAAAGCTGCAGCTCCCGCGCTTGCTTACGAGCTCTCTCTTCTTGCCGGGCTAAAACCGTGACCCTTGCGCTTAATAGCTCCTTTCGCTCTTCGAGCTCCTTGATTAACGCATCGCGATTTGACCTAATGAGCAACAATCCTGCGGACTTGTAGACAACAGCATCCTCACCAAGGGATTTGAGCTCCTTTAGCGCCCGTTCAGCTTCCAGAAGCTCGAGCTCTAGGCGTTGCTTCTCGCTTATCACGGCTTGCAGGGTTTGTTGTAGCTGCTGAAGCCGAGCTAGCATTCCTTGCAAGTCGGGAGGTAGCTTCTCACTCACCCCGCCATTTAGCCTCTCCTGCCCCTTAAACCTGCTTCGGCTGAATTCGTGTGAATCCTTAGCTCGTCTTTACTCATCGCTTCGTTCTTCATCTCGGCAGGCTTAGGTAACACTTCCTGCCTCGTTTTCTTCACCCCACAGCGCATGGATCAAGTGGCTCGGCGCAGCGGTCTTATAAACTCGATCAGCGGAACTGGTCAGCTAACGAGCCCTAGGGCTTTAACGCTATCAACGGTAGCCATAACCCAGCGTAAGTAAGCGCCCACGACGGCCCTTAAGGCGCCTAGATCGTGGGCTTCGATGTTTATGACAAGGACACTACCCTCGAGATTGACCTCAGCTTTCGCTCTTTTGCTAACCGGAACTTTAACCTCAGGAGCGATGGCTTGGTATGCAGCTTGCGAATATTCGCCTAGGCTGAGCCTCAATTGCGCGCTAGCAGTCATTCTTTCTTCTCTGTAAGCTCTTCCCCGCCATTTAGCCTCTCCCGCCCCTTGAGCCTACCTTAGTGGATTCGTATGAATCCTTGGCTCGTCTGTACTCACCGCCTTGCTCTTCATTCGATAGGCTCAGGTAGCGGGATAGCACGGGTGGCGGGGGTGCCTAGCAGGATTGGGCATGGCCTCCTGCTAACGCTTCGTCGCCGAAGCCTTGCTGGCGTACCGGTTCCGGTACTAGGAAAAGCGTATTGAGAATCGTCGATATTCACGTCTTTGATCTAAGCTCTTTAGCAGCTGTAAAGGGGAGATAAGCTCCTCCGGTGAATTTGTAACCACATTTCTTGCATAACCATATTCCAACGCTAACTCGCTTTACTGCTCGCGCTCCGCAGCTGGGGCAGCTATGCCTCTTCCGCATCTCCATCTCGATTTCTTCAATACGCTTCCTTAGCGTTCGACCATACCGTGCTCCGAACCTCTTAGCCGACATTAATTGCTGCACGCAGTTCCTCTGCTTTCTTTAGAGCTATCTTGACAGCCTCTCTGATTAGGCTTGGAGATAGAGGCCCGGCTCCAGCTTTCTGTAGAGAGCACACCCGACCATACTTATCGACGCCCACCGTCAACCTAGCTTCGGCCAACTCTTCCTCTACCAGCGAGGGGTCGAGCAATAGCTTGTCCCCAAGCTTAACGAAGGTGACAGTTGTGGACAAATTCTTCATCTCAAGTTGAGATACCTCGCATAGAGCCTTGATTGCAGCTAGGGACGAAGCATCAATTAGGTTTCCGTCATGGTCAAGCACGTATATGTC
The DNA here is from genome assembly GCA_964480335.1 of uncultured Candidatus Bathyarchaeia archaeon. Taxonomy (GTDB): domain Archaea; phylum Thermoproteota; class Bathyarchaeia; order CAYZOK01; family CAYZOK01; genus CAYZOK01. Next base: position 3,582 of record CAYZOK010000035.1, on the reverse strand, counting down.
GATAAAGACCGTATAGACTTCCTGACCTGGAATTATGCAAAGCGACTCTAGATCAAGCGTTCCGGACTCTCGAATTCCTCGATCAACCACTCGAGCAAGCTCGATAGCACGCTCATCTGGTGGTCCGGGCTCGAATGTTGGCGATGCAAGAGGGACTAGTTCCGCGCTTACGGTCAGTACTCCTTCGTCAGGTGTATCTGGGTAAGGGCGTCCCGTCTCGACCTTAACAGCGGCTAGGACCTTCGTATTTCCTAGCGAGACTAATGCCGAACCTTGAGCGCGATCTACTACGTTTGTTTCGAATCTGATTTCACGGTAGGCAAACAGTTCTCGCCCGTCCAGCCGCTTGTTTTCCTTGAGGAGTTCGAAGAGATGTTTTCGCCGAATCTTTGGAACGGCCTCACTCGGCGGTGTAATTGACATTTAGCTCTCCGAGACGCCGTATCTTTGCTTCAGCGCTAGGCGCTGAAGCTGGTATATCTGCTTGCATCCTTCGATCGCTAAGTCAAGCGCTTCATCGAACTCATCTGGTTCCAAGACTCCGTTCATTTGGAGAAGCACAACTTCGCCCAAGTTAGGTAGATATGCAACTGGCATGTCGGCCTCGCCATACTTGTCCTCCATGTCGTTCAAGTCGAGCACTATTTGCCCGCTAACTTTTCCTACAGCACAAGCTGCGACCAAGTCGCGCATCGGTATGCCCGCATCAGCCAGGGCGAGAGCTGCTGCCGTCAGTCCTGTGCAACGAGTTCCTCCATCAGACTGCACTACCTCGATGAAGATGTCGATAGCAGATCTTGGATACAGCTCGCTAAATACCACATACTCTAGCGCCTCACGAATGACCTTTGAGATTTCGATTTCGCGCCTGCTTGGCGCAGGCGACTTCCTAACCTCTGTCGAAAAGGGAGCCATGTGATATCGGCAGCGAAGCGCTGCTTTATCAGGGAGGGCTAGATGTCTGGGATGCAGTTCACGTGGTCCATAAACTGCAGCCAAAATCTTGCTCCTTCCCTGCTCGATGTACGCGGAGCCGTCAGCATTCTTTAGGATTCCAACTTGGATCTTAATCGGTCTAAGCTCATTCCATAAGCGTCCATCGATCCGCCTCCCCTCTTCGTCTACTAACTTCTCAGGCTTCACCTTCCTTCAGCTCCCTGATTAGCTTAGTCACTCTGTCCGTTAAGCCAGCCAAATGGGCCTCTCTTTCCACCATTCGAATAGCTCGCTCAGCGATTTCCTCGTCACGCTTGCTACGCCCAGTAACTAAGACGACACCGTTCTGCCCGACTACGATTTTGCAGCCTGTCTCGCGCGAGATCATCTCGACCATCGAGCCCCTCTTCCCGATCAGCCGTGGAACCTTCGTCGGTATTATGGTCACTAGCCTTCCCTCTCTAACCTTGCCTAGATCGGGCTCCTTAACTGTCAGAATGGGTCCCTGGGTTCTATCGTAACTCAGTACTCTTGCCTTCACGACGTCTCCAACGCTCAGGATATCCCTCAAGTCATGCCTCTTCAAGTCTATGCGACGCTTTGTGAACTCTCCAATCGGCAGAGCGGCAAGGTAGGGCGAATTTATGTCGATGGACCAACCCGACATACTCCAGTCGACCACTCTTCCAATTACCAGATCTCCAGCTCGCGGCATATAGCAACCTCTAAGCGGAATAACCTGTACGACCTTCTCCCTAAGCTCCAGCAACCCGACAGTTGATGCTACGATTTTGCTCCCTAACCTGTACGTATTCAGGCCAGCCACATAATCCTCGCCGACCGCTAACACGTCACCAGGTAGCACTAGCTTCCGATCCTCGGCTAGCAAATCGGTCGCCTTCCTAAAAGATGTCTCTTGCTAATTACGGTTCTCTTGATCCTGCCTTCAGCAAGACCCCACATGATCCAGTTCGTCCACGGTCTGGCGGAGAAAATGGTCGGATCTAGGAAGATCGGTTCAGCTCTTACTCCAGGATCTTAGTCAGAACGGATCCTTGAGTCACCCTGCTTAGCTTCTCGAGGAAGGAGGCGCGGATTCCTGCTGGCACTTCGACTACGGCCTTCCACGAGCCATCAGTTTGCCACTCTTCACTGACTATTGTTGCGTAGTCTCTAACTACCCCGTACGTTCGCGAGGCGAACTCCGGCCTTACCAAGACCTCCATCTTCACAATCTCCATTTTAATCGGCAAGATGGGCTTCAAGGCCTCGGCAGCGCGCCTCGCTTGTTCTTCCGCATCCCTGAAGGGATCTATCGGAAAGTGGCATCGCGCAAGCGCTTGCTCGATCCTCAGAGGCGGATGAGGCAGGTTCGTTCGAGGATCTACGGTGTATCGGCAGAGAATCGATACGATCTGCCTCCGCTTATCTTCGATGAGTCGGCGCCTCTGCTGAGCCGTTAATAGAACCTCGCCTTGCCTCAAGATTACTTCAGCAACCTTCATCGTATCGTCCGTCCTGAAATGCTGGAGTAACTTCTCACGAGACGCTCGCATCCCCTTCGCTATGTCGGTGAAGATAGTGTCTACCAGCACTATCCTCGATAGGGGCACGGGCTTGCCCAGCTTGTAGTCCAATGCCCGCTCCGGATCTATCACTATCTCGAAGCGCTCGCCTCGTGTTATTAGACGAGCCTTAGAGGGCTTGCTCATCGAGATCGCCTACTGCCCCAGCTCCTTTATGTACTCAGCGATCTTCTCCCTCGGCACGTATTCGAACTCCCGGGTTGAGATAGGGATGATTGCCATGTTAACTCTGATGGGCTCGAGCTTGCCCTCGATCACCTTCGACAAGCAACGCAACGCAAGCAGGGTAGCTTCATGGAGCTTCAGATCGTCGCCATACTCGCTTTCTAAGAGCTCCTTCGCGATATCACTTCCAGCACCTATCGCGCACGCCTTAAAACCGAAGTAGTTCCCTCCAGGATCCGTTTGAAATAGCCTTGGCCCAGTTTTGTCAACTCCTGAGAAGATGATGGAGACTCCGAATGGTCTCACGCCTGCATGCTGCGTGTAGATCTGCATCAAGTCTCCAGTCCTCTTCGTCAGCACCTCAATGTCCACGGGTTCATCATATAGCAACCGATTGCTCTGGGCAAATACACGCGCTTGATCTATCAGAACCCTAGCATCGGAACTTAGGCCAGCAACTGTTGCTCCGACATGCCCGTCTATCTGGAAGATTTTACAGTAGATGCGTGGATCCTGCAACTTGGAGATAAGCCGCTCCTCTGCTGCTAAGACAGCACCCTCGGAGCACACTAGCCCGAGGGCTATAGATCCTCGTTTTACGGTCTCCATGGCGTATTCGACTTGGAAGATTCGTCCATCAGGCGAGAAAACCGTTATCGCCCTATCATAGCCGCCTGGAATGCCGAAGACCATCGCCTAAGCCGAATCTCTTGCGCGATCTATATTTTTCCCCGTCGTTCAGCCTCTCCCGCCCCTTAAAGCCCGCCTCAGCGGATTCATATGAACCCTTGGCTCGTCTTCACTCATCGCCTCGTTCCTCATCTAGCAGGCTTAAGCGTAGCGGGATAGCCCGGGTGGCGAGCGTGCCTAGTGGGATTGGTCTTGTCCTCCCGCT
>CAYZOK010000034.1:2307-8833 GCA_964480335.1 uncultured Candidatus Bathyarchaeia archaeon | reverse complement strand
AGCTACAGTAGACAGCTCGATATGCTAGCTGGCTGGTGGAGCCAGTATGAAAAGGACTGGCTCGAGCTCCGCAGAAAAGCCGTTACGCTACTCGAAGACGCTTCCAAGATCGAGGAAGTGGCTAGCATAATTGGCGAGAAAGCCTTGCCTGATGCTCAGCGATTGATCTTGCTCGTCTCTTGGATGATCCGCGAGGGATTCCTCATGCAACATGCATTTCACGAGGTGGATACGTACTGTGATCCGGCTAAGCAGGTGAAACTATTGAAGATCATGCTCGACCTCTATGACCATGCCTCAAAACTTGTCGCGCAAGAAGTTCCCTTAGATGAGATACGAGCGCAACCTCACATCGCCAAGATCATCAGGCTGAAAGAGGAAGAGGCCTTGAAGATCGACGAGCTTAGAGCCCAGATGGTCGAGGAGTTGGGGCAGTTAGCCCAGAAGTATGGAGCTACACTGGAGGCGAAGGCATGGTAGAGGAAGCTGGACTGGCATATGTAGGTGTGAATGAAGTTAGAGGACCCCTTCTACTTGTTCAGGGAGTCAGAGGAGTCTCATTCGGGGAAAACGTCAGAATCATGACTCCGGCTGGTGAAGAGATGATCGGCAGAGTTCTCGAGATAGAGGAGGATAAGGCGGTCGTTCAGGTATTTCGCGAAGCAGAAGGGCTAAGCCTGGATCTCGCGATTAGATTTACAGGCGAGCCGTTTCAGATCCCGGTTTCCGACGAGTTGCTGGGTCGCGTCTTCAGCGGCAGTTTTAAGCCTTTGGATCACATGCCAATGCCAATTGGTGAGGATTATCGCGATATAAACGGAAGCCCGATAAATCCGGCTGCAAGGGACTGCCCTAATGAGCCAGTACAAACCGGGATTTCGGCCATCGACGGAATGAATACGCTGGTGAGAGGCCAGAAGCTCGGCATCTTCACGGAGTACGGCCTTCCGCACAACATGCTTGTTGCTCAGATTGCTCGTCAATCCACAGTCGTCGGCAAGGAGGAGGAGTTCGCAGTAGTACTGGCCACAATCGGCGTAATGCATCATGAAGCCGAGTTTTTCATAAGGCAACTCGAGGAAACCGGCGCTATTTCGCGAGCGATGGTGGTGCTCAATCGGGCAGGAGATCCCGCCCTGGAGAGACTTTTGACTCCACGAATTGCTTCGACGATTGCCGAGTATCTGGCCTTCGACTTAGACATGCACGTATTGGTTCTGATTACTGACATGACGAATTACGGCGAGGCATTACGAGAGGTGGCTGTAACTCGTAAGGAAGTTCTCACAAGGAGAGGTTATCCAGGCTACCTGTACAGCGATCTAGCTTCACTATACGAGCGATGCGGCAGGATCAGGGGGAGGAAAGGATCCGTTACGCAGCTTCCGGTCGTAACAATGCCTGGCGGAGACATCACACATCCGATACCAGACCTGACTGGCTACATAACCGAAGGTCAGCTCATACTCGACAGGAGCCTGCACGCGCGAGGGATCTACCCGCCGCTCAACGTCTTGCCTTCGCTCTCTAGGCTCATGAAGGACGGAATCGGAGCTGAGAAGACGCGCGAGGACCACAGGGATGTTTCGAACCAGCTGTACATGGCATACGCTGAAGGCGTAAAGTGCAGAGGTCTTGCCAGGATCGTCGGAGTGCTAGGCTTGACCGAGCGAGAGAGGGTCTACCTCAAGTTCGCTGAAGAGTTCGAGAAGAAGTTCGTAAGCCAAGGTTTCTACGAAAATAGGCCCATCGAAAGGACGCTCGAAATAGCATGGGATCTTCTTGCCATGCTTCCTGAATACGAATTGATTCGCGTGCGCGAGCGTTACATCGAGAAGTACCATCCAAAGCATAGAAGTAGACCTAGGGTAGCTGAGGCTGCTTGAGTTTCGTAGCAGGGCTGTCGGGCAAGATCAGGGCAACTAGAGAGGGGCTCCTCCAGCTGCAGAGACGACTTGAGACCATACGCGAGGTTTGTGCGCTACTGAAGGCTAAGTGCAGAGCACTCGCATTCTTGATTCAGCAGTACATGGAAGAGTCTGAAAAGATCCGTGAAAAGTTGGCTAAGAAGCTTCAAGAGGTCTATGGTGGCTTGACCGAGGCTTATCGGACGGTGAGCTCGATGGAGGTCGAAAGCCAAGCGATTTCCGTCAAGAAGGACTTCGGGATCGAGCTCAAGGAAGCAACCATCCTAGATGTCGATGTCCCCGAAATCCCGTCTTTCAAAACCCCTCGGCCAGATCTTCTGGGCAAAGTTGCGCAAGTAGCTTCGGGTGTAGGCGGCTTGCTTGACGATCTTATGAAAGTCAGCGAACTCGAGGCTAAGATCGAGAGGCTAAGTCTGGAACTTGGCGAGCTTCATCAGCGAGTTAACACTATTGAGCGGGTAGTCATACCCGAGTACGAGAAGGCCATCAAAATAATCGAAGGCTTGCTCGCCGAAGAAGCTCTCGAAGAGCTGATGGTGACTGATCTAAGGTTCAGACCAACATAGCTTAGAAACTAAGTTCTGCAATCGATTGATCAGAGCCAGGCGAAACAAAGATTAAGGAAGTTTCTTAGTTCGGACAAACCTGCGGACAGCTTTCGCATGCGCTTCTCAGGACCAGACACCTAAGATCGTTGAATACTGCTAAACTGAGGTGGAGGTTGGAAGATAGCCTAGGCTCAGCCGCTGGTCTTAGCTGTAAAAAGCAACCGAGCGGCTAGATCGCCAGAGGGAGATCAATAGCTAATTCGCTCGCAAGCTGGATAGCAAAACTTCAGAAAGCTAAAAAGACGTTCTCATAAACATCAGGCGACTTGCTTGGCATCTTGTCTATAGCTTCGAGCTCTTCTCAGTCGCCTATCGCTGCAGCCGGTGCTGCGGTCGCTCTCGCAATAGCAGCAATCGGTGCTGGATGGTTGTTTTCACGAGGGATGGGCATAGTGGCAGCTGCAGCCATCGAACGGCCTGAGGACTCCATCATAGGGATGTTGATGGTAGGGCTAGGAGCTGTTGTAATAGGCCTTGGCGTGATAGCGGCTCTTCTCGCTCTCGTGCCAGGGCTAGCGTTACTTTCATACGTTCTGGCGATCGCTCTTGCGCTAATGGTCCTAGGATTGGCAAGTCGTGCAACTCAACAACTTATAGGGAGGGAGTCCCCCGTCCAACGAGAAGTTTCGCATATAAGGGACATGGTGGGCACGATCTTGATCGTAATAGCTATATTTGCTGGACTAGCAGTCCTAGGAGAAATGGCGATACCGCTCATGGCTGGAATCATGATGCAAGCGCTTGAAATACCTTGGGCACTGTTGTTTGGGGCTTTAACGATGGTAGGCTCCGCCTTCGCGGCTGCAATTGCCATCATCGCTGCAGTTACCTCAGGTTCACGCCTCATAGCTGAGAGGCCCGAGGCTGCTATTTGGGCTCTGCTGTTCGTCGCCCTCGGAGAGGGGATCGCTATCTACGGCTTGATCGTCGCCATCTTAATGGTGGTAGGATAACGGCGCGTTAGCGCTCAGGCGTTACTACGTGCTTCAGGATTTCGGTAGGGCTCATACCGCGAGCCTTTCCCCACATGATGCTTATCAGATTGGCCCTTTCGGTATCGCAAGCTTGAACGAATAGCATAACGAACGGAAATTCGGGCTCCCTTCGAGATTCGCGTAAAGCTAAACGGTAGAGGTATGCGCGCAACCTCGCCCTAGCGAGCGGCTCGTTGCCCTCGACTATTAGATCTATGAGGTCTGGAAAGGGAGGAGGAAGATGCCGGATGACCTTTTCATCTATTTTTTCTGCGACAACCAAGTCGAAGAGAATCTCTCGCGGTATTGAGTAGACTGCCGAGAATATCTCCTTGGGCTTCGCCTCGATTTTCATCTCCGCCAGCTTAGATCTCCAGCTCATCGCGAGAAGCAGGTTTTCGAGATCGCCCTCTACGTACACTATCGCTCGTGCGGATCGTCTCCAAGCGGCAGGCATGCCATCTAGCGCCCTCCCGACGACGTCTAAATGAACGCGATCAAGCATGCTCTCGATCGGCCAGAGGCTCTCATACTTCCTGTAAACGTCGAGAGTCCTCACGACTGGAGCGTACATGGTTCCTTCGAAGGCCTTGATGCAATCTTCCAAGCTTTCGAGCTCTATCAACCTGTCTAAGTCAAGAGCCGAGTATGGCTTGACTGGGACGACGATGCGCCTTATTCGTTCGGGCATAGTCTTCGTCGGCTTTCCACGCAGTATGCGCTTTATGTTCAGAATCTCGACCCCGAGCCGATAGCGAGCTTCCAAGAAATACGCAACATTCTGCGGAGCTATTTCGATTAGCCTGTCAACTCGCTGTATGAGCTTCGAGTGGAAGATTCCCTCCAGGAGATAGGGATCAAGTTCTTTGAGCTTCTCAAGATCTTCGCGATAGTCTGTCTCACGTAGCATTTCCACAAACTCGGCCAAGCCCTCAGCCTCCACGAGCTTCTTCAAGATGTCAGGTCTCAACAAGCGGGTCATAAGACCACGACACCTAGTGACTAAGTACTCGAGTGGAGGCCTAGGCCCGCCTAATCTTAGCCTCTCCGCCGTGCTAGAATACCTCCTTCTATCTGCTTCAACCTGACGAAGTCTTCGAGTTCTTCGTCCTACGGCAAGTCATCGAGGTACTTGGCAACTTACCGTGAACGGGCAAAACTGTGCTTTCGCAATTCATAGACCCTCTCCATCACTCCTTTCAGCGTCGTAACCCCTCACCCCACAGAATTCTCGCGACCGCTGCTCGCGCAGTTCTCCTGAGCTTCAACAGCCTCCCTTCGAGTGTATTGTAGTAGACCTTAGTCTTACTCGGGTTGTAGGCGATGACTCCGCCCATGCAGTCGATCGTCTTATCCGCTATCCTTAACTTGATACCACGCCCAAGCGACTTGCCGACTCTCTTCTCAATAAGATCTAAGTTCGAGGCTAGAAATCTGCGATCGCGCTCACTAACCTCTATGACGACTTCCTTTTCGCCAATGCTGGCAATGCACTCCTCGATTAGCTTGATTAGGATCTCGGAGTAGTCAACTCGCTTGTCCTCCCCCATTGCTATTTTCTCAACAATCCCCTCAACCTGACTAAACACGTCCGAGAGAACTTTTTCCCTAGCTTCCATTACGGTCTTCTTACCTTCTAGAACAATTCTCCCTCGGATCTTCTCACGTATCCCTCTAACTTCAACCCCGAGAACGCGTGTAAGTATTCGAGGGACTTCTTCTTCTGCTTCTTTTTTGATGGCAGCAGCCTTCTCTCTAGCCTCTGTTATCAGTCGTTGGGCTTCCTTCCGTGCATTCTCGATGATACTCTTTGCCCTATTCTCGGCATCCGAAACTATACGTTCAGCTTGTTTGACGACGCTTTCGATTACCTTAGCCTCTAGCTCGACGCGGCTCATATCCTTAGAAACTCCTTCAGCAGGAACTCGACGGCCTTCTCAAATCTGTCCTTGGGAACCTCTTTGAGAGACTTGGCCTTTGCCTCAAGTTCCTCGAGGAGCCCCTTGGCTTCTTCTCTTGCCTTCTTTTCTTCTTCAGCTAGGAACTTGCGTGCTTCTTCCGGATCGCTGGCTCGTTCAATCGCCTCTTTGGCAGCGCGTTCAGCTTCAGCGATGATCTTCCTGCTTTCCTCCTTCGCTCTCTCGAGTGTTTCTTCGGCTTCCTTTTGCGCCTTGCCGACTATTTCCTGAGCTTTTCTGTTGGCTTCCTCCATAATCCACTCGAGCCGCCTCTCAACTTCTAGAACCCGCTCGACTCCCAATTTAAAGCTCTAATTCGGCTCCGACCGCTAGGCAGACTATCGACTTAAGCTCCTCAAGCCTCATCCCTCTCTCGCCCGTCGGATCCGGAACCAAGGCGAAGATGGGCCAGAGAGCCCCTTTCCTCATGACGGTGAACCTAACGTCGAACGTGTCTTTTGCGAATCTTTCTGGTAGGATGATTAGCTTGTACCTGCCCTCTTCGACTAGCTTCTTAAGGACGTCGGCAGCTTCAGCTCCGCTCTTAACCCTGAATCCGACAGCGCCGATGAGTTCGAAGCACGTTACAAATATCGGGTCTCCGACGGCTGCGACGCTCATTTCTCGTACCCTATTCTTAATGGACTAATTAAACGAATTTGGGATCGCAGCCGCGTCTCGATGGAAGGTTGACGACTGCCCAATGATTCTCTGCCATCAGGAAGTCGGAACAGCTTAGCTTCTTCGAGTCGGCCGCTTCACCATCATGATCCAAAGCACTAGAGGGCAGACCAAGCCGAGGATTATTCCGGCCAAGGCTGCGCCGATGACTAGGAAGGGCGTGGGCGGCCCAGTCATTACCCAAACTACGAAGAGGAGAATCCCGATGGCTTGGACTAAGAACAACGCAGTCAGGTACTGTCTGGTCAATTTCGCGCTTACTTCCATTATATCTCCATCGGGCAAAAGCTTAACGTCAGATGTAGCACATGGACGTGATGTATCGAGTAGCCAGAGAAGTTGCGGACATCATGACGAGGAGCGTCGTCACAATTTCC
>CAYZOK010000034.1:0-2207 GCA_964480335.1 uncultured Candidatus Bathyarchaeia archaeon | reverse complement strand
TTGCCGTCCTCAAGAGGCTCCGCTAGTTGTTCTAGTCTCGGAGGGTTCTCCTAACTCTGGGTAACTAATCTGGCGTGGGAATTATCTTGCCACTGAAGGTGTTTTGGGTGGCTTTATGAACAAGTACACAACTATAGCTCCAACTAAAGCTAATACTCCAGCGATTGCAAAAGCAACGAAATAGCTTCCAGTTATGTCAAATATCGTCCCACCCAGCCATGGTCCTATAAAACATCCGGTTCCGTAGCCTACGGATACCAATCCATAATTTGTGCCGAAGTTCTTGGTTCCGAAGAGGTCTGCCGTTGTCGGCGGATATACTGCCAGGAAGCCACCGAAACACAGTCCGATGAGCAGGGCTGCCGCATAAAGCGCGAAGAGTGGAGTCATGTAATACAACGCAAGCATGGTAACTCCGATGGTGGTGAAAAGTAAGGCCAGCGTATTCGTTCTTCCCATCTTGTCCGATGCTGCCCCAAAAATTATCCTACCACTCCCGTTCCCAATTGCCAATATGGTTAGGGCGAGAGCTGCCTGTGCTGCCGTGTATCCAACGTCCTCGGCAAAGGCAGCTATGTGCCCAATCGCCATCATACCGGCCACCATGGATATGGCAAATGTCAGAAACATCAGGGCAAATGTTGTGGTCTTCAGCGTCTCTTTTGGTGTGAAGTCATAGGAGGTAGCCGCCACCTCATCATCTTTTGTCGGCGTCCATCCGGGAGGTGTCCAACCCTCCGGTGGCTCTTTCAAAAGTTGTGCCGCACATGTGATGGCCAATCCAAATCCGGCCCCAAGTACGAGCATCGTCGTTCTCCAGCCATATAGCTCGACGAGATGCGTTGCCAACGGTGCAAAAAGGGCAGCCCCAAAGCCGAATCCGAATACGACTATACCTGATACCAAGCCTCTTTTGTCTGGGAACCATTTTATTCCAGCGGATATCGACGGCATGTAACTAAGAGCTGTGCCAATTCCCGCCAACACACCATACGTAGCGTATAACCACAACAGCGATTCCGTGAAGTGCGCGAGGATCCAACCCATGGACACGAAAGCGCCGCCAGCCATAGCTGTAAGTCGCACACCATATCTCCTCTGCACCATGCTTACGACAACCATGAACCCGGAGAACGTAAGCAGCAATATTGAGACAGCCAGCGATATCGGCCCCCTGCCCCAGCCAAACTCCGTGGCGATGGGTAGGAGAAATACTCCCCACGCGTACACAACACCAAGGCACATGGTTATCGTTAATCCACCGATTGCTACGAGCCACCGATTCGCTGCCGTTTCTTTAATTCTCATTAGCTATCATAGCAGCTAACGAACCTTTTAAGCCAAGCGGCTACCCCACACCTTGCCCAATTTTGAGAGCGGGTCGTGCGAGGAGATCGAGCTTCGCGAGCTTCATCACGGGCAACTTTTCGACCCTGCCATGCATTATGTCAAGTAGGGCTCGATGATGTTAACATGGCGCTATAGCCCAGTCTAGTTCGGTTTTAGACCGAGGATCTCGCGGTCAAATCGACGTCTTAGCCCGTTTCTATCAGCATAGGTTGCCTGATGATTAGCTTGTGCTTGACTAGTACTGAGCCAGCAGTATTCCAGCCGGCGTTGTAGCGCTAGATTTTGAGGATTTCGCCATCATAGCGACTAGCAAGTTGCCATGCGGAGAGCCTATGAAGCTAATTAAGTCCGCTTTTCCTTCTTCTCCGCCTTTAAGGTTTCATACTCCGCTCGATCTCCCAGAAGTGCTCCCAGAATGCCACAGATCAGAACACCTACAGGTCCGAATGAGAGGCCTATTGCTCCGCCTACGATCATTCCGGCGAAAGTCCCTGCTCCAGAAGTCTTGATCCCTTCCTCCTCGTCATCAGGGTTAGAGCGTAATATTCTGACAGCGATCCCTCGGTCTACGACCTCAATGCCTCGTTCAATCAACCTAGAAATCTTGAGGAGGGCCACCGCCATGGCCCATCCGATGAGTATGTAAAAAGCCTCCCCGACCTTTAATCCCAGCTCTCTCCAAAACGCAAGGATGAACAGGGGAAGAATCTGGATGAGCGTCATCAACTGATTCGCCAACCTCCTCATCTGGCCATCCACTCTTCATCCATCAAGAACTTAAAACGCTGCGGATAAGGACTAGCCTCAAAGCTAGCAGGCCTAGCATTACACCGCTGAACGTAATGGTTTGTGCGCCT
>CAYZOK010000033.1:0-8850 GCA_964480335.1 uncultured Candidatus Bathyarchaeia archaeon | reverse complement strand
TTCCCGCGAATCCAGCTGAGGCAGGCTCAAGGGGCAGGAGAGGCTGAACGGCGGGAAAGCTGCTTCAGCGCGTCACTCTTAGTCAGGATCCTGCTGCAATAGTGACATTTGAGCGTCAGGGGATCTCCGCATTCAACAGCGAATGTTGGCTCTATAGGCTCGCTCGTATTGGTAATGCAGGTAGGATTGGCGCAACGAACAATCCCCTTAATGATCCTCGGAAGAGAGACTCGCTTTTTCTTGATGACTTTGTAGTCACAGACTATGTTGATGGTCGCTTTAGGCGCAATCAAAGCTATCTTGTTGACCTCTTCGGGCATGAGCTCGCGATTCTCTACCTTAACAATGTCCTTTGTACCAAGCTTTTTGCTAGGGACGTTTAGTAGAACGCTTATCGTCTGACCTTCTCGGCCTGTTATTCCCAGGATGTGCAGGACTGAAAATGCATGGCCAGCAGTTATATGATCGATGACCGTTCCATCTTTGATTTTCCTGACCTTAAGCTCTGACATTTCAACGCAGATATAACGCCGAGCATTCTTTTAGCTACAGGGCAAGGCATAAAGTGTGAGCTTCAAGGGGCGTGATGTGATTTCGGTCAAGGATTTCACGCGTGACGAAATAGATCAGATCCTTGACGTGGCTGATCTTATGGAGCCTATCGCCAAGCGGGGATCCAATATGCTCTGCGGAAAGATCCTCGCGACACTCTTCTTTGAGCCAAGCACTCGGACGAGACTCAGCTTCGAAGCTGCGATGCATAAGCTCGGTGGGAGCGTCATTGGATTCTCAACAGTAGCTGTTGCTTCAGTTGAGAAAGGCGAGAGCTTGGCTGATACCATACGAGCCGTAGAGTCTTACGCAGACGTAATCGTGCTGAGGCATCCTCTAGAAGGTGCTGCAAGGATGGCCGCAGAACTCGCAAGAGTTCCGGTTATCAATGCAGGTTCAGGAGCGGAGGAGCACCCTACTCAAGCATTGCTCGACCTCTACACGATCCGTCGAGAGAAGGGACGGATCGATGGGCTCAACGTAGCGCTCTTAGGGGACTTGAAGTATGCCAGAGCTGTGCATTCGTTGGCATACGCGCTATCGCTCTACGACGTGACGCTATACCTGATCGCACCTAAGCTACTGGAGATGCGCGAGGAAGTCCTTCAGGACGTTCGCAAGCGAGTGAACGTTATTGAGGCAGAGAATCTGGAAGATGTCGTCAGGAATGTAGATGTTCTATACGTAACGCGTATTCAGCGTGAGCGTTTTCCTGATCCAAGCGAATATGAGAAGGTTCGCGGCTCCTACCGAGTTAACCTCGAAGTGTTAAGCAAGGGCAAGTCCGACCTGATCGTTATGCATCCGCTACCAAGGATCGATGAGGTCGACGTGGAGGTTGATAGGACTAGGTTTGCAAAGTACTTCGATCAGGTACGGTACGGGCTTCTCGTTCGAATGGCCTTGCTAGCCCTTATCTTGGGAGCTGTTGAGTAAGCTCGTCGATCTTTCTCAGGAGGGCTTCGAGTGAGGGCACCATTCCCCTGAAGATCGGTGTATCGTTAAGGACGAAGGTTGGAGTAGATGCGACTTGCAGCATAAGGGCTTTGATGAAATCTTCTTCCTTCGAGATGTCGAGGATCTCGATCTCGAGATCTTTGCGAAGTTGCCTTATCTTCTCAAGAAGCTCCTTAGCCTTCGGGCATTTGGGGCAAGTCGGCGATACGATCAAACGAAGTTTCATCCATTCGCCGATATACTGTAGCGGTGCCTATCGATTAGCTCAGCCCTCTTTCCGGCATTCCAACTTTTGACGCGCTGGTAATAGCCCGTGATGCGAGACCACCACTCAATGGAATCTCCAACTGCATGGCATCGCGGGCACTCTTGAACTAAGCCTGGTGAGACTGTCGAGCATTTGGAGCAAATCGTCAAATCTTTGGTGTAGGCGAAGTACGCTGCAAGCGAATGCTGGGCTATATTGGTAGTTAACTTCCACAACGCCACATGGTCCGGATTCGCTTCGCCTAGCCACACATGCAAGATGGCGCCTCCGCAGACCAGTGGGTGAAAGCTCGCCTCAATTCTAATTCTCTCCAAAAGGGGAATGCCAGCTGAGGGCATGACGTGAGAGCTATTGGTGTAGTAAACGGATCCAGACCTACGATCTCCTTGAACTACTGCGCGATCCCCGTAATTGCGCATGTCTATCAGCGCAAGCCTATGGGCACAACTTTCAGCGGGCGTCTGAATACATTGGAAGCGTAATCCCGATTCTTCTGAGAACTCGTGGGCTTTGTCTGCGATTCGCTTAACTACACGCAGGCCGAAACGCCAAGCGTAAGGGCTTTCATGAAGCCATTCATCGGTATGAGCCTTTAGCATTTCATTTAAGCCAAGGAAGCCGATGCTCAAGGATTGCTTGTCAACATTTAGGTACGGCTCTCCATCGCAATCCATCGCAGCGAATGGTAGCGAGCCTTCCTCTAACCTGCGTTTGATGAGTTCGCGTTTGACGACTAGCGCTCGTCTTACCAGTTCTAAGCGCTCGTCTAGTATCTCGAAGAGTTTATCGTCGTTACCCCTGGCTTCGTATGCCACGCTGGGGAGGTTTATAGTAACCATCTGAAGGCTACCCATCCTGACCCTACCGGCATAGAAGTCCTCGAGCTCTTCTGAATCCGGTGTCAGAATTATTCTACAGCATTGCGAGTTCGCAATGTCGGGCATGTAGTCTGGACACATATTGAGGAAGTAAGGTGAGCCAAACCTCGCCGCTAACTTCGCTACGTTGAGGTATTCCTCCTCGTACTTCGTCAAGAATTCAGGCCTTAGCTTAACCTCCGGCTTCGGGAAGTTGAAGGGCTTGCCCTGGAAGTCACCCTCTAGATACACCTCGATTATTGCATTGAAGAAGGCGTTGGCTTCGGGCTCAAAGTCTCCGTAGGTTAGGGTTTCGCTAACCTTTCCTCCCGGAAGGATCGCTGGAACATCTTGTGCAACCTCCGGAACACCTGGTTCAAGCGCTATAGAAGAGAAGACCGTCTGACCACCTCTCGCCACGTACATCTGGCTCATCTCGTAGACGAACATCTGAGCGAGCTGTTTGATCTGCCTATAGGAGAGACCTCGCAAGAAGGGTGCTAACCACACATTAAAGAAATCGTATCCTTGCCCTCCTGCCCAATTAGTTTGGGCAGCTGCCAAGGCTTTAGCGGCGTGAAGAATAGCTACTTCAGGATGTTTAGCAGGCCCAGCAATTGACGTATGTAGCCCTTGTCCATCGACCACAAGCCCCCTTCGCAGAAAGAAGCGGAGGTCGTGTTCCTGGCAGAAGGGCCTTGTCGCGAAATACTCGAGGTCGTGGATATGTATCCTGCCGGCGAGGTGGGCATCGGCTAGGTCTAGTGGTAATACCTTGAGCAGGGTGTATTGATCGAAAACAGCGTCAGCGGCCAGCTTGTGTATAGTCTCCGGATTGTGCTGGAGGTTTGCATTTTCCTTATCGCCATGTTGAATTAGGTAGTCGACATCGTACGAAGGAAGACCGAGTCGTGTGTATCGAGCCCTGACTTCCTCATAGCCGCACTCAAGCAGCGTTACGCAAACAAGTTCGCGGATCAAGGGGGCTGAAAGGAACTTTAGGCGCAGTTGCTCTAGGCGTTCGATTACCTTTTGGGTTATCTCCTCAGCTCGGCGCTCATCTAACCCAGTCTCGCGAGCGATGGATCTCTTTATCCGCTCCGGATCAAAGGATTCGAACCTATACGCTGATGTTCTAACCAGCGGGAAGTACTTGAGAGAGTCTATGCCGCGCTTTCCGCGTTCCATGAAGCGTGGTTGACGATTCGTCGAACTCAATTAAATGTTTTCGATAAATTAGTCGAAAAAACTAGTCAAAACGTAGCTTCGTCCCGCTTCGAGAGGAACGGACGATCGCACTCGACTTGCACTCCGGGCACTTCGGCAAAGTTCTTCTAAACGCTTTCCTGCAATGTTCGCAATATGTAAGCTCAACGTCGAAAGCGATCAGTGGAACACCTAACCCGAAGGCCCACTCTGTTATTCGCAGCAGACCCTGAGGCGTGCCACCGTGAGCGGCAATCGAGATGAAGGCCCCTCCTGGCGAAAATCGGCACAGTTGGGAGAAGGCCTCGAGCTTTTGTGGTATAGAGGCGCGTTCGCATTCATGAAGAGCAACTGAGTATTCACCTACTCGCCGCCCAAACACTCCAGCATCGAGCTCGGTCAACCGCGATAGAGCTTCGTAGTCAGCTGCTTGCGATATTAGGAAGCGCATTCCTTCACATTCCGAAAGATCGTTAACGAAATCTCTTGTATGCTGTAGCATCCTTAGGGCTAGCTTCAGGGCTCGCCTGCTTTCGAGAATCCATTGCCCAGTTTGCGCCGCGACGGCTTGATCCAAATCGAGGAGGGCAAGTTCGCATGAGGCATTGTCGATCCTGAAGTACGGTTCGCCGTGAATCTCATAGGCGAGCAAGGGCAATGTGCGGTCGGACAACCGCTTTGCGATGCAAGCATGTTTTATTCGAAGGGCTTGGGCAGCAATCTCTAGGTTCTTCTCAAGGAGTTCCAGTAGACGTTCATAGTTGCCTCCCGAGCTTCGAGCCAGTCTAGGCACGTTTATTACGACTTGACCTAGGCACCCAGTTCTTAGCGTGTCGAGCTCCCAATCTCGGCGCCAATCCTGAGCGAGCCTGCTTGCAAAAGACGAGTAGCTTGCGAATTCGCGTTTGCTAGCGAAGTACGGTATCCCATTCTTCGCCGCCAGTTCATGAGCGGCGAGAAGCAGGTCGCGCGCCTTCGTAAAAGAGGGGTCCTCCAAGCCTATTAGCAGAGCTGGATTCAGAAGAGGTCGCCCGTGCAGGTTTTCGAGTTCCTGAATGGTCATGAGGAATAACTTACTGGCTTCCTCTTCGAAGTGACCATAAGAGCTCCCGAGCTCGCCACCAGGTTCTACCGCTGCTTCGTCGTAAAGGTGGGAAGGGATAGTGGGCATCATATCCAGAGCTAAGTTGCCGGCTATCGTGCTGATTTCCCACATGAAGAACCTCAGTTCCTCTATTAGTCGCTGATCTTCGAGTCCGCGAACATAAGGAGCTAACATTACGTTGAAGAGAGGTAGGACGAGCTCTTTCTCAAGCTCTCGATGAGCAACTAGGGCGAGCAGGCGAAGCATAGTCAAGCAAGCCCTGAACGACTTGGGAGGAGGCAGAGAAAGAAGACGGGGAATTTTTAAGCCATGAGCTAAGAAGGTCCGAAGATCGCAACGAACATCGTTTGGCTTGGACGTCCAGCTGCTCATCCCGACTAGGTGCAGCGAGCCCTCAAGGTAGGCATCGGCAACTTCGCGTGGTAACGCTGCAAGTAACGTGTACTCTTCGAGAACTGATGCCCCGGCTCGCACACGAACCTCCTCCATGGGAATGCCCCGCTTGCTCGCTTCATCCATCTTGACCTTAACGTCGTAGACGGGCATACCAAGCCTGGTGAGTTTATGTCTATACTCCTCGAGTCCTTCCTCGATCAATAGGGCGTTAACAAACTCGCGTATCAGAGGGGCAGTGAGGTACTTGACGCGCAAGCGTAATAAACGCTCCTCAGCTTCCTCAGCTATTCTGCTAGCTAAATGAGCTGGGAGCTTTGCCTCCCTTATAAGAGCTTTCGCGATCTTAGTTCGATCAAATTCTTCGATTGCATAGCGAGACGTTCTCACTAGAAGCCTGCGCCTCTCCCGTAGCGTTTCCTCCATGTCGCGGCACAGCGAGATGGCGAGTTTGCCGAGCTCGGTGAGTGCATATTCGCGCCTTTCAGGTTGCTGCTCGATCAAGTTAGCCTCAAGCAAGACCTTCATATGGTATGCAAATTTTCCAGCATCGCGCACAGGATCTAGCCCTAATTTCCGCATTAGTTCAGTGTACGATAGAGAGGTGTAAGCCTGAAGCAAGCGGAGGATCCTTAGCCTGAGGGGCGAAGATAGAGGGGCGAAGAAACGGGCGGAGACCTCTCTTTCCATCACGCCGTAAGCCACTCCAATAGTTCCTTGGCCCGCTGGTAGCTTACGTTGTCCTCTTCTATCATGATTTCAGCTATCTTGTCTATCAGATCTCCTCTTGCACCAACCATCATCGCCAAGTTTTTGGCATGCAAGCGCATGTGACCTCGGGTTATGCCTTCGGTGACTAGAGCTCTTAAAGCTGCAAGATTCTGAGCGAGCCCTACAGCGGCAAGTACTTCGGCAAACTCCTGTGATGACTTTACCCCTAAGATCTTCAGGGCTACTCTTGCAACGGGATTGCCTGTGGCTCCACCCACTATCCCGACGGCAAGCGGCAACTCGATCCGACCGATGAGGTTACCATCCTGATCTTTTCCCCACGTAGTTAACGGCGAGTAGCTACCAGAACGTGCTGCATACGCATGAGAGGCTGCTTCGACAGCACGAGTATCGTTGCCAGTTGCGAGAAGGACTGCGACGATGCCGTTCATAATGCCCTTGTTGTGTGTCACAGCTCTGTAGGGATCCGCGACGGCAAATGCGTGCGCGTCAAGAATTCTTTCCACAACCTCTTCACCGCCTAGGACTTCTTTCAAGACCTTGACTTCGGCCCTCGCAAGCCGCTCGGTGGCTAAATTTGAGACTATGCGCAACAAGGCCCTCCCGCCACCAGCATCTTCGAGGAGTGGCGCAATTGCCTCGGCCATCCTATTTGCGATGTTTGCACCCATTGCATCGCGGCAATCGATGAGCAACTCGACTATGAGCATGGAGCCTCGCCGCGTTCGCAAGATCTTGGTTCGCAGATCCTTGGCGCCACCTCCTAGCGAGACTAAAGCTGGATCTTGCCGGTTTGCCACTTCGAGGATTTCCTCCTTCTTAGCGAGTATAGATCGCCTAGCATCGTCTAGGTTTTCGACCTCGACGAGCTGAATCTGAGCTATCATGATGGGAGCGTCCGCGGAGGCCGAGAAGCCTCCTGAAGGCCTAGCCATCTTAGCAGCACTAGACGCTGCTGCCACGATCGAGGGTTCTTCGATGGCCATCGGGATCAAGTACTCCTTTCCATTGACGACGAAGTTGGTTGCAATTCCCATCGGGATTCCAGCTAGTCCGACCACATTTTCGATCATCCTATTGGCTTCTTCGACCGTAAGGCCTGCTCGGAGCTTCTCGGCTTCTTCGCTTGAAAGCTGAGCCAGCTCCTTGATCCTTGCAAGTCTATCTTCAGGGGATAACCTGTAGAATCCAGGCAAGCGGGATTTCACGTTCAAGGAGTGGGGCCGGTGGGATTTGAACCCACGACCTCCGGCTCTTTCAACGCGCCAAGTGCTCGACGCGCTCCCGAAGCCGGCATCCTACCAAGCTGGACCACGGCCCCGATGTATGACTCCGGGGAACTTCTCTAATAGCTTAGGTCCAGTCAGGAAGCTCGATTCCCTCCTTTCTCAAAATTCCTCGGGCAGCCAGTACGCCAGTCGCAGCCGCTGTGACTATTCCCCGGGAGAGACCAGCACCATCACCAGCAACAAATAGATTTTCGATCGAAGTCTCAAAATTCTCGTTCACCAAGATTCTGCTCGCTGGGAACTTGATCTCTGGGGCGTAAAGTAAGGTCGAATCAGAAGCTACTCCAGGAATCACCTTGTCAAGCTTCCTCAGACCCTCTATTATGTCCGTTACTATCCTGTGCGGCATGGCCATCGCTATATCTCCAGGCGTAACCGCTCGCAACGTAGGCTTAACATTGCCCCGCTCTATCCGATCCCAAGTGGAGCGGCGACCTCGTAGCAGATCACCTAAGCGTTGAAGGATCGGTTTTCCGCCACCCAGTGTAGTAGCTTGAATCGCGATGGTCTTTCCGTAAAGAGCTGCATCCTCTAAGGGGCGCGTCAACTTGATGCGGACTAGCAGTGCAAAGTTCGTGTTGGGACTTTTCCTGCTAGCTAGCAAGTGGCCATTTACACATACGGATTCACGGTAGGCCTCCTCGACAACGAAGCCCTGGTGATTCACACAAAAAGTTCGGACGAAGTCGTCGTACGTCTCTGTGTGAATGTAGAACTTCGGATCGCGGCAAATTTTGGTCACGGGCTCCATGACGACTGCGGGAACTTCTACGCGCACCCCTACGTCGACAGGATCGTACCTCGTTGGAATCTTAAGTCGCTTAGCTTCCTTTGCTAGCCAATCGGCCCCGCTTCTTCCGGGCGCTGCAAGGATATAGCGTGAGCTAATAGAGGTGCCATCTTCAAGCTTGACTCCACCTGCATCTATCCTAACAACCCGAGTCCCAGTTAGCAGCCTTACTCCTCGTTGTGTAAGATCGTCGCAAAAGTTGCGCACGACATCAGGAGCGTTGTCCGAGCCTATCACGCGCTGAGGGATTGGTACAAACTTGATGCCAGCGGCAGCTGCCTTCCGCTCCAAGTCTTCAACTTCGGATGCTGAAGCTTTGTAAAGCTCCTTGGGAGCGCCGTATTGCAAAAGTGCTTGATCTACGTAGTTAAGTAAGGCGTATGCTGCTCCCTCATCTTTGACAAATTCGAGAAGATCGCCTCCTATGTCAGGGCGCAGATTTAGAGTGCCGCTCGAGAGCACTCCTGCTCCGCCAACTCCTTGTGTGATGTTACAAGGAGAGCAACGCATGCACGTTTTGTGCGTGCCAAGTAATGGGCATTGTCGCTCGTCTACGTTAGGGCCCTGCTCGACGACAATAACGTTAAGCTTGCTGTACAGAGCTATTTCGCGCGCTGCAAAGAGACCAGCCGAGCCAGCGCCAATTATTACGACATCTGCTTTCAAGCCTCTGTTGCTTTACATGATTTCATTTTATGTCT
>CAYZOK010000032.1:0-9272 GCA_964480335.1 uncultured Candidatus Bathyarchaeia archaeon | reverse complement strand
TCGAACTCGACCAAGCTCGCTCCGAGCTGGACTGGGAATCCCAATTCAAGAAGGCCATAGATCCCGAAGCTGCTCGAAAGATCTACGAGCGGGTGAAACCGAAATCCGGAACTTGCACGATGTGCGGGGAGTGGTGCGCGCTCAAGCTATCAAGGCGTAGCTCTTAGGCCTCGCTATTTTCGAGAGAGCGCTCTTGTCAATATCCGTGTCGATTTTAGTCTTCCATACAGAGTCAGATCAGCCACAGGACCAGTCCACAAAGTAAAAACCTCCCTCGGATTGCAGTTGTTTTGAAAATGTCGCGAGTCTTGCGCCGATTTGAGCGGATCGGCGCTCACAGTCACGTAAAGGGCCTAGGCTTGGACGGGCTGAAAGCGCTTCCTGTCGCGGATGGAATGGTGGGCCAGACCGAAGCTCGAGAGGCTGCAGGGATCGTCGTCAGGATGATCAAGGAGGGCAGGATGGCTGGCAGAGCGATCCTGCTCGCAGGTCCTCCGGGAACTGGCAAAACTGCGATCGCGATAGCCGTAGCCAAGGAGCTAGGACCCGACGTGCCCTTCGTATCGCTGAGCGGCTCGGAGATTTACTCGGCTGAGATGAAGAAGACTGAGGTGCTCCTGCAAGCTATGCGGAAGGCTATCGGAGCGCGGATTCACGAGATGCGCCGAGTCTACGAAGGTGAAGTGACAGGTCTTGACATCAGAACGACTCGGCATCCTTACAACCCGTATCAGCAAGTTCCGGAGAGCGCTCGCCTAACTTTGACGACCAAAGATGAATCCAAGACGTACACGGTCGGCCAATCGATCGCCTATGCCCTGATAAACCAAGGCATTTCGGTGGGCGACGTCATACAGATCGATGCGGAGACCGGTCGTATAACTCGCCTCGGCGTTTCAAAGGAAGCTCCTCGGGAGAAGTACGACATTGAAGCTGCGAGATTGCTGGTCGACAGACCTTCTGGATCGATCGAAAGAGAACGGGAGTTCGTCTACGTCATGACCCTCAACGATCTAGACGAGATGCAGGCTAGGTCGGCTGGCGGAATATTTGGCTTGCTTTTCGGGGGGCCGCGTAGGGGAGAAATCGAACCTGAGGTAAGGCAGCGAGTCGATGAGATGGTAAAGGAGATGGTCGAAGAAGGCAAAGCCGAGATAATTCCAGGGGTCCTGTTCATCGATGAAGTTCACATGCTCGACATCGAAGCGTTCTCGTTCATCAGCCGATCGATGGAAAGCGAGCTCGCTCCCATAATAATCCTCGCTAGCAACAGGGGGATAACGAAGGTTCGGGGGACGGATGCTGAGTCGCCTCACGGAATGCCTCTCGACTTGCTGGACAGGCTTCTCATCATAAACACCCGACTCTATACGCCCGAAGAGATACGCGAAATATTGAAGATCAGGACAAGGGAGGAAGGAGTCAAGCTTAGCGACGAAGCGCTGGCTTACCTAACCGAGATCGGCCACGAATCTTCCCTCCGGTACGCTGTTCAGCTGCTGACTCCTGCTTCTGAAGCCGCTAAGGAGGCTAAGAGGGATGTCGTTGGCATCGAAGACATAAAGCGCGTGGAGGTTCTATTCTCAGACATCAGGAAATCCGTCGAGCAGCTGAAGAAGTACGAAGATCGGATGATGGTCTAGCCCCTTAGGAGCTCGACCCTAACGGCTTTGGCGCCAGTCTTCAACAGAGCTTTCTCCACGGACTCCAGATCAAGCGTCCTCCTCGAGACATCAGCCACCACGTTCCACTCAGCGAGCTCACCTCGCCGCAAGGTTCTCGACTCCGTAGCCAGCAAGTCTATGTTTGCGTCGGCTAGCGCCCCAGCGATCTTGGCCAAAGAGCCCGGCACATCGGACATCTGTATGTAGAACCTGGCGAGCTCAGCTTCAGCGGCTAGAGACGAGATCAAGATTTCACGCCTTTCGGCATCTGCGGTCAAGAGGACGTGCATTCCTTCGCGAATGCCTGTAGCATCCCTGATCGATCTAGGCAGCAGGACGCGGCCCTTCGAATCGACGCGAACGAGCTCGGAGACTTTCACGTCATGGTATAGAGCCAAAGCTTAAAAAGGTGGGAAATGAGTGGGAGTGGGAAATATGTGGGATATCGCACCGCTCGTCCGCCCGGTCGTAGACTCCTTGCCACCGTACTTCATGCCAAAGCCGAAGGCGGGGATCAAAGCGAGGCTAGCATCGAATGAGAGTCCGCTTCCCCTCCCCTCAGCTGCTGTAGAAGAGCTGGCCGAGGAGTTGCGCAATGCAAATCGATATCCAGCTTCATGCGAGCAACGTCTCGAATTCAAGTTAGCCGAAGAGCTTGGAGTAGATCCTACGCAAGTGCTGGTCGGAGCCGGATCTGATCAGCTACTAGACCTCCTGATTCGGACGTTTGTCGATGCCGGGGATCGCATTGCGATACCGATTCCTACGTTTCCGATGTACGAGTTCTTCACGGTGCTTGCCGGAGGAAAGCCCATCTTCGTGAGGCGAGCCGAGGATTTCTCGCTCGATGTAGAGAAGCTACGCCGAGCCGCTAGAAATGCAAAGCTCGCCTTCATAGCGAGTCCGAACAATCCGACTGGCAATGCCTCTCCGCCCGAAGACGTCGAAGAAGTGGCAAGGGAGAAGGCCATCGTCGCCTTGGATGAAGCCTACGTCGACTTTGCCGACGGATCGCTGCTAGATTCGGCGTTGAGCTACGATAACATCGCGATCCTACGCACCTTCTCGAAGGCTTTCGGCCTTGCGGGGCTGCGAGTTGGCTACATGGTGGGAAGCAAGCGCCTAGTCGACTTCGTTAGACGAGCTAGGCCTCCCTTCTCGATAAGCTCGGTTGCTGCGAGAGCGGCTGAATGGATGCTAGAAAATCCAGAGTACGTAAGAAGCGTAGTCGAGCTGGTAAAGCGCGGCCGAGCATATCTGACGGAAAAGCTGGGAAAGTTCGCGCAGCTGAAAGCATTTCCATCAAAGGCTAACTTCCTGCTGGTCGATGTCCGAAGGAGCGGCCTGAGCTCGGCCAAGCTTGCGGAAGAACTGGCATCGCGAGGCATCCTCATTCGCGATTGCACGGGATTTCGAGGCCTTGAGCCAGGTTGCTACATTCGCGTCACGATAGGCGCCATGGAGGAGAACGAACTCTTCGTGAACGCGCTGGAGGAAATCTTGAGTTGAAGGTCAGGCTAGCGATTCCGAGCAAGGGCAGGCTCCACCAGCTATCGCTCGCCAACTTGGAGAAAGCTGGAATCAGGCTCGTTGATCGTGCAGAAAGAGTGTTGATCGCCAGAACGGTTGATCCGGAGATCGATGTCATATTCGCTCGAGCATTCGACATTCCCAAGTTCGTAGAGCAAGGTGCCGCCGACCTCGGGATAACTGGCTACGACTTCGTGGTCGAGCGAGAGGCTGATGTCGTCGAGACGGCAGACCTCAAGTTCGGGGAATCGAGGCTGGTGCTAGCGGTGCCTGAAGCCTCCGGCATAGCGAGGCCTCAGGATTTGAAGGGAATGCGCGTCGCCACGAAATTCGTCAACATAGCAAAGCGCTACTTCGCCAGAATGGGCATCAATGCCGACATCATTCGGGTGACGGGCGCGGCGGAGATTACGCCGTACCTCGGAGTCGCCGACGCCATAATCGACGTAGTCAGCACGGGAGAGTCGCTAGCTGCTCACAAGCTCCAAGCAGTCGACGTGATCTTGCAATCTTCTGCTAGGTTGATCGCAAATCGATCGAGCCTAGTCCGAAAGAAGTCCAAGATTGACGAGATCAGGTTAGCTTTCGAGAGCGTGCTAGCAGCGCGCGAGAAGAAGCTCGTAATGATGAATGTGCCGGAAAGGAGGCTACAAGGAGTCATCAGAGTGTTGCCAGCTATGGCAGGTCCAACTCTTGCCAAGATCGAAAGTCCCGAACCCATGTGGGAAGTATACTCGGTCGTCGACGAGAAGGAAGTCTACCGCGTCGTGAACGAAGCGAAGAAAGCTGGGGCTCGCGACATCATAGTCCTACCGATCGAACGAGTGGTCAGGTAATGAGGGTCCTGCCGTCAATTGATCTGCTAGGCGGGAAGTGCGTAAAGCTAGTCGAAGGCAGACCAGGCTCAGGCTTCACCGTGTCGCTCGATCCTCTTTCCGTAGCTAAGATGTGGGAGAGAGAAGGAGCGCCCGCTTTGCACGTCGTCGACCTAGATGGCGCGATCTACGGCGTGCGCAAGAATGCTGGCATCATTCGGCGAATGCTGAATGATGTCACAGTTCCAGTTCAAGTTGGAGGAGGTCTCAGGTCGCTGGATGACATTATCGAGGTGCTTGATGCAGGAGCTAAGTGGGCGATAGTCGGAACAGCCCTAGTTGAAGATGAGACCTTCCTCGACGAGCTATTCGAGTGCGTTCCCTCTTCGAGGATCATTGCAGCGCTTGATGCTAGGCGAGGCTTCCTCGTTAAGCGAGGTTGGAGTCACAAGACCAAGATTCCGGCTCTGGATCTCGCACAGCAGCTCGACAGGAAGAGGCTCTTTGCACTCCTCTATACGGCGGTCGAAGCCGAAGGGAGGTTAGCGAGCCCTCAAATCAACTTAGTTGCCCGCCTTGCGAATTCCATCCGAACTCCAGTCATGTACGCTGGAGGCGTATCCTCGCTTGAAGATGTAGCTGAACTCGCCAAAGCCGGAGTAGAGGCCGTCGTGATCGGCTCGGCTCTGTATAGAGGCAAGTTTACCCTGGAGGAGGCCATGGAAGTTGCGAACACGAGTCGCTAGGTGCAAGCGCGAGACTGCTGAAACATTCGTCGAAGTTCGGCTGAACTTAGACGGCTCGGGCCAGAGCTCTATAGACACCGGCTGTGAGTTCCTTGACCACCTCTTGGCTTCGCTCGCTCAACACGGCTTGCTAGACCTCCAAGTTGTAGCCCGATCGAAGGGAAGAGACGAACACCATGTAGCTGAGGACATCGCCATCGCTATAGGCAGAGCTCTTGATAGAGCGCTGGCAGGCCGAAGGGAGATCGTGAGATTCGGAGATGCTACAGTTCCGATGGATGATGCGCTAGCTTCAGTTGCCCTCGACTTGGGCGGAAGGAGCTATGCGGTAGTCGAGACCAAACTCAGGAGAGGTCGGATAGGCAGCCTCCCATCTACGCTTATTCGCCATTTCCTCGAGTCGCTCGCGGTGAACGCGAAGATCACGCTCCACGTCAGCGTCTTGAGGGGGTACGACGATCATCACAAAGCCGAAGCGATCTTCAAAGCGCTAGGGCTCGCTCTCAAGCGAGCCGTTAAGCAGGAGCCTCGCTTAGAAGGCCGAGTTCCGAGCCTGAAGGGAGCGGCGGATTGACGTTGGCTAAGCGCATCATTCCGTGCCTAGATGTGCTCGACGGGAACGTGGTGAAAGGGGTCCAATTCAAGTATCTGCGGTATGCTGGCGATCCTCCGAAGTTAGCCGAGCTCTACGAGATGCAGGGAGCAGATGAGATCGTATTTCTCGACATCGGCGCCTCGCCTGAAAGGCGCAGGATAATGCTGGATGTCGTAAGGCGAACTGCTGAACGCCTCTTCATACCGCTCACGGTAGGAGGCGGAGTTCGCTCGCTCGAAGACATACGCGATCTGCTATGCTCTGGCGCTGACAAAGTCTCGATAAACACGGCAGCTGTACGGAATCCCGGCTTGATTCGAGAGGCTTCTAGCCGATTCGGAAGCCAATGCGTGGTCGTTGCGATCGATGCAAAGCGCGTCAAGCTGGGGCGCTGGAAGGTCTTCATCTACGGCGGTCGGGTTCCGACGGATCTCGATGCTGTGAGATGGGCTAAGCGAGTGGCCGAGCTTGGCGCTGGCGAAATCCTCTTGACGAGCATGGATTGCGATGGCGTTCAGCAGGGCTACGACATCGAGCTGACGAAAGCCGTAGCCGAAGCTGTCAACGTTCCCGTCATAGCGTCGGGAGGGGCTGGTAATGCCGAGCACATCTACCAAGTCCTCACGGAGGGTGGAGCCGATGCTGCGCTTGCTGCCTCCATATTCCACTTCGGGGCGCTGACCGTACGCGACGTGAAGGAGCGCCTGCGCCAGCGAGGAGTCCCCGTCAGAATATGATTGAGCCCAAGCTCCTAAGCGAGCTTTCTCCCGAAGCTCTAGCCCGCATAATGGCTCGCTCGCGAATCGACGTCGAACCGGTAAAGCGACATGTAGCCCGCATAGTCGAAGACGTAGCCGAGCGCGGAGACGAAGCGGTAATCGAGTACACAGCCAGATTCGACGGGGCTGAGCTTACGCCTGACGAGCTGCGAGTTGCAGAAGATGAATTCGCAGAAGCGCGCAAGCTAGTCCCTGAGAGAACTCTCAAGGCACTTCAGCGAGCAGCTCTGAGAATAGGCGAATTCCACCAAAGGCAGCTTCCACAGGGAGCGATGTTCGAGCTCGGGGACGGGATCACGGTTGGATACTCGTACAAGCCCATCAGCAACGTCGGAATATACGCCCCTGGCGGCAGAGCAGCATATCCGTCGACGGTGTTGATGGCAGCCATTCCGGCTAAAATAGCCGGGGTGAAGCGCATCGCCATGTGTACACCTCCCTCGCCCGAAGGCAAGGCTAATCCTCACGCCTTAATGGCTGCCATGCTTGCTGGCGTGGACGAAGTGTACAAGGTGGGCGGCCCTCAGGCGATCGCGGCGATGGCATTCGGGACGCAAACAATACCGAAAGTCGATAAGATAGTGGGCCCAGGCAACATCTACGTCACGGCAGCTAAGCTCTTGGTCTCAGGCCAAGTCGAGATCGATTTTCCAGCGGGCCCAAGCGAGATCTTGATAGTCGCTGACGAAGGCGCCGATCCAGAGCTCGTGGCTTGGGACATGCTCTCGCAAGCCGAGCATGATCCTGATGCTGCTGCCGTCCTCGTGACGACCAACATGCGTCTTGCAGAAGCCGTGGCCGAGCGCCTAGCTGAACTCGTAGAACGCTCGGAGAGAGCTTCGATGATCGAGCGCTCACTGGAGAGGAACGGAGCTATCATTGTAGTCAGCAGCTTGCGAGAAGCTATCGCACTTGCCAACGAGTATGCTCCTGAGCACTTGATGCTTTTGACAAAGCAGTGGAAGCAGATACTTCCGCTAATTGAGAACGCTGGAGCGATCTTCGTCGGTCCGAATTCTCCCGTTGCGATCGGCGACTATTGCACGGGCCCAAACCATGTACTTCCAACTGGAGGCAGAGCCAAAGCTAGCTCGGGTCTCTCGGTCATGGACTTCATGAAGATGACGACCGTCCAGATTCTAGACTCGAGAGGTCTAAGGAGCTTGGCGCCCATCGCCATGGAGCTAGCTCGAGCTGAAGGCTTGCCAGGACACTTCGAAGCTGTCAAGGCTAGATTCAAGCGATGAGCGTCCGGATCTTGAGCGAAGTATTCAAAGTCGTGGAGGATAGGCGGGATAACCCCAAGCCTGGCTCGTATACGAGCAGCTTGATGGGCAGAGGAATGTCGGCGATCTGTGACAAGGTGTCGGAAGAGGCATCGGAACTCGCCAAAGCTTCTTTGGCAGAGGATCGCTCGCAGGTGGTATTTGAAGCTGCCGACTTGATGTTCCACATCCTGGTGCTACTAGCGTATCAGCGAATTCCGCTCGAAGAAGTCATGCGCGAGCTGGAGAGAAGGCGGAAGCGTGGCTGAGCCTAGAATCGCCATCGTCAACTACGGGGTCGGAAATCTGCTAAGCATCGCAAAGGCGCTGCGGAAGGCTGGTGCGTTGCCCATTGTGGCAACGGACTTCAGAGCCCTCGTCCGATCGGATGCCATCGTACTGCCTGGAGTGGGAGCTTTCGACAGCGCCATGGAATTCTTGCGGACATCGTCGGTCGGCGATAAGCTAGCTGAGCTCGAAGTTCCGTTGCTCGGCATTTGCTTGGGAATGCAGGTTTTGTTGGAGGAAAGCGAGGAGGCCGTCAAGTACAAAGGACTAGCCTTGGTGAGGGGAAAGTGCGTCAAGCTTCCAAGCGCAGTCAAGATTCCCCATATGGGCTGGAATTCCGTAGCGGTGAAAGGTAGAAGTAGGCTACTTAGCGGAATCGAAAGCGGAACATACTTCTACTTCGTGCATTCGTACGCGCCGCTAGCTGAGGAAGCCGTCGTGGCCACAACTTATTACGGCGCGGAGATGCCTTGTGCGATCGAGAAGGAGAACGTCTTCGGAACGCTATTCCATCCGGAGAAAAGCAGCGTACAGGGGCTTAGAGTTCTGAGGAACTTCGTGAGGATAGCTGCAAGTTGAAGCTATCGAAGGAGCAAGCACGTCGGATCAGCGAGTCCTTGAACTACGATCGCGACGGCTTAGTGGCGGCAATCGCGCAAGACGCTGAAACATTGGAAGTGCTCATGATCGCATTCATGAATAGAGAAGCTGTTGAAAGAACGCTGACGACGGGGCTGGCTCACTACTTCAGCCGCGAGCGAAAGGCGATCTGGCTAAAGGGCGAACGCTCCGGGCATTACCAGGAAATAGTCGATGTGCGGGTCGACTGCGATTCCAACGCGCTGTTGCTAAAAGTAAAGCAACTAGTTGGGGCTTGCCACCTAGGCTACAGGACATGCTTCTTTCGGAAGGTTGAAAAAGGCGCGCTGAAACTCGTCGAGGAACGCATCTTTGAGCCTAGGGAGGTTTACAGCGAGTAGCCTAGGGAGGCGAATCGACCTACACTTGCACTCCATCCTGAGCGATGGATCCCTGATCCCCAGCGGAGTTGTCCGCCGAGCCATCATTCGAGATTACGAAGCCATAGCGTTCACCGATCACGCAGATGCATCAAATCTGGACTTCGTCGTCAAGAGAACCATTAAGGCTGTTGAACAGCTGAGCGCCTCTTATGATCTGGTAATCGTGCCCGGAGTGGAGCTAACCCACGTTCCGCCTAAGAGGATCCCTGAACTAGCCGAGAAGGCAAGATCCCTCGGAGCCAAGCTCGTTGTAGTACACGGCGAAACCATAGTCGAGCCCGTTGCTGCTGGCACGAATAAGGTAGCAGTCGAGTGCGAAGTGGACTTACTTGCCCATCCAGGCTTGATAACCGAAGAGGAGGCCGGGCTTGCTCGTGAGAACGACGTGTTCCTAGAGCTCGCTTCGAGGAAGGGGCACTGCCTAGCCAACGGCCACGTAGCGAAAGTTGCCCTTCGAGTTGGCGCCAAGCTAGTCGTGAACACGGACATGCACGACGAAGTCGAACTCATATCGCAA
Source organism: uncultured Candidatus Bathyarchaeia archaeon (assembly GCA_964480335.1). GTDB lineage: Archaea > Thermoproteota > Bathyarchaeia > CAYZOK01 > CAYZOK01 > CAYZOK01. The sequence continues at coordinate 51 of CAYZOK010000032.1, read as the reverse complement.
GAGCAGGCGCTTAAGGTCGCCCTAGCTGCTGGCCTGCCTGAAGTCGAAGCC
>CAYZOK010000031.1:0-10261 GCA_964480335.1 uncultured Candidatus Bathyarchaeia archaeon | reverse complement strand
ACGAGGCTAGACTTCTTTAGAGGATCTGGCTCCGAAGAGCGCCTGCTGACCATATGGAGTCGATCTCCAAGTGAAGGGCCGCTCTTCTGATCGTTCTACTATGCGCTCACGCTCCAAGTTGCGAAGCTGTCTTAGCACGCGCGAATAGCTCATCTCGACTTTGCGAGCTATGTCAGTTGCCGTCAGCTCGAGCGACTCCTCGAGGAGGAAGAGGATTTGGCTGCGCGTGTATAGACCGCTCCTTACATTGCGTATCTTCACCAAGCGAGCACGGGGATGGAGGAGCTTACTCATCTCATGAACTCGATCAAGGACACTTGCCGCTCCTTGGGAGATGGAAATAGCTGGGCTATTTCGTCGGTGACGAGGTCTAGCCTGCCCATCATTGATGGCAAGCCGTACTCCTTGACTAAGGAGCGTATGAGATTCACGTACTTCTCGATCGTTCCTCGATGTATAGTGAGGGTTAGCTCTCCGCCGCAGCTCGAACAGGATCCCTTCAGCGGAGGTCGCCTATACTTGCGGTTGCACCGCTTGCACCTGAAGCGTTGAGACGTGAAGGCTCTGAGGTTTCCGACGACATCAGGAATGAGATGAGTCCTGAGAATCGCCTCTAGAACCTCTGATACTTCAACTGATCTTAACTGCTTGGCCAAGGCTAGCTGACTCACGACTTTTTCAGCCATAGTTTCAAGGCTCTTATAGGCGCTCACAAGAGGGGCAGCGCTTACGGAGGTTGTTTCGTGCGTGTAGCCTAGCCCTTCGTACTCCCCTCCAGTTCCCAATCGGTGGAGTATCAAGCCCACACTTTCCGCGACGAGCTTAGCATCCTCTCGCTTCAACGCTCTTTCGTAGAATGTGCGCGAGTATCTAGACGCGATATCCATGTTGTGAGCTTCTTTGTCGACCTCAGAAGGATCGACTATAGGAGTAATCAGTAGCGGGGTGTCCATAAGCGAACCCACTTTAGCTGGCAAGTATTGCTGGGAGAAATTTAACAGCACATCGAGAGCCAGCATGACAGAGTCTTCGTCTCCATCGCAATCTCTTCGCTTAGCTGCGTGGAAAATTGGATGAGCAAAGCAGGCGTTCGCATCAGTAAGTCCGATTATTCTCCCGACTATCCCGACGAGAGTGTGTGGGGAGAGAGCTACTACTAGATGCCCGATTAGATCTTCAGGCTTTCTGACGTCGTAGTATCGTGGAAGCCCGTAAAACTTCTCAAGGAGCTCATCGACAAACTGTGAAACGCGTACGAGGTATTCAGCTGCATTCTTCGATATCACTATGTCTTGAATCTTGAGTTCGCAGATCTGTCCTGGATTTCGAAGAGGCTTTCCTTCGATGTCGGTTGTGTAGCCAAGTCTGTGGAGTACCTCGCAGGGCGTTCCTACCTCTTCAGGGGAAAAATGAGTTAACGGCGCATTGGTGAGATTGAAGCGTATCGTACCATCCTTGAAGACGAATAGCTCGTGCTTGGCTCTCAGAATACCCTTCTCCAGAGGCTCAGGTATCTTGGAATTGCTCGCTAGGCCTCGTACTCCCTTCACCAGATCGAGAGTTGTCTTCAGCTTCTCACAGACTGCTCTAAAATAGCGACCAATAGGCACTCGCCGTTTTTCGTAGGATATCGCTCCGGCGTTGCATACAGGACATCTATCCCGATCGCCAGTTACGCTGTGGCATATCGAGCATACTTTTTCGGTAGATGTTCGAGCTCCGCAGAGCGGGCAAGACGGTGAGAAGGTTATTGCCCGGCAGGATTGGCACCTCCTCCTGACTAGCTCAACTTCTGCTTCCTCAACTTCAGCTATGTTTCGACGTGCTCCTCCTGCTAATCCTACGGGAAAAAGCACGTGAACCGGCGGGGATGTCTTTGCAGCTTCGGCCTTCTCCGGCCGTCCCATGCGCGCGCCGACAAACGTTCCAGCTTTGTCCCGTACGTCGACTCCTGAAAGTTGGCGAAGATAATCTAGAGCGCTTCCTGCCTCGAAGTCGTCATCTACCTCCTCCGTAAGGGCTAAGACAAGGCCTAGCGCAGGCGCTTCGTCTGAGACCACTATGGTCTCGTCAAAGACTTCATGGGGGATTACAGCTTTTTCCAGCAACGCCTTCGCTGGGCTATCAAGAGGAGCCTCTATGCGACTCACAATTCCGTTCTGTACTCTGAGCTTGGCGTTCGAGAGGGCTCTTCGCAGCGATCTAACTTCTCGAGGAGTTAGGGCAGACCAGAAGTGCGTGTACTTAGGATGCAGAGGCACGCCCAAACGTGCAAGTTTTACAGCTTCGATCGCCGTCGGCTTGACGTGCAGAGGTCTCTCGATAAACTCTCTAAGCCTTTCAGCCGCAATTCCGGCTGACCGAGCGCATCGCTCGAGAGATCCGAATTTCTCGAGAATTACTTTAGCAGAATCCTCCGCCCACCATTCCTCGCAGTATCCAGGAGGGGCAAGCGGCCGATTGTTTTCGACGAAATCGCCAAGCGAGGCTAGAACGTCTCCAAGGAATAGAATCTCGTCAATTTGATCGCGTGAGCTACGCGCTTCTTCGATGTCTTCCAGACGGCGTACCGTTCCGTTCTTCAGCTTGACAGTCGGCGGCTCTATAGTATCCACTGGGGTTACGATGGCTGCTTTACTCGGAAGGTTAAGGCATAGCTGAGTCCCCACTGCAAGGAACTCATGCAGAATTACCATGGTGGCCGGATGGATCCCCACGGCAGCTAAGCCTGTATTGCGAGCTCTCCCGTAGCGTAGCCGAAAGCCCCCTAACTTCCCTGGTAGTGAAAAGATTGGCCTTCCTGCGATCGCTTCCCGCAAGTGCTCTAGACCCTCGGCCAGCTTATCTTCCTCAACGTAAGAGGACTTTAACCAGCCCCAGCCGTCGATGCTGAGTTCTTCAATTATCTTCCAGATCTTCCTCGAGCGGCCGATCAGCCCGTCATTTAACACAAGAAGGGCTCCGCCCCGAAGCCTGTTCGTCTCCACCCGTGGTAGATCCCTGAATGATGACACCTCCACCGGATCCGTCGGAACTCCAGTCACTTCGACAGGGATGCTCCGCAAAGCTACCTCGAGTAGCTCGTCGGGAATACGGTACTGAAACCTGGCTACCTCTCGCTCATAGAGTCGAACCTCCTCGATGAAGCGGCGAACTTCTTCCTCCGTTGGCTTGTATAGATCTAATCCCAGCATGCGCCTAATGAGGTCGCCGATTACCAGGCAGAGGCCTTGCTCGGTGCCGCCAGCAGATCGTATAGGTCCTGCGAAGTATATCGCAAGATATCGCGATCTGTCCCGGTTCCTCTTTATAGCAACATTGACCACTCCTTGCAAAGGCGCTGCAGTCACCCCTTCCGTCAAGATCGCCAATGATGTCTTCAACGCCTGCTCGGCAGCCTCTCGCTCGGCCAGATGGCCGTAACGCCCGTAAACTATCTCCTCAGCTATCTTGATCGCGAGGACTTCGCGAGGCAGGTGGCTTAGTTCCATTATTCGTTTAGCCACTCCGTCAGGTCCAACTAGCTTCTCAACCCTCTCGGCGAGGCTTTTCACGATTTTAGATTCAGGTTCGAGGTCTGGATCCAGACCTCTGCGGCGAGCTTGCTTGGCAATTTCGTACAGACGGGAAAGTTCGGTCTCTATACTATCGAAGTAGGCGCGTTGAGCAGGAGGGATTTTAGCTACCTGCATCTTATCGCCGTTACGATCTCTTTTATCGCCCTGCCGATGTCAGCTATGGATTCGACCAGGGTTCCGGTCACTATTATGTCGGCTCCTGCCTCAGCTATCCCCTTAGCGACATCAGGAGATCGAATGCCGCCTCCCACTATTACTGCGAGCTTGGTAGCTTGCTTGACTGGTGATACCACGGCCGGAGGTACCGGCTCTTTCGCTCCAGATCCAGCTTCCAAGTAAACGAAGCGCATGCCTAAGTGTTTGGCCGCAAGGGCATACGCGATGACTATTTCGGGCATGTCGCAGGGAATCGGCCGTGCTTGGCCCATATAGCCAGCAGCGCCGCCATCTCCTAGGATTAGGTATGCCGTGGGCAAGACTTCGAGACCATACCGTTCGACTAAAGGAGCTGCTAGAGCTTGGATCCCTGTGATAAAGTAGGGATTCGTGGAGTTGAGTAGAGACATGAACCAAATGGCGTCTGCGTATCGGCTAACCCCTGAGACATTGTTCGGAAATAGTATGACGGGCACGTCTACCGCCTCCTTTACGGCCTTAACTACCTGGTCGACTGTCTGAGCATCGCCCACAGTGGATCCCCCTACCATTATTGCGGCAGTGCCGGCTTCGCATGCCTGCTTAGCTATTGAGCGCGCCTCCGCTGGAGTCGCCTTCTCCGGGTCTAAGAGCGCCATATGGATGGTGCCCTCTTGGCTGATCCTTGTTAGGAGGTACTTTTCGACTTTGCCCGCTTTAGGTTGCCCCTTCATAAAACTTGTCAGCAAATCGGCAGTAGAAGTCTACCTCACGCAAGCCAGGCGGGCCTTCGATGTCGGCCCTAAGCTCACAGTTACCACAGGCTACAGTTGCTAAGTTAGGTGATCTAATCGTGACCCTAACAGACTGTTGCCCACATTGAGGGCAGAGGAATACGCGAGGTAGCTTCTTCTTGACGATCTTGACTGTTTTTCGACGCCTCCTTCCCAACCCCTACTTTCTTGAGCTGAGAAGCTTTTGAATGGCTAGCCTGGCTTTTGTCCGCACATTTCGGTCGCTGGATCGCTCAAGGAGGTGGAGGAGGGCGTTAAGGCATCTCTGATGAGCTTCGCTTTCGCGTATGCCAAGGGCCTTGGCAACTTCTTTGACATCTCGGCCCAAGTATCTAAAGATGACTTTTCTGCCTTCTCGTCTAGCCGAATAGAAGTAGGGACCGTAGGGGCCATAGATTCGCATTCCCACTCGCGCTGATCCGGAATACCGTCGATACTTGAACTTGGCTGAAATTGCCGTCACAGTCTAGGTCTATCGAGCCTGCGGTGAGGGTTTAACCATGCGATTGCTTGACGCAACCTTCTAAATAGCTCCGAGTCTTGTCTAGAACATCCTTAACGCACTCGAATTCTTCCTGGTTTAGACTTTTAATCGAGCGGCAGAGTGAGAATAGCTTCTCACGCAGGTCTTCTATGTAAGACTTTGGAGCGCGCCGACGAATCGCTTGGTCAAGTTTCTTCGTTAGAGTGGCAAGTTGATCGCGAAGTATGAGCTCCCGCGGGCTTAGAGATGCCTCTTCTTGCTCCACTTTTTGCGTGATCATGATGGAGGTCTGGATCGGCCTTCGGCTTATTACTATGTTCTCGCCGCCTTCGACAATCGACTTCATAAAGGCTCTAAAGAGTTCCGATGGAGTGGTTCCAAGCGTTTCGTAGCACACATTCTTAAACTTCTCATAGAGTTCGCGCTCTGCCCTAAAGAGGACGTACATGGAATCCTTAAGCATCCTGCGCCTGCCCATGGCTATTGCATTTGAATTGCATAATTCAATCCAATGAATTGAATATTTGAAATTAGGTCACGTCTTACAAATATGAAGCAGCTTTGTGGCCTAACCTTTTTCGGATATACGTATTGATGAAGGCGTCCGTTGAGATTGTTGACCAACGAAGCGCCGTTCAACAACCGTTCTAAAAGTTTTACCAACACGTTTGTTAAAAACGCCTACTGAGTAGTTACCGCAGTTGGATCCTCTATGCCCAAACTGCAGTTTTGAAGTCAGCGAAGAGCCCCTCAAACGCTGGGAGCTCAAACCTCACGGCCGGAGGACGGTAACCATAGAGGCTTATAAGTGCCCTAATTGCGGAACAAGCTTCCGAATTGCAAAGAGATAGTTCAAATTTTTGCATATACCAAGAATTAAGCAATTTTTCTCCAAGAGAAATAATTCTTGAAAATTTTTCGCCCGTTCTAAGTTCGAATTTTTTGAAAGTTTCCGAATAAATGGAGGAAAATTTTTCAAGTAATTTTTCTCTTAGGGAAAGAAAATGTCAACTCTGCACTTTAGAAACCGCGAGAAATCCCATCCGGTTTCAAGTGAAAAATCGTTCGTCGCTAAACGCCATCCTACATTCGAGCTCATGAAACGAATCTTAGCGTCGCTGAAGACCGATGAGTACGTGACATCAACGATCATTGCAACGAAGCTTGGCATAAGTCGACCCACGGCCAAGCGCTACTTGGATGCCTTGGTAGAACTAGGCACTTTGATGAGAAAGGGAGTTCCTGCAAAAATAGCCATAGGCGGGAGGGAGGTCTACTTTAAGCAACCGCTTAGAAGGAGAGCTAGATAGTGAGGCTCAGGCGCGCCAGAGAAACCATACTCTCACTATTTGAGGCCATAAGCCAGCGAGATTACGAACGCGCCCAGCATAACCTCAGGTACGTCGAGGCCATCTATGGAAGTGCTCAGACAGAATACATCAGAGGGTATCTCAATGCGCTGCAAGGCATGGTAGAATCTCTAAAGCGAGTCTCGACGAAACCCCTACTTAACGAAATCCTTGCCGCCCGAGAACCTGAGAGCTACCTCCTCCTTCGCCGAGAAGTTGCCAGGCAAAGCAAGCTAGGCGTGAGGGATCCCGTCGACCGAGGTTATTTCGAAGCTTGGGTTGATCTGTTGACATTTCTGATCGAACGAAAGGTCTCGTGATAGTGCTAGGAGTTGATGATGGAGCATTTCCGCCTGGTAAGAGAAAGGGCACGGTCCTTCTCACGGTCGTCTTGTTGTCTAACAATGTCTTGCAGGAAGTGGCGCTTTCACGGGTCTCTATAGATGGGCTTGACGCCGTGGACACTCTCACGGAGCTTGTTCAAAGGCTCGAAAGGAAGCCTGAAGTCATAGTGTTGCCAGCGATACCATGTGCTGGTTTTAACATGCTGGACCCAGAGGCCCTCTATCGCCGTCTTAGAATTCCTATCATTGTTGCTAATCCAGAACGCCCCTCCGAAGAAGCTGTTGAAGGCGCCCTGAGAAAGCACTTCAAAGACTGGAGCGTGCGCCTGCAGATCCTGAAGAAGATGGGGCCTCCAGTGCCTATCGAGGTACATCAGAAGCGGATGTTCGTCCAAATAGTCGGAGTTTCCATTGAGGACGCGCGAAAGGTCCTTAAGGAAGCTCTTGTGACCGGACTCAAGCCTGAACCCTTACGTGTAGCTAAATTGGTAGCGAAGGGTCTTACGCCGCTAGGCTGGACTTAAAATCGATCTCTATCATCTCGAGGGTACACAGATCAAGCACCGGAAGTTTTCCTGGAGTTGGCGTAATTCCGCGCTTCAACTGGTAGGAAGTGGTTGCCTGCCAGGTGCCGGAGTTAACGACCTTCACGCCTCTATAGCTTTTGTAGCCGTTTACATGCACATGCCCGCAATGGAGCACATCGGGAGTATCTTCGATCACGAGCATGTCTTCGAGTTCAGGAGCAATAGGCGTACTTGCTCCATACATCGGAGCTAAGTGCCGGCCCCTAAGCAACAGGCACATCGCATCCTCTGGCCGGCTATAGCTTAGCCCGCGAACCGAGCTTATGATATCCTCCAAACTGCGCCCGTGGTAAAGCAGCAGACTCGCCCCGTGCAGCTTAACGTGGGCCGGGTTACCAAGCATCGTTATGGAATCATTCGAGTACAGCTGCTTGGCATATTTTGATGGAATCGCCGGCTGCGGAAGCGCTTGACGAACGGCGTCGTGGTTCCCCGGTATGACTATCACCCGTACGTACTCGGGAACTTCCTCCAGAAGGCGCCCGACATAATCGTATTGTTCTCCAACATCGGCGATTAGAAGGTCTTCTTCTTGGCCTGGGTATACTCCTAGCCCATCGACAAGGTCCCCAGCGATGACTACGTACTTCACCCTCCCCGCTATTCGCCTCTCAACATGAGAGCCATACCTTCCACGCAGCCATTGGAGGAACCGGTGAAAGAGCTCTTCTAGGAATTGCTTGCTACCGACGTGGAGATCCGAGGTCAATGCGGCGTAGATAGGCTCTTCCGCCTCCTTACGCCTAGCCTTCAAAGGAACATCGGGCCATACGACGTCGTTTCCCAAGAAGTAGGCAGGATAGCGAGTCGCTTGGATGCAGACGACTTGATCGACCAAGAGCTGCCGAGCTTTTTCATAGCCAGGCCCTACTCCCGTCTTGAAAACGACCGTAGCCTCCTCCTCAAGATCGTCAAGAAGTAGCCTGATCCTTCCTCTACGCTCAACCTTCTCGAAAACTAGTCCGACAAACTTGACTGTGGATCCTACTGATTTCCGTAAGGCTTCGCTAATCGAAAGGACATCGGCAACATCCATCCGCTCTCTCAGCAACGATTGTAACTTCTCCAACCTGCTCCTGAAGTATCGTAGAAAGCCGCTTTCGGTACCCTCAGTGCTGAGCTGGGTTGTAGGATCCTTAACGATCTCTACCTCCTCCTCGACTTCGCTTGCATAGGGTCTGAATGTTACTTTCGGGGTTATCCCCTCAAGCTCGCGGATGACAGCCTTCAATAACTCAGCGGAGAGAGCGTTTAGCTTTGGAGACGCCTTTTCCGCCTTCTCTATCGCAAGCTTGACTACCTGCTGGGGATCGAGGGCTTCCTTCAACACTTCGACGGCATCTGGGCTCAATTGGTAGCCAGCGCTAAGCACTTCGCGCACCGCGGATCGAATCTTCTCGATCCTTAAAAGATCGATATCTCGCTCCATTTCCGCCTAATTGGAACCACTATGAGACCCTCTTCGTCTCCAATAACTTCGGCCAAGCCTAGATGGTAGAGGAGCGCCGTTAGCGCGGCGATCGCGGCGTCAACTTCGTGGTCTGTTGGCGTTCCCTCGATCCAGAATCCCATCTCACTCAACGAATGCCATGCAGCGTTTCGATTTCTTGGCATTGAAAGAGCTCTGAGCGTCGATGCTGGATGGATTTCAATTGTTCTCAGCCCTAAGTGTCGAAGCTTGTTAGCTATGGCCATTCCGCGCAGGGCCAGTTCTCTCATGCATGGGTACAGCGGCGGAAGCACAGGATAGCCTCGCTTGCGCATTTCTCGGTCCACAAAACGAGTTGCACCAGACTTAGGGAGGTTAAGAGGGGCGTCAATTGCAACTACCGACGGATCGGCTTTCGCAGTTTCATAAAGGATTTCGTCGTCGGAGAACAACGTCTTCACGCTCAGAGCGCGCCCATCAAGGAGCGCCCAACCGGTAGGTCTTGAGGGCTTACCTGCAAGATCTATTCCAACGAAACGAGCCACAAAGCCTTCTAACGTCACCAAAAATAAACCGTCATTGACTTTGGCAAGCCCCCGAATTAAGCCTCCGGAAACTGCCGAGATAGGGATAATCGGCGGGACAGGGAACTACGATCCAACCATGCTAACTGATGCACGCGAAATCAAAGTGTACACTCCCTACGGTAGCCCCTCGGACACAATCTATGTAGGATGGGTAAAGCAGCGGAAGGTCGCATTCCTTGCAAGACACGGAAGGCGTCACACGATCCCGCCCTACAAAATAAACTTCCGAGCCAACGTCTGGGCTTTGAAGGAGCTTGGAATCAAGCGCGTTCTGAGCCCTACCGCAGTCGGCTCTCTCCAGCCTGACAGAATAAAGCCAAGAGAGCTTGTGGTCGTCGATCAGTTCTTCGATCGGACGACGGCCCGTCGCTCAATCTCCTTTTACGAGGGCGGTGTTGTCGGGCATGTTCCCTTCGCAGATCCGACATGCCCTGAGCTTCGTCGAGCCCTCTTAGATGCCGCTCAAAAGGTGATTCCAAACATAACGGTGCATCCAACACCCGAAGAGGAGCAACGTGGAGAATCGTTCACTTACGTATGCATCGAGGGTCCTCGATTTAGTACAAGGGCAGAGAGCCTCTTCTACCAACGGATGGGCTTCTCGATAATCGGCATGACAGCTCTCACGGAAGCCTATCTATGCCGAGAAGCCGAGATGTGTTACGCTTGCGTAGGGTTAGTAACCGACGTCGATGTCTATGGTGAGAGGCCCGTCACCGTTGAGAGCATTGTAGAGTCGCTACGCGCCAATGTAGAAAATGTCAACGAATTACTCTACGCAACTATCCCCGACATCCCGAGCGAGAGATCCTGCTTCTGCTCGTCTGTCCTAGACGTTAGCCTGCTCTAAAAAGAAAAAGCCTGCTGCATAGAGTACAGAGCGAGCCGGGGTAGGCTAGCCAGGCAAGTCGCCGGCCTCGAGATCCGCAGGAAAGCCGGTGGGCCTTCGGGCCCGCGTGGGTTCGAATCCCACC
>CAYZOK010000030.1:0-11214 GCA_964480335.1 uncultured Candidatus Bathyarchaeia archaeon | reverse complement strand
GACCTCGGTCAGCGCCTTGTAGTAACCGAACAGCAAGCTATGGAAGAAGAGGCCAGCATCTGCCATCTTGGAGAGGGCAACGTCCTTGCTACTTACCATCCCGACCAGTTTGCCTTCCTTTACGATTGGAATGTGCTTAACGTCTTTCTCGGCCATTGTCTTGACGATCTCGGTTATCGAAACGTCAGGCGGGCATGTTATGACTGGTGCCGACATGAGCTCCCGGACCTTTGTTACCTGAGGGTCGAGCCCCCTTGAAGATGCTTTCACGAGGTCGCGCTCAGTTACAATTCCAATAACGCGTTCGTCTTCGACGACTAACGATCCTATGTCCCTCTCTTCCATCAGTTTACTAGCTTCGACGAGGGATGCATCAGGAGAAATCGTGACGACATTCTTCGTCATAATCTTTCCAGCTAGGCCAGGAATTAGCCCGGACGTCGGGCATATTATGTTCGTTTAAGGCTATTTTGACTTTGGGCTTGGATCTCGGAAAGCTAATCGGCGCCTATCGTCGGTGCCATGCGCTTGAAGCTCGAGAGCTTGCCATGGCGACCGATCTCTTGGCTGAGATGCTGAGCGATGAGCGGTGTAGCGTTTTCCTAGCTCTAGCTGGTCCGCTCGTGGCGGCAGGACTGCGGAGGATCATCGCGCAGCTCATCAGAAGGGGCTTTATCAAAGCACTAGTGCTGAGCGGTGCAAGCGTAGTTCACGACATAATCGAGGCGCTCGGCTTCAGGCATAGGTGGGGCGAGGTCATCTCTGACGAAAAAGCAAGGCAGGCAGGCTTAGGGAGGATCTGCAACATCTACATCGAGCAAAGGGCGTTCGAGAGGCTCGAGAAATTTGTACGCGATGTCACACCCGAGCTGAAGGATATCTGCTGCGTCAGCGAGCTTTTACATCATCTCGGGGGAAGACTTCGCGATGAGGGGTCGATCGTGCATAGCGCTTACTTAGCAGACGTTCGGGTCTTTTCTCCGGGATTAGCAGACTCCATGGTGACGTTTCACTTGATGTCGTCTCCTCTGCAGCTCGATGCTATTGCTGACTTTTCGAAGCTCGTCGATATGGTGTTCGAATCCGAAAGAGTTGGGGTTATAGTGCTGGGAGGAGGCCTTCCGAAGCACCACACACTGATGGCGTGCATCCTGCGGGGAGGAGCTGACATTGCGATCCAGGTGACCTTAGATAGGCCTGAGGGAGGGAGCTTGAGTGGGGCGCCTTTAGGAGAGGCTATCTCGTGGGGAAAGATCAAGGAAGGTGGAAAGTTCGCAAGCGTGTGGGGAGATGCCACCGTGCTCTTTCCGCTAATATTGGGTGGTGCATTCCTGAAGCTGGGATGGAGCGCATAGGAGCGCTGCTGCGAGATGGCGTTCGCAAATTGCTTCGAGCCCCAGTCGTAGATCAAGGAGCTGTCAGAGAGCTCGTGCGCGACTTTCAGCGAGCCCTCTTGCAGGCGGATGTGAGCGTCGAGCTCGTCTTTGAGCTATCAAGGAAAATGGAGAGGCGGATACTTCGCGAGGAGCTTCCACCTGGCATTTCGCGCAAAGAGTATGCGGTCAAAGTTGCCTACGAAGAGCTCACCAAGCTAATGGGAGGGGAGGGGGCTGAGCTCAGGTACAGGCCTGGGGAAAGGCGAGTCATCCTCTTCGTAGGCATACAGGGATGTGGAAAGACTACTTGCGTGGCGAAGCTTGCCAAGTTCCTGAAGAGGAGGGGCATTTCGGTAGCCGCGATCTGCGCCGATACGTTTAGACCAGCCGCGCTTGAGCAGCTGCAGCAGCTCCTTGAGGGCGAAGGGATACCGGTCTACGGCAAGAGGGAGGGGAGCTCCGCTGACATAGCAATGGAGGGCATCGAGAATTTCAGAAGCCAAGGATTCGACGTAGTACTGATCGATACTGCGGGTAGGCACAAGGAAGAGCAAAGCTTGATGCAAGAGATGCGGGAGATCGCCGAGCGCGTCAAGCCGGATGAAACCGTTCTGGTGGTCGATGCCACGATCGGCCAGCAAGCATTCGCTCAGGCAAAGGCGTTCAGCGAAGCTGTCAAAGTGGGATGGATTTTCGTGGCTAAGCTTGATAGTTCAGCTAAAGGGGGAGGAGCTATATCGGCTGTCGTCGCAAGCGGCGCGCAGATAGGCTTCACTGGAAGTGGCGAGTCGCTTGACGACATCGAACCATACGATCCGCCCAGGTTTGTAGGCCGAGTGCTCGGATTTGGAGACCTAAAAGCCTTGCTAGAGCGAGTGAAGCGAGCTGAGGCAGTGGCTAAGAGGCCCAAAGAGCTCTTGCGGAAGTTCACGATGGACGACCTTCTAGCCCAGCTCGAATCGCTTCAACGAATGGGGCCCTTGAGGAAGCTCGCTAGCCTGTTGCCAGGACTTCCCGAGATTCCGATAGGCGCCGTCGAAGTAGCTGAGGGCAAGCTAAGGAAGTGGCGCTACATCATCCAATCAATGACTAGAGAGGAGCGCGAGAGCCCCGAGCTTATCAAGGGCTCGAGGGTCAGGAGGATAGCTCGCGGATCGGGCACAAGCGAGAAAGACGTTAAAGAGCTGCTGAAGTACTACTCCTCGTTCAGGAGGATGCTCAAGAGGATCATTAAGGAGAGAAGGCTTCGGTTCAAGGCGGGAATTGCCGAAATCTAGGGGGTACCGCCATAAAACTGGTAAGGTGTTTAGAAAGAGCGTGCGAGACCGAGGGCTCCAACCGTTGGGGAGGGTACTCACCGACTATCAAGTAGGCGATCGGATCGTGATCGACATCGACCCCAGCTATCACAAAGCTATGCCTCATAGGCGATTCCAAGGCAAAGTCGGACGAATCGTCGGAACGCGAGGGCGAGCATATGTGGTTGAAGTCTACAACGGCAACAAGAGGAAGGTCGTGATTACCACGCCCGAGCACATAAGGCCGTTCAGAGGTTAGCCTTGGTTCAGATCTTGGAAGAAAAATCGATAACAATCAGCGAGGTGCGCAAGATTCTCGAAGAAAAGGAGGCTGAGCTTGATGAGATTCAGCGGCGGGCTCTCGACTTTGCGAGGAAGTTTGCAAGGCTCGAGCTTGGTAAAGCCAGAGAGATCGTCGAGAGGCTGACTAAGGAATTCGATCTTACGGTCGATGAGGCTGTGCAGATAGTAAACTGTATGCCATCGAGCGTCGAAGAGCTCAGGATCTTCTTCCCTGCTGGAAAAAGGAGGATCTTGATCGAACCTAGGCTTAAGGACATGATCAAGCTCCTCAGCGAATATGCGAGTAGGTAGCCTAGCATTGCGGAGAGAGCCTAGGAAGCTGTACGAAGAATACGCTTACGTTCTCGACTTCATTCCGCATGGCAGAGGATATCGTGCCGTACCAACTGCCCTCCTCCTTGGAGAGAGGTACTTCACCTTTCTCGAGGCTGCCATCAGACCTGGAGTTGCGCTCGAGATTGGAGAGCGGGTCTACGTTGGGCGCGAGAGGGAGAGGGAGAAGGTCGATCACATCAAAGGTCGAATCAACTGTTCGAGCCTCACTCCAGTTGCTAGGAGCGAGCTTCCCACGGTCATCGGAAAGATCGTTAAGCAAAACGAAAGACGATTTCTGGACTTCTTCAACCGAGCCTCAGCGATCACTCCTAGGATGCATGCGCTAGAGCTCATACCCGGGATAGGCAAACGATACACGAGGGAAATTCTGAGGGAAAGAGGGAGGGGAGCTTTCGAGAGCTTTGAAGACATTCGCAAGAGAGTGAACATGCCGGATCCTGTGAAACTGATCACTAAGCGAATTTTAGAAGAGCTAACGGATGCTGAAGTCAGGTATAGGCTATTCACTCGAGTTCCCTAGTTTGTGAAGCTTCTCCGCGAGGTCAGGAAGCTCTTGAAACTATACAACGTCAAGCCGAAGAAGGAGCTAGGACAGACGTTTCTCGTCGATGAGCGGGTGATAAGACGGTTGGTCGAGCTAGCAGAAATAACCGATGCTGACGTTGTGCTGGACATCGGAGCTGGATTCGGATTTCTAACCGAGGCCATCGCCAAGAAGGCAAGGGATGTTATCGCAGTCGAGCTGGATGAGCGGATCTTCAAGGCGTTGCAAGACCGGCTTGGGAAGGTCGAAAACGTGCAGCTGATTCACGGCGACTTCCTGAGGGTCGAAATTCCGCCGTTCACTAAGATCGTTTCAACACCGCCTTACTCGATAGCATCTCCACTGATGTTCAAGCTGCTTGAGAGCGATTTTCAGCTGGCGATCCTGACTTTTCAAGAAGAGTTTGCCAGAAGGCTCGTGGCGCAACCTGGCACCAAGGACTACGGAAGGTTAACCGTCATGACAAGCTGCAAAGCAGAAGTGGAATTTATCGAGGTAGTGCGCAGAGGCGCATTCTATCCTCCTCCCGATGTGAGATCGGCCATCGTGTCGCTGAAGCCTCGGAAGGAACCCCTGCTCAGATTGAAGGACGAAGGGTTATTCGCGGAACTCGTCTCGAAGATGTTTGCCCAGCGCAGGAGGACTCTGCGTAAAGCCATGAAAATGCTCGGCATAAGCCTGAAAGTGCTAGAAGCCCTTCCATTCGCTGAGAAGCGGGTGTACCAGCTCACACCCACCGAGTTCGGAGTGCTGGCTAATGCCCTAGCCGAGTAGCTTCCAGCCTCGCTCTCGCTTAAATCCCAGAATTCCTTCGAGCAATATTCGTTGCTCGATTGACGCTACGAGCTTCCTAGTCGGGACGACAGCGTCAGGATTAACGCTTAAGCTGGTGACTCCTTCCCGCACTAAGAACTCACAATACTCGGGATACACCGATGGCGCTTGGCCGCAGATGGACGTTGTCACCTCGCGTTCGCGACATATGCGAATGACGTGAGATAGCGCCCTCAGCACGCCGAGATTTCGTTCATCATAGATTTCTGCAACGCTGGCATCGCCCCTATCTATGCCTAAGATCAACATCGTCAAGTCGTTCGTGCCAAAGGACACGCCGTCTATGCCCAGGTCGAGGAATTCGTCGATCAAGAAGACCGTGCTGGGAACCTCGACCATGAGCCACAGCTCAAAGTCGGGACCCTGCCTCAGTCCTTCTTCTTTCATGAGCCTCTTAGTCTCTGCAACATCCTCGAGCGTTCTAACGAACGGAATCATGACCCAGACGTTCTTTAGCCCGTACTCTTCGCGCACCTTGGCGATCGCGCGGCATTCAAGGCGGAATATCTCAGGTTCTTTGCGATATCGGAATGCTCCTCGATAGCCGAGCATCGGATTCGGGCCTACGTGCCCAAGCTTTCGCTCGATCTCGCCTCCTTCTAGGCCTAGGAATTCGTCAGGCTTGAAGTCGAGAAATCTGTAAACGACAGGTCGCGGATAGAAAGCCTCTGCTACCTTCCTTATCCCCTCGGCAAACGCGTTTACCATAAGCTCCTCCCCGCCTTCCTCGATGAGCTTGCGCGGATGCTTGCCGATGCTTAACATCATGTGCTCGGCCCTCAATAGCCCAACACCGTCCGGTTTGGTCTCTCGAGATACTTTCTCGGCGAGCTCAGGAATCGACAGGTTGACGTAGACCTTCGTAGCGGTTACCGGAATAGCCTCTTCGACGCCAGCTGCTCCGGTCGCCGGAGCCGATGGTGCGGCTGCAGCAGGCCTATAGGCCCCACCGTAGACGACGCCATGCGATCCGTCGACCGTGATCGTCTTCGCCTGGAACGGCCTTAGGGCTATTGTAGCTTGCCTAGTTCCAACTACGCAGGGGATTCCGAGCTCGCGCGAGACTATTGCCGCATGGCACGTTATTCCGCCTTCGTCCGTCACGATCGCAGAAGCCTTCTTCATCAAGGGAACCCAGTCAGGATTCGTCATCTTGGTGACCAGTATGTCGTTTTGCGAGAAGCTAGAAGCTGCCTTCTTCACATCAAGGATTATCTTGGCAGGACCGATTCCGACTCCGGGGCTAGCAGCGACTCCCCTAAGCAGTGGAGCTCCGACTTCTGCTTCCTCTTCTCTTTCCTCGGGCAGAACAGTAACCGCTCTCGTCTGCAAGATGCACAACTTTCCACCTTCAACCGCCCACTCGATGTCTTGCGGAAACCTGTAATGCTCTTCGATCTTCCTCCCGATCTCTGCTAACTGCTTTACCAAGTCATCAGGAAGCGACTGAGTGACGATCTTATCGCGCTCGACTTCGACTTTGATCGTCTTGCCGGTCTTGGGGCACCTGATACGCTTAACCCTCTTCTCATCTGAAATCTGCCTCTCCACTATCTGGAGAGAGCTCTTGTCGACGACGAAGCGGTCTGGCGTAACCTCGCCAGCGACTAGGCTTTCGCCCAAGCCCCAAGTCGATTCTATCACGACTTTGTCTCGATCTCCGGTCGTCGGGTGGGCGGTGAAGAGAACTCCAGCCGCTTCTGCCTGAACCATCTGCTGGATTGCGACGGCCATGTACGTTCTCGAGTGATCAATCCCGTGTTTCTCGCGGTAAAAGATGGCTCTGGGCGTGAACAACGACGCCCAACACTTTTGAACGCTTTCGACAAGTTTGCGTTCGCCAACCACGTTCAAGAACGATGCCTGCTGACCTGCAAAGGATGCTGTAGGCAAATCTTCAGCCGTGGCTGACGAGCGAACAGCTACTGGGACTTCACGACCGACTCGCTTGCAGAGCTCTCGGTAGGCACCGACAATCGCCTTCTTGATATCATCCGGCATATCGGCTTGAAGGATGAGCTCCTGAATTTTGCGCGCTGCTTCGTGCAGTTGCTCCGTGTTATCCACGTTCAGTTCCGCTAATGTCTTGGCGATCCTCTGCTCCAGGTTTGCCTCCTTCAGGAAGGATCTGTATGCATCTACTGTAACAACGAAGCCCGGAGGGACTGGAAAGCCTGCTCGCGTAAGCTCACCAAGATTAGCGCCTTTACCTCCTACGAGTAGAAGATCCTCTTTGGTGAGCTCTTTAAACCACGCGATGTACGCGAGCATCGAAAAAGGGAGCGAATACTGTGATAAAGCTCTTCAGCCCTTGAAGGAAGACTTGCTAAAGCTTATGAGGGTCGACACTCTGTTGCCCGAGGCGGAGAATGGCTCGAAAAGGACTAGCTACGCCTGCTTACACAAGACGCGAGTATATCAAAGGTCCTCCTAGGCCCGCCGTTGTCAAGTACGTGCTGGGCAACACGAGGAAGTCCTTCACGCATCGCTTGGAGCTGGTGTCCGCTACCGACGCTCTGGTTCGAGACAATGCACTCGAGGCTGCCCGAGTTGCCACTAACAAGCTCTTGGAGAGAAGGCTGGGGATCGAGAACTATCGCTTCACAATAGCAGTGCATCCGCATCACGTCATCAGGGAGAATAAGATGCTCGGATTCGCAGGTGCCGATCGAATCCAAAAGGGAATGCGGCTTTCGTTTGGCAAATCGACCGGGCTAGCAGCTCGTGTGAAGCGCGGAAAGGCTGTTCTCGTAGTCGAGGTCGACGAAGGAGGCGTCGACGTAGCCAAAGAGGCGTTGGCAAGGGGAGCTTCGAAGCTGCCAATCCCGTACCGCGTGATCGTTAGGAGCTTGAGTTGAAGAAAGAGCGGTTTATCGTTCCTGGGGAGAGGGTTGGAGTGATCGAGGAGTACATCCCTGGCAAGGGAACGTACGTCAAAGATGGTGTTATACGGTCAGCAATCACTGGCTCGGTCACGCTCGTCGGCAGGATAGCCTCGATCTACCAAGCTGTGCAAGGCCCGACTCTACCCCGCGTTGGTAGCACGGTTTTCGGCCAAGTCGTAAGCTGCAGCGCTAGCACCTGCACGATTAAGATCATCATAACGGGAAGGAGCAGGCTAGCGAGGCCATTCACAGGGATATTGCACATAAGCTCCGTGAGCAGCAAGTTCCTGCACAACGTGGCAGAGGCGTTTAAAGTCGGCGACATAGTCAGGGCTAAGGTGGTCAGCCTGAAGAACAACGTGATTCATCTATCGACCGTGGGAAGGATGCTAGGCGTCATCTTAGCGTTTTGCTCGCAATGCGGAAAGCCTTTGAGGCGAGGCAAGGCGTTGCAATGCCCCGCTTGCGGAAATGTCGAAAAGAGGAAGATAGCACTCGACTACGGAAGGGTGGCTTAGGGTGAGAATCAAAGTTCTGGAAAGGCGCAAGAATCTGCTGAAGATCGAACTTGAAGGAGAGAGCCATACCTTCTGTAATGCTTTGCAGGAAGCCCTTCTTCAGGATGAAGATGTCGAGCTCGCCTCGTACCACACCCCCCATCCGCTCGCAGCAAACTCCATAGTCACCGTGAGGACCAAGAAAGGATCTCCCGAGGAGGCGCTTGCCCGAGCTGCTGAACTGCTGAAAGCGCGAGCTGCTGAGCTTAAAGCATCTTGGGAGAAGGCTCTCGAATAAGGAGGGGCCCTATCCGCGAAGTAAAGCCCGAGATCAGAATTCTGGGAGTAACCGGTTGCCTCTTTCAAGATGAGGTCAAGATCATCGGAGCGGTCTGCAGAGGAAAGAGATCGCTCGACGGCGTTCTAATGGCCAGCCTGAGCGGCAATGCTCTGGAAGCAACAGATGCCGTCGTCACTATGGTAAGGGAGTCTCCCCACTTCGAGCAGATCAGGGCGCTAATTCTTGACGGAGTGCTGATGGCGGATGCTCTTCCCGTTGACATAAAGCGCTTACGCGAGGTTCTAGGATTGCCCGTCATAGCGTTTCTCGATCGGGATATCGAAGTCGAGGAGCTGCTGCAGCAAGATGCGCGCTTTACTGAGAAACTCTCCATAGCTCGTCGAGTCGGAAGGTCGTTTAGATGCCAGCTTGAGGGCAAAGTAGCGAGGGTCTACTTGGGTGGCGTAACCGCCAAGAAGGCTAGGGAGATCCTAGCCAAGACTGCGCGCAACGGATTGCCAGAAGCGATCAGGGTGGTGAGGATCTTGGCGAGGGCTGTTAAAAACTTAAAAAATCGCTAGGTAGCTTGTCATACGCTATGCGATTCTGCCCTAATTGTGGCACGAGGCTCAACCTCGTCCAGAGGCAGGGTGCATCGCTCAACGTCTGTCCTCGGTGTGGTTACGAAGAAACGCCTGCTGGCTCCTCAATTGTCGTGTACACTCCCAGCGAGTCTCCGATCGCAGTCGTTAGCCGAAAGGAGCAAGAGCTGCGGACTCTGCCGAAGACGAGAGCCGAGTGCCCTCGCTGCGGCCACAACGAGGCCTTCTGGTGGAGTGTCCAGATAAGGGGGATGGATGAGTCGTCCACCCAGTTCTTCCGCTGCACCAGGTGCAATTACACGTGGCGCGAATCTAGCTAAGCATTCAAGCTGGCAAAGCTCCTCGCTAGAGGAGGCTTTTTACCGCGAAGTCAATCGAATCTAGGGGACTTGCTTAGGGCAAGGATCGCGGACGCGAGGTACTGGAGAGATCTCATGGCAACCATTCAGATCTTGATCGACGAAGGGCCCTTCAAGGTTGAGCCTGAGCAAATTCGGCTCCGCGCCATGGATCCCTCGCACATAGCCATGGTTGAGTTCTCACTCCCTCGCGAGGCTTTCGAGGAGTACGCCTGTGAGAAACCCGTCAAGATGTGCGTCAGCCTAAGCGAAATGCTGAAGGTATTGAGAGGTGCCAGAGGCGGCACTCCCATCGATATAACGTTTAACGAAGAGGCAGGCAAGCTTACCTTGGCGCTTAAAGGAGCGTACGCGAAAACATTCAGCCTATCGACCTTGAAACCTCCTGAGGAGGAGGCTCCAGAGCCTCGATTCACATTCAATGCGAGGGTCAGGCTCCTCACCTCTTGCTTTAAGGAGGCTGTTGCGGATGCTGCCATCGTAAGCGATCGCGCAAAATTTCACGCGACGACCGAGGGCTTCACGCTAACCGCTTCGGGAGATCTAGGCTCAGTCACGATAAACTTCGAGATGGGCTCGGAGGCGCTCTGCGGACTTGAAGTCAAAGAAGCTTCGACTGCGATCTTCGGAGTCAGCTACTTGAGCGACATGGTGAAAGCTGCTTCTCCCCTCTCTGAAATAGTATCGATCGAGTTTTCGACGAATATGCCGGTCAAGCTCGACTTCGAGATCCCGCGCGGAAAGCTGGTTTACTACCTCGCGCCTAGGATCGAAGCGACGAGCTGATGCTAAGGAGCGAAAGCGAGCTAGCGAAGTTCCCGTTTGCACCAGAAGCTACCGAATACCTTAAGGCGAGGGGGCTTAGGCTTGAGGCTCTGGCAGATGAGGCTTACGCGCGCATCGTCGAGCGCGCTGCAAGGCGTATAGAAGAAGCCATCCGAGAAGGGATTGTCCATGCGCTTTGGAAGGCATCAGACAACGAGATCGAGATCCTCTCATATCCAGTCGCCGTAGCCTTGGTAAATGCGATCGGAGACGATGTTTTAAGCAGGCGATACGCACTCGCCGAAGCAAAGCGTGTCTACGAGCTGCTGAAGGCGGAGCTCGCTTCAAAAGCGCGAGAGGAGATCTTGCACATAGGCTCACGTGCATTCGGCTGGAGCATAAGGCCTGTTGGCAAAGAGCTCTATGGCAAGCACTATGACTTTGCTCTGTCGTTCAGAGACTACCTCAAGAACGCGAGCATATTTCGCGAAGGCCGCTGGAAGCTCGTCAACAAGCTCGTCATCCAAGGCTACGTCTACCTGACGCTGATGGAAGGAGCTAGACTGCTTCAGGAAGAGGTTAGGCGTCGAGTAGAGGGGAAGGTGCTTGCGAAAGCTCGATTCGAGCTTCCCGAGCCGCTTGCTGCTAGAGCCGAACAGCTCAAGAAGCTGGCCGCTGAGAGGCTGAAGGGCTATAAAGCCGAACTCGAGGTGGGTGCTATCGCTCCGACAGCATTTCCGCCTTGCATGCAGGAACTTTATAAGCAACTGAAGGAGGGCAAGCGCCTACCACATACAGGTCGTTTCGCGCTCACGTCGTTTCTGCTCAACATAGGAATGAGCGTCGAAGAGGTCGTTTCGTCGTTCGCGAAGCTGGCCGATTTCGACTTGAAGAAGACTCTTTACCAAGTTGAGCACATAGCCGGAAAACGAGGATCGAGGACGCGGTACACGCCGCCAAGTTGCAAAACTCTCCGAACGCAGGGCCATTGCACAAGCCCGGATGGCCTCTGCAAAACAATCGAGCATCCACTAACCTACTATGCTAAGAGGGTTTCGAGCTCTACGTGGAGCAAGCCGAAGGGGAGATTCCGGGAGAGATAGCCGAGATACTGGAGAGAGGAAGCGCGGCTAGA
>CAYZOK010000029.1:0-11310 GCA_964480335.1 uncultured Candidatus Bathyarchaeia archaeon | reverse complement strand
ACGGGTTGGCGATATCCTAATGTTGAGGGAGACCGAGCGAGAAGCTAAGAAAATCAGGTGACACCATTCAGCATCCCCCCGAAGACCTATCGCTGCTCATTCTGTAAGCGCGAATTTCCTTTCGGAACTGGGATCATGTATGTTAGAGCTGATGGAACGATACTTTGGTTCTGCTCCAGCAAGTGTCGCAAGAGCATGCTCATCTTGAGGCGCGATCCGAGGCGACAGCGTTGGGTGCGTAAATCCAAGAAGAAATGAGGTGGACGTTTGCGTTCCTAAAGCCCGAAACCGTTGAGCATGGGCTCGTAGGCGAAGTCCTCAGAAGGATTGAGGAAAATGGCTTCAAGATCTTGGCCCTTAACATGCTAAAGCCTACACGAAACCAAGTTGAGGAGGTGTATCGGGAGCACCAAGGGAAAGCATTTTTCGAGAAGTTGGTCCAACATACGCTCTCAGGATCCATCGTAGTCCTGATAGTTGAGGGAGGGGAGGGAGCTGTAAGCCGAATGCGCAAGCTCGTTGGCGCCACTAACCCAGCTGAAGCAGGGCGAGGTACGATTAGAGGGGATCTAGGCTTTGACATAACGCGAAACATCATACATGCAGCAGATGGCGAGGAGGCTGCAAAGCGCGAGGCCAGAATATTCTTCGACGAGTCGGAAATTCCGCCCGCTTCGCGGTAGATTTAATCAGCCGTTCGAGCCTTCACATTGATCAAAATGGAGGCGCTGAGACAGCCCATAATCGTTGTGCTGGGTCACATAGACCATGGAAAGACGACACTACTCGATAGAATACGAGGTACTGCCGTTCAACTACGGGAAGCCGGGGGGATATCCGCATAAAAGCGGTCCCAAACCCAGCACATAGGAGCTAGCTTTTTCCCACTAGGAACCCTTCAAGAAATTTGCGGTCCCATTCTGAAGGAGGTCAGAGCCGAGATCGAAGTTCCAGGCCTTCTGGTCATCGATACTCCAGGCCATGAGGCCTTCTTCAACCTAAGGAGGCGAGGGGGCTCGGTTGCCGATATAGCTATTCTAGTGGTCGACGTGGTAAGGGGCTTTGAAATCCAGACATACGAGTCGATTGACATTCTGAAGGCACGAAAGACTCCCTTCTTAATAGCTGCCAATAAGATCGACCTGACCCCAGGCTGGAAATCTAAGCCAGGATCTTTTCTGCTGTCCCTTCCAAGGCAGGATCCCCACGTCGTACGCGAGCTCGAGAAGAGGGTCTACGCTATGATCGGAGATCTATCCAGACTTGGATTTAGATCCGATCGTTTCGACCGAGTACGGGACTTTACGAAGACCGTCGCCATAGTTCCGGTAAGCGCCAAGACTGGCGAGGGTATACCCGAGCTTCTTGCAGTACTGATAGGGCTAACCCAGCAGTACATGAAGAAGCGGTTGCTAACGACCAAAGGTCCGGCTAGAGGGGTTGTCTTGGAGCTAAAAGAGGAGCCAGGACTGGGCGTAACAGCAAATGTCGTAATATACGATGGAGTTCTACGGAAAGGCGATACTATCGTTCTGAGCGGTAAAAGCGATCCAATTGTGACTAAAGTGCGAGCGCTCTTTCTGCCCAAGCCGCTCGACGAGATGCGTGACCCGAGGGAACGCTTCATGCTAGTTAATCAGGTGCTTGCTGCAGCTGGCGTCAAGGTAGTTGCTCCAGAGCTGGAAGAAGCCTTAGCTGGCTCGCCTCTACACGTCGTAGGACCTAGCGAGAGCCTTGACGCAATAGCGACTTCCATTGCTGAGGAGGTCGAGAGAATCAGGATCGAGTCCGATCGAGTTGGGCTGGTATTGAAAGCAGATACGCTAGGATCGCTTGAGGCTCTGGTTAATCAGCTTGAGATGCGAGGCTTTTCGTTGAGGCGAGCAGATGTCGGTCCAGTATCCCGCGACGACATATTCGAAGCATCCATAGTGAGGCGCCAAGATCCCTTCCAAGGAGTCGTGCTAGCATTCAACATACGAGTGCTTCCTGATGCGGAGGCAGAAGCCCGCTTCAGGGGGATTCGAATCTTCCAGAGCGATGTCATCTATAAGCTGATCGAGGACTACGAAGAGTGGGTCTCGAAGGAGCGCGAAGCGAAACTAAAGGCTGAGCTTGAGACCTTGATCAAGCCGGCTAAGCTCTTATTCCTACCTAACTGCGTCTTCAGGCGAAGCAAGCCGGCGATAATCGGCGTCAGAGTTCTAGAGGGCACCATCGAACCCGGTTACCCACTCATGAAGAGCGATGGGAAGATAGTCGGCAAGATTGTGCAGATTCAGGACAAGGGCCAGCCAATTGGACAAGCTGCAATCGGAATGGAAGTCGCCATCTCGATGAAGGAGCCTGTTGTTGGGCGACAGATAAGGGAGGGCGACATCCTATACGTCAGCATTCCCGAGAGAATCGCGAAGTTAATGCTGACTAAGTATCGCAGCGCCTTGCGGTCGGACGAGCTAGAAGTTCTAGAAGAGATCGTGGCACTCATGCGCAAGCGAAGGCCTCTATGGGCGGCATGAAGATCGTTATCTCCGACCCGAGAACTGGGAAGGCCCGTCAAATCGAGATTGACGAGAAGAAGGCTGGCCCGCTGATCGGCTTGAAAATAGGTGATACGTTTGATGGAGTACTAGTTGGATTAGAGGGGCTCAAGCTACGGATAACTGGGGGAACCGATAAAGACGGGGTTCCGATGAGGCCTGATGTCCATGGCGGCGCTCGGAAGTGGGTCGTTCTCTCCGGAGGAGTAGGCTTTAGACCCAGGGAAAAAGGCGAGAGGAGGAGGAAGGCTGTTCGCGGAAACGTAGTTACGCGAGATATAGCCCAGCTCAACGTCAAGGTGGTGAAAGAGGCTAGTTCTCCTGATCAAAGTTTTTAAGACCGCCGCATCGCTATGCGATGCACAGCAAGGCTTCGGCAACGAAGCGTTAGCAGGAGGTTATGCCCAGCCCTGCTAGGCTTGGGATGAGCAGAATCCCGTTCCCGCCGCCCAGAGCTATCCCGCTACGCTTAAGCCTGCTAGATGAGGAACGAGGCGGTGAGTAAAGACGAGCCAAGGATTCGCACGAATCCAGCTGAGGCAGGCTTAAGGGGCGGGAGAGGTTGAATGGCGGGGAGCATTGAAGTGGAAGATTCCAACTCCTAAGCCGCTGCCGCGCCAGCCCGAACTCAACATAGGCACAGCAGGCCACGTCGATCACGGCAAGACAACACTGGTCCAAGCCTTGACCGGGCTTTGGACAGCGCGTCACAGCGAGGAGCTGAAGCGGGGAGTCAGCATCCGGATAGGCTATGCTGACGTGGCAGTTTACAAGTGCCCAAGCTGCGAGCCGCCAGATTGTTATACAGTTCACTCAACTTGTCTTCACTGCGGTTCCGAGACGGAGTTCCAGCGAGCTATCAGCTTCGTCGACTGCCCAGGGCACGAAGTTCTCATGACTACAATGCTGGCTGGAGCCAGTGTGATGGATGGAGCTATACTAGTCATAGCAGCAGACGAGCCCGTTCCTCAGCCTCAAACTAGGGAGCATCTAGCTGCGCTTGAAGTAATTGGCGTTAAGGACATAGCGATCGTTCAGAACAAGGTAGACATTGTACCCCGCGAAAGCGCTATTGAGAACTACAAGCAGATAGTTGGATTTGCCAGAGACCGAGTGATCGAGAAGTCGCCCATAATCCCAGTCTCAGCTCAGCATGCAGTGAACTTAGACCTCCTAATAGAGGCTATCGAGAAGACCCTTCCAACTCCAAGGCGAGATCTCTCAAGACCTCCCAGGATGTTCGTGGTGCGATCGTTCGATGTGAACAAGCCCGGAACGCCCGCTGATAAACTAGTCGGCGGCGTGATCGGAGGGACGATTCTGCAGGGCAAGTTCAGAATCGGCGATGAAATCGAAATTCGGCCGGGTGTAAAAGTAGAGGGGGGCTATCAAGAGTTATGCACCGAAATCGTCGGCTTAGTCGCTGGAGGGAGGCAGGTCGGGGAAGCTGCATGTGGTGGGCTCGTTGGAATCGGGACAAAGCTCGATCCGAGCTTGACGAAAGCTGACGGCTTGCTCGGCAACGTAGCAGGAAAGCCTGGAACTTTGCCTCCAGTTGTCGATATGTTAGCGCTCGACGTCAGGCTGTTCGAATACGTCGTCGGCTTAAAAGAGATGGTCAGAGTCGAGTCGATTAGCGTTAAAGAGCCTCTCGTGCTTAACGTCGGAACAGCTGTGACCTTAGGAGCTGTCACATCCATACAGGGGGACATCGCTGAGATCAGGCTAAGGAAGCCTGTTTGTGCGGAAGAAGGGCAACGAGTTGCCATCAGCAGGCGGGTTGCCGAACGTTGGAGGCTTATCGGCTATGGAATCGTCTGCTAACTAGATTGGCCTAAGGTAGAACTCGCAGCGAGGATCTCCCTTCGCTAGGCACTTTCTTTCTTCGACTGCAATTCTTTCGCCTAGAATACGGCTCAGGAGCCCTCCTAGGAAGCCTCGGAGGAAGTGGCACACCGGGACGCGAGATGGGCCATAATTTCTCGCTTCAAAACTATCTCTGACGGCGATGTAACCCTGCTTTCTGGCGAGATCCACATGGGCGAACTCGAATCCTCCCCAACGCTCTTCTAACTTTTCCTTTGCGATGTGGTCAAGCAGCTTTTCGCCGCTTAATCGGGTCTTTGATTCTGTTCGCGAGCAATACCGCATTCCGCATTCGATCCCGATATCATTAAGGATAGCCGAAGCTGCGCTGAGGCTTAACAAGTGCTCAAGGTGTTTCTTAAAGTCGGTTAGAATGTCGATCTCGACGACGATCGTAGCCCGCTTCTTAAGCAAGTTCTGAACCAAGTTTGACACCTGCCTGAAATATTCCTCTGCCATCGTAAAAGTATGCAGAAGATGATTAATGTATTACTGGACGCGAACATTATATTATTATCATTTGAACGTAACATCAACATATTCGAGGCGATACGTCAAATATTATGCACTAAAGTCAACTTTGTCGTGTTATCGACAACTCTGGATGAGCTTAAGCGGCTGGCATTACGAGGGCCAAAGATGGCTAAATTTACCGAGTGTGCGATAAGGCTCGTTAGGAAGAATTGCAAACTTGTTCAAGTTCCCAAGGAGGTGCTTCCCGACGAAGCCCTAATCGAGAAAGCTAGGGAGATGATGGGGATCGTGGCAACGAACGATAAGGAGTTGCGAAAGCGGCTGAGAGCAGAGCACATCCCTCGAATTTTGGTCACAGAAGACGGAAGGTTCCTCGTGGAGGGCTTCGTACCATAGAACAAGTAAAATAACGTCGTTCTCCAATCGAAGCGCGTTGGATCCTATATCCTTCACACTCCTCGTTGGTTGCGCTGCAATGCTTGTAGTTGGCGCACTCACGTGGAGCATCCTGCGCTTAGAGCCTGGAACGAAGCGGATGCAAGAAATCGCGGCTTACATTCGCGAAGGAGCCAACGCGTTTTTAAAGCGTGAGAGCTTGGCCATTCTCTACCCCGTGATAGGTCTAGCCCTGTTGCTCGGCTTTTGCTTGGGCTGGGAAATTGCGCTTAGCTTCATCGTCGGCTCCTCCCTAGCGATACTCTCCATGCTCATCGGAATGAATGTCAGCGTCCGCGCTAATGTTAGAACCGCAAACGCAGCTCGAGTCTCAATAGGAAGGGCGCTGGTAATAGCATTCCGAGGAGGGGCTAGCATGGGGTTAACTATAGTCGGCATGAATTTGATCGGTATAGCAGGTCTCTACTGCTTGCTCGGAGCGGATCCGATCGCTACTCCTCGAATGATAGTCGGCTTCGGGATAGGAGCGAGCCTAGTGGCACTATTCGCTCAGCTTGGAGGCGGTATTTACACGAAAGGCGCCGATGTAGGAGCAGATCTCGTCGGAAAGGTCGAGATTGGAATTCCTGAAGATGATCCTAGAAATCCGGCTGTGATCGCTGATCAGGTCGGCGACAATGTGGGCGATTGTGCAGGTCTAGGGATCAACTTGTTTCAATCGCTCTCAGCCAACATAATCGGCGTGATGGTGCTCGGAGTAGCATTCCTCGGAGTGTACGGCATAAATGCTGTGTTCTTCCCGCTCATGACTCAGGCGGTAGGTCTGCTAGCTTGCATAGCCGGAGTGCTATCGATCGGAAGGGTTCGCAGCTGCATGCTTGCTGTTAACCTAGCCTACGTCCTGACCGCTGCCCTCTGCGCAGCAGGCATCTACCTGATCTCGGTTTACATGATGCGAGATGTAATGCTATTCTACTGTGCTCTGTTAGGGATGATATTGAGCCTAGTAGTGGCGCTGTCAATCCAGTACTTCACCGCTCTTAGAGGGCGACCTGTCAGGCGGATTGCTGAGGCTGCACAGAGCGGAGCGGCAATCAACATAATGACAGGCTTCAGTTACGGGATGATGAGTTCACTCCCACCCATCTTGGTCGTTGCGCTAACGATCATGCTATCGTACTTGATCAGAGGGGTCTATGGCGTTGCTGCTGCTACACTTGGAATCTTTTCCGTTATCGGCATCATAATGTCGTCAAATTCGTTCGGACCCATCATCGATAATGCCGATGGAATAGCCGAGATGGCAGGCTTGGCTGACGATGTTAAGGAGGTTAGCGACCAGCTGGATGCCGTTGGAAATGTCACGAAGACCGTGGCTAAGGGATACGCCATGGTTTGTGCTTATCTATCCAGTCTCGTGCTTTTGCTAGCATACCTTAAGGAAGCTCACTTGGCTACGATAAATCTCGCCAATCCGGCTACCATGGTAGGCCTCTTCATCGGAGCTAGCATGCCATTTGTCTTTTCCGCGCTGGCAATTCTGGCCGTAAGCAAGACCGCCCATCAAATGGTGGATGAGGTTCGACGGCAGTTCCGCCACATCAAAGGGTTGCTAGAGGGGCGAGCCAAACCTGACTACTCGGCTTGCATTGACCTATGTACACGGAATGCCTTAAGGGAGATGATATTACCGACGCTGCTTGTTGCTATATCCCCAGTAGCCGTGGGCTTTATCCTAGGAAGAGAAGCCCTCGGAGCTTTTTTGGTAGCAGTAATAGCTGTAGGTGCGCTTCTTGCTTTGACTATGGTCAGTGCTGGTGGAGCGTTGGACAATGCAAAGAAACTCATCGAGACGGGGTTCTTAGGCGGAAAGCGAACCCCTACCCATGCCTCAGCGGTTACAGGAGATACATATGGGGATCCACTCAAAGACACCGCGGGACCTGCTTTGCACATCGCGCAAAAGCTCGTCAGCATAATTGCCTTAGCAATCGCTCCGCTGTTGATTCACTACGCGCTGTTGTAGCGAAAATCTGTTTAAGATAAAAAGGATGGTAAACGGGCGATGTTCAAGCTCATCAAGTGCGAAGATACTATAAGGATCCCTCCTGACAAGTTCGGCCAGCCTTTAGATAAGGTCGCCGAAGGGGAGCTGAAGCTTAAGTATGTGGGAGTGGTTTCACGAGAGCTAGGCTACGTCATAGCCATAACTGACGTTAAGGTCGATCCGGTGGGGAGGATCGTAGCAGGCGACGGCGCGACTTACCACAGGGCAACTTTCACCTTGCTCAGCTTCGTCCCCATGCTACAGGAAGTGCTCGAGGGCGAGGTTGTGGAGGTTGAAGATTTTGGAGCATTCGTCCGGATAGGACCAGTAGATTGCCTTCTACATATATCCCAGGTCTTAGATGATGTCGTAGCTTACGATCGGCATCAAGGCGCTCTCTTCGGAAAGAGGACTCAGAAGAGGCTAGCTGAAAGGGACAAGATCCGAGTCCGAGTAACCGCGGTGAGCTATGGAGGGGTCGGAGGAAAGATCGGCGTCACGGCCAGGCAACCCCTTCTCGGCAAGCTCGAGTGGATTCGAGAGGAGTTGGAGAAATTGGCTGAGGTCGAGAAGAAGTTGAAGGCGAAGAGGTGAGCGAAAAGGCCTGCAAGCGATGCCGGCTTATAACCACAGGATCTATTTGCCCAGAGTGCAAGACGGCTACTTTGACGGCCGAGTGGACGGGATTCGTCGTAGTCCTCGACCCTGGCGGATCTGAAATAGCGAAGAAGCTTGGCATTAGAAAGCCCGGAAAATACGCAATCGAGATCAGGTAAAGGGTATAGGTTAACGCCAGGGCTTAGGCGTGTTCTCAGCAAGCCCTTCGGACCCGTTTACCGGGGAGCAAGCGGCGTAGCCGAGTTGCGCTCTATCATAGCTAAGGAAAAGCCTGCAAGACTGATCGCTATTGGAGATGTCGTGTCGGCAATTCTAAACCAAAGAAGAATCGTAGCGGATGTCTACGTGGTCGACCACAGAATCATGCGCAAGCCTGTCAAGCCGATTAAGCTGAAGGTCGAGAAAGCGATTAAAGCCGAGAATCCTCCAAGCCACATAACCCAGGATGCGTGGAAAGCCGTCGAGCAAGCGCTATCATCAGGCAAGACAGCGCTTATCGAGATCGCTGGAGAAGAAGATCTGCTGGCGATCCCAGCGGTTTTGCTGGCACCTGTTGGTTCGTTGGTGCTCTATGGGCAACCGCGAGAGGGAATAGTCGCCCTCTGGGTCAATGAAGAGCTGAAGCGTCGGATAGAAGCAATCGTCGATGATATGATTGTTGTCGGCAATGAAGATCAAGATCGTTAGCGATCGGTACAACGCGCTGTTAAGACGACGAGAGATAGCACTTGAGGTTTACCATCCTGGAAGGCCCTCTCCGACGCGAGCTGAAGTCCGAAAGGCGCTAGCCTCCCTTCTGGGCAAGAGCTGCGAAGTCACCTACATCATCAGGATGGTGACGAAAACTGGTACGCACGTTGCCGTAGGCGAGGCTGAAATCTATGATGCAGTTGAAGATGCCTTAGCCATCCTGCCTAAGCATATCATCGAGAGGCATAAGAGGGCGGAGGGCGCCGAGGGAGCTGAATAAATGCCGTTCTGCAGTTGGTGTAGGATCTTCATCGAGAAGGGTAAGGCTAGGTGGAGGTGCGCTGAATGTGGAACCATATTCTGCGAGAAGTGTGGAGAAAGCGAGCTCAGGAGGAGTTGCCCCTTCTGTCGGAGTGAGGGCAAAGAGGATACCCTCAGGTTGGAGTATCCGTTGCTATGAAGTCGATTTGCTTAGGAATAGAGTCTACTGCTCACGCATTCTCGATCGGCATAGCGACTTCTGATGGAGAGATTCTAGCCAATGTAGGTCGCGAATATGTGCCAGAAAAGGGAGGAATTCACCCGCGGGAGGCTGCTCGCTTTCAAGCAAGCGTAGCAGGAGAGATCATCGCTCAGACGTTTGAAGTATCAGGAGTATCGCCAAACGAGCTTGACGTTATAGCATTTGCGCAAGGCCCCGGACTGGGACCTTGCCTGAGGACTGGAGCGACTGTAGCCAGAGCTCTGGCAGCTTACCTGAACTTACCGCTCGTGGGGGTCAATCACTGCGTCGCACATATTGAGATTGGAAGGCTGACGACCAAAGCCGAAGATCCGGTAACCCTCTATGTCTCCGGAGGAAACACGATAGTTGCTGCGTTCTGCGACGGGGTCTACAGAGTCTTCGGAGAGACCCTCGACATCGCGGTAGGAAACTTTCTAGACACGTTTGCGCTGGCATGCGGCTTACCGTTTCCAGGAGGACCTGTCGTCGAAGAGCTGGCTAGAAGGGGGCGCAAACTCGTTAGATTGCCGTATGTGGTCAAGGGAATGGACCTTTCGTTCAGTGGCCTTTCAACGGCTGCAAAGTCCTTGATCGGAAAGGAGCGGCTTGAAGACCTCTGCTACAGCGTTCAAGAGATAGCGTTCTCGATGTTGGCAGAAGTTACCGAGCGTGCCCTTGCTCATACTGGCAAGCCTGAGGTTCTTCTGACGGGAGGGGTTGCCTGCAACAAGCATCTCCAAGAAATGCTGAAAGAAGTTGCTAGGGAACACGGTGCTTCATTCCAGGTCGTTCCAGCGAGGTACGCCTGCGACAATGGAGCCATGATCGCTTGGACAGGTGTCCTAGCGTATCAGCATGGCTTGACCGTCCCGATCAGGGAAAGCTTCATCAAGCAGCGGTGGAGGTTGGACGAAGTGCCGATTCCTTGGCGAAGATGAGGCTGTTGAAGAAGGGGGCTGAAGCCTATCTGCTCCTCGGCGAGTGGTACGGGCGCAAGGTTATCGTGAAGAAGCGCGTAGCAAAGCGCTATCGCGTAAAGAAGCTCTGCGAGGAGATTCGTCGATCTAGGACGTTACGCGAGGCATCTTTGTTGCACGATGCTAAGCTCTGCGGAGTTCCCACGCCAGTCGTGTATCTTGTCGATCCGAAGAGGTACATGATCGTCATGGAGTATGTGGAGGGAGTCTTGCTGAAAGAGCTACTTGATGGATTGTCTCCGCAAGAGCGAAGCGAGATCTGCACACTAATGGGCGAGCATATCGGCAAGCTACATCGGGCGGGCATCATCCACGGTGATTTGACGACATCAAACATGATCCTGGCTCGAGACGACAGGGTATTCTTCATAGACTTCGGCTTGGGGGAGTATTCGAGCGATCTCGAGGACCGGGGAGTTGATCTCCATCTCATGGAAAGGGCGTTGCAAAGCACCCACTTTAGATACGCGAGGGAATGCTTCGAGTCTGTGTTGGAAGGCTACGCTAGCATGCTAGGCTCTGAAAGTGCTCGAGAGGTTCTAGCTAAAGTTAGGGAGATTGAGAGAAGAGGGCGCTATGTTGAGCGATGAGCTGTGCTTCATAACGAGGAAAAGAGAGAAGTTCGAGGAGGCAAAGCGGATTCTGGCTGAGCAAGGAATATCCCTCTGCATGCTAGAGGCCGATCTGACCGAGGTTCAGTCCGATAGGCTCGAGGACATAGCAAAGGCTTCGGCAAGGGAGGGGGCTGTAAGATTCGGCGTCCCTGTTGTAGTAGAAGACGCTGGTCTGTTCATTAAGGCGCTGGGAGGATTTCCGGGCCCTTACTCGGCTTTCGTCTTCAGGACCATAGGCAACAAAGGCATACTAAAGCTAATGAAGAATGTCCGAAATCGAGAGGCTGAATTTAGATCGGCTGTCGCTTTCTGCCGACCCGAGGAAGAAGTTGTCTGCTTTCTAGGCGTTGTCAGAGGGCGCATCGCCGAACAGATGCGAGGGCGCTTCGGTTTCGGATACGATCCGATCTTCATTCCAGAAGAGGGTGATGGTCGCACCTTTGGCGAGATGACGATGGAAGAGAAGAATGCGCTGTCGCACCGAGGGCGCGCGTTTCGGCGTTTCGCGGCTTGGTTTAAATCGGCGTGTAGGCAATCTGGCTGAGCGATGGGCCGAATGCACAAGGGTACAAAGGGGAAGTCG
>CAYZOK010000028.1:9423-11506 GCA_964480335.1 uncultured Candidatus Bathyarchaeia archaeon | reverse complement strand
GTGCGCCTCCTGCGACTTCCTAGCAGAGTGCGGAGGATGCCGTTCGAGGGCTTACGCGTACTTCGGCGATGTCTTCGCTTCAGACCCGAATTGCGCGTACAGCCGTCAAGCAGACTAGCGCGATCTCGCCTCCTCAGCTAGCTTGGTGAAGAGCCAGCCTTCTTCTCCATCCCTTACTATGCCGAGCTCTTCCTTGATTCTGCGGTACTCTCTCTTCAACGAGGACCACGTTCCATCGTCGAAGATGACGACCCCATTCTCCAGGGCGTCGATCGCGGCGATATCTCCTGCCTTGACGGACTCGAGCACTTCAGAAGGTTCGTAGGGCCAGGGCTCGATGTTGAGTGCGTAGCCGTGCAGGAACGGCCTTATCCTCTCCCTCGGAAGGTCCTCGGCTACGACGAGCACGTCGACGTCGCTCCACTCCTTCCAGCGACCTCTAGCCCGGGAGCCAAACACGACTGCGGCTCTGATGCGAACTCCGGCCTTGATGCATTTCTCCAGAAACCGCCCAACAGCTCGACGAGCATCGGTTCCATCGAAGATCTTTCCTAAGGACATCGAAGGGCCTCCTTGACGCTCTCTAACACCATTTTCCCGAGCGATAGGCAGCGCTCAGCCACCCGCTTGTCGTAGGCTATGCCCGCTCTCAACCGGGCGTTGCGATATCTTGCTGCAGTATAATGGAGGGAAAGCTCCTCCAAGTCTTCTGGTCTGACGCTGAGCTCTAGACCAAACTTTGAGCGAGCGCGCTCGTAAAGAGCAGAAAGGCTATGGACGCAGAGATAATTCCCATGCTTCACCAAGAACGCCTTCAAGGCCATCTCTGCGCACTGTTGAGAGTGAAAGCAAGCATACTCGTAGTCGCCATCTTCTAGACTTCTAGTAGCCCGTCTGCTCTCGCGTTCTGCATCTGCGAGGTATTCTTCCGCCGAGGGCACCTTCATTTATGGAATGGCTAGCAAATAGTAGTTGCCGTTAATAGCTCGCTGGCGAATAGTTAGCCGCTTGGGCCGTTCTAACGTCGACGTAGCGCTCCTTCATCCGCCCAGCGTTTACGACTTCCGCAAGACCACGATCTTCTACGGACCGATCAGCGATGTCGTGCCTTCGACTCCTGTCTTCGAGATGTATCCAATCGGGTTCCTCAGCTTGACGACCTTTTTGGAGAAGCTAGGCTACCGAGTTCGAATAGTCAACCTAGCCGTCCGAATGCTGAGGGACTTCTCGTTTGACGTGGAGCGCTATCTCAGCAAGATCGAGGCCGATTTGTACGGAATCGACCTGCACTGGATGGTGAGCGCCCACGGAGCCATCGAGATAGCAAAGCTGCTTAAGGAGCAGCGGCCAGATGCTCCGATAGCCGTCGGAGGGTTTGCAGCTACCTACTTCCACGAGGAGCTCATCCAACATCCTTGCATCGACTTCATCCTGCGAGGAGACACCGCAGAAGAGCCCATGGCAAAGCTTCTGCAGGCGCTAGAGCGTAACGGCGACTTTGGCGAAGTTCCAAACCTGACGTGGAAGGAAGATGGCAGGGTCAGGTCGAACCCTCTGTCCTACGTTCCAGCCAAGCTAGACGAGTATGCGATCGACTATGAGCTGATCTATAGATCGGCCAAGCGGGAAAGAGCCCTAGACGACTACGCTCCGTTCGCAAGCTTTTACGAAAGCCCGATCGGAGCCGTCCTAACCGCAAAGGGATGCTTGTTCAACTGCGCTTTCTGCGGAGGATCGAGGTTCTCGTACCGATGCTTCCTCGGCCGAGCCAAAGTCGCCACGAAAGAGCCTGAGACGATCGTCGAGGAGATCAAGAGCCTGATCAATGTAGCCAAGATCCCGGTTTTCGTGCTGTACGATCTCAGGTTCTTAGGGCGAAAGCGAGCTTTCGGGTTCTTCGAAGCAGCTAGGCGAGAGATAGGCGATGCTTCGCTCATCTTCGAGATCTATGCTCCAGCCGACCGCGAGTTCTTGCAGGCCTTAGGCAGGTCGGGTTGCGAGCCTTACCTCCAGATATCGCCGAACACGCAGGACGAAGGCATACGAGCTCGATATGGAATGCCGTACTCGAATGTCATGCTCG
>CAYZOK010000028.1:2258-9323 GCA_964480335.1 uncultured Candidatus Bathyarchaeia archaeon | reverse complement strand
GAGGAGGACAAAGAGGTTCTGCTCGCCTATCTATTCGGATCTCGAGTGAAAGGAGCGGCATGGGAGGAAAGCGATGTCGACGTTGCAGTCCTGCTGAGCAAGTCTTCTTGGGATCGGCTGAGCAAGCTTATGAGCAAGATCGCGAGCGCGCTCGAGCTGAGCGAAGATCGCGTCGACATAATCGATCTGTCGAAAGCCGATGTCGTCTTAAAGCGCGAGATTATCGTTCAAGGGATCAAGCTCGTAGATCGCCGAAACTACGAAGATCGGATTCGAGAGGAGCTTTGCGCAAAGTTGCCGGAAGCTCTCGACATCTTGAGCTTCTATCTGAGCGAGAGCGGCAATCCGCTGAAAAGAGAGATCATTGCTGCCAAGCTGATGGCGATGGACGAGGAGATCCGCGTTTTGCAGCGATACGTGCTTGGCAGACCTGCTAAGCAGGTCGTCGAAGACCCCCTTCTGAAGAGGGTTCTTCGGGATTCGCTGAGGGTAGCGATAGAATCCGCAATCGACATCTGTAAGCATGTTGTAGCATCGCTCAAGCTAGGAGTTGTAAGAAAGCTGAGCGATTTCCCTGCAAAGCTAGTCGAAGCGGAACTGATGTCGAAAGAGCTTGCCGAAAGACTCGCCGACTACGCGAAGTTGCGGAACGTGATAGTCCATCGCTACGTCGAGCTCGACTACGGTCTCCTGCACGAGAAGGCTACGGAGTTCGTCGAGAAAGTGGTTCCAGAATTCGAGAAGTTCGCTAAGCAGCTTGGCTGAGCATTCGGCTGATCAGATAATCTGGAGCTTCGAGTAGCAGGGGCTTGTAAGGACTGTCCGGGAATTTAGTGGCTCCTTGCCTCGCAAGCTCCAGCTCGACATTCATGTGCCTCTCGAAGTCGTTCGCCAGGTTAGCATCAGCCAGCAAGTTCGACGCCTGATCCATCTTCCGCCTGGCGATGTAGTACGTGAACTTAGGTGCGAGCTTAGGCCTAAGGAAGCAGACCACAGGAACAAGCTTCAGCGCCGTAGGCACGTTGATCTGGCCTTCGCAAGCTAATCTGTAGTCGACTAAGTCGTCGGCGAGCTGGTACGCCATTCCAATGTGGATTCCGTAATCGTAAGCTCGCTTCCTAGACCAAGAATGCGCCTTGGCGACGACCGCTCCCAGCTTCGAAGCAGCTCCGAAGAGTTCAGCAGTCTTCAGCCGAATCAGCTTCGTGTAGAAGTGCTTTGGATCGCCGAGCGCCTTAACGTCCTGCAACAATCGAAGCGGGTTTAGAGGCTCAGAATACGCGCCGCGACACGTCTCCAAAATGGCCTTAGCCATCACTCTGTAGCCGTCGCGCTTGTCTGCCAGTATGGATTGAGCATAAGCCAACAACATGTCGGCTATCAGAAAAGCTCGCCTAGGATCTAGAAGCCTGTAGAGAGGAGGCTCTCCTCGCCGGCTCTCGTGGCTATCCAGAAAGTCGTCATGAATGAGCGTGCCTTGGTGGATGAGCTCTACCGCTACGGCATAGGGAATCGCTTCTTCGGCTTCCGCGCCTAGCGATTGGGCGACCAGAACGGTCAGAGTTCCTCTGAAGCGCTTTCCTCCACGAAGCGCACACCTAACGCAGCTCGAAAATCTGAAGCGTTCGATCTCCTCCTCGAGCTTCTCATCGATCAGCTTCTTGATGCGCTTCCAGTATTCTTCAAAGCTAAGGCGAAGTTGCAATCCACGAGCTATGCGCGACTTGGTATTTAGTTGCAACTAGCGCTGCGCACTTTCTTTCCATACCCGCCCGACTTTCTCGTTCAACAGAGCCACCCAGGTAGGGGCTATCTTGAAACTTGCCGGAGTAGCCTCGTCCAGAAATTTCAGCAAGCAGCTGATCGAGCAGAACGATCTCGCTCCTAATAGATTCCAACTTAATCGCCTTATCGCTATCGACATTTTCTCTACAGGTTGCGCAGATCTCTTTCAACGGCACTCAGTGCGCATCTCGCCTCGATAAATTGGGCGCTTGACGACCAACACGCCAACATCTTCAGATGAGCGTCAGAGTTCTCATTCTAGCTTTTAAGCTGCCTCGATAAGACAGTTCGAGCTCCTTGAGAGTAATCGCAGACTTACACATTCACAGCAAGTATAGCAGAGCAACCAGCGCGAACATGGACATACCGACCATCGCCAAGTTCGCCAAGATCAAAGGCCTCCGACTCGTCGGAACCGGCGACTTCACGCATCCGAAGTGGCTCGAAGAGCTGAAGCGAGATCTAGTCGAAGTCGAAGGAACGGGGCTCTATGCTCCTGCCTTCGATCCTGACTTCCCGGTCAGGTTCATGATAACGACCGAAGTCTGCACCATCTTCAAGTTCCGAGAGAAGCTGAAGAAGATACACCACGTGATCTTCGCTCCTGAGATCGAATCAGCCGAACAGGTGAACGAGCGACTTGCTAAGTGGGGAGATCTCACGGTAGATGGCAGGCCGACGCTGGCTACGGACGCTTCTGCGCTGGTCGAGGAAGTAATGGAGGTTTCGAGCTACTGCGAGGTGATTCCTGCCCATGCTTGGACTCCTTGGTTCAGCATATTCGGAGCGTTCAGCGGATTCGACAGCGTTCGCGATTGCTACCAAGATCAGACGGACCACATCCACGCGCTAGAGACTGGTCTTTCGTCCGATCCTCCGATGAACTGGAGGCTCAGCCAGCTGGACAGGTACGTGCTAGTCTCGAATAGCGATAGCCACAGCGCATGGCCTTGGCGGATCGGGCGCGAGGCGAACGTCTTCGAGCTCGAGGAACTCGCGTATCGCGAAATAGTTGATGCGATTCGCAAGAAGGATCGGAACAAGTTCAAGTTAACCATCGAAACCGACCCAGCCTACGGCAAGTACCACTGGACTGGCCATCGGGCGTGCGGGGTTTCTCTCCCTCCGACAGAAGCCATCAGGCTAGGCAACAAGTGCCCCAAGTGCGGAAGAAGGCTAACGAAGGGCGTCGAGCAACGCGTCGAAGAGCTTGCCGACAGACCAGCCAGATTCGTTCCGCCTGGAGCGATTCCGTACGTGCACCTGCTTCCGCTCTCCGAGATCATAGCGACCATCTACAACATCGATAGCGTCTCGAGCAGGCGAGTTTGGGCTGTCTACAACGAGCTGGTCAAGCAGTTCGGAGACGAATACGCCGTTCTGCTGGATGTACCACGCGAGCAGCTGGAGGAAGTAGCTGATCCTGCTTTAGCCGATGCCATAATCCGCGTTCGAGAAGGCCGCGTCAGAGTCGTTCCAGGATACGACGGCGTCTACGGAAGGCTGGTGTTCGAAGAGCTTCCTGAGGCGGAAGGGCTGAAGCCTAGTCCTCTGACAACTCTCGAGAGCTTTCTCTGAAGAGCCGGGCTTATATCGGCCCTACAGGATTCGAAAGTGGGCATAGCTTGAAGCGAAAGCGGAAGATCGTCATGATCGTCATTATATTCCACATAATTCTCGCGATCGTAGGCTTCATGCTGATCGCGATAGGCGAATCGCCTGCTTCAGATGTGGGGATTGTGATCAGTATGGTCGGAATGCTAGGTTCGCGGATTGGCGTCCTCACCGATAGGCAAGATCTCATGATTGAAATGCTCGCAGATCTTGGGGAGCGCATCGATCGCATGAGGGCTGACATCATGAACTTGCTTCAGGAAATTCGCGACGGGATCTCTAGGCTCGGAAGAAGCTAAGGTGCTACGCTGAACGCTTCTCGCCCGTAGTACTCGTACACGACGCCGTCGATCGTTCTAGTGTGCTCGACTTCGAGCGCAACGACATACGAATTGCCAGACCAGATCGCCCCCTCGGTCAGGAGCCTGTAGCGGTAGATCCCGTCGGTGACTTTATCGACGCGCTTCGAAACTAGCGTCAAAGGCCCTCTCCATATCCCCTCAGTCGTATTGTAGACGAGAGTCGTGATATTCACGATGTCGACTGCTTGGCCTCTAAAGCTGACGAGCACCGTTGCGTTGACCAAGCCGGGCTTGCCCGTTCCTGCGAGCTTCTCGACTATGCTGGCCGCGACCCCTCACGGGCCAAGACGTGGAATATCGTAAACTTGGCAGTAGCGACATTGCCCCACAGGTCTCTTGCTTCGACCGTGTACGTCCCTTCGGCATCCGTCGGAACGACGAAGGTGTGCTCGAACTCGCCTACCGAGTCGGCCCTGATCCTGGCGAACTCGTACCCTGCAAAAGTCAGGTAGATCGTCCCGAGGGGCCGAGCGTTATCTGAGCTTCGGTAGAAGCGAGGGGAGCAACTTGCGCTAGGATGAACGAAGCCATCAGCGTGATAACGAGAAATCCTACAACTCCTCTCGCGACGCGATTCTTCAGTAGGTCTCTCATCTCGATGCTGTTGCCTCTCGAGGTTATAATCCTTCCAGTTACAAAAGAGAATTCAAGCGAAATACGGCTAGCGTCCGAGCCTCTTGTAGGCTAGCTTGCCGATCTCGACTGCTATGAAAATGGTCGATGCCAGAGCAGTGATCAGCAGCCAGTCGAAGAGCGTGAGCGGAGCTAGCCCGAACCACTCTCGCATTATAGGCGAGCTGACCACGGCTATCTGGGCGAGTATCGCGACGGCAACCCCCAGAACTAGCGCCTTGTTCGATAGCGGGCCTAGCTCGAAGAGCGAGTGCCTCTCGGAACGACAGTTGAATGCGTTGAACATTTCGAACATGACCAAGGCAGTAAAGGCTGCCGTTTGAGCCTTCGCGAGATATCCTCCGTACCATTGGTAGTACCAAGTGAATATAGCGAAAACTCCGGCTGTTATCATGGCCGATTTTCCGAGCAGGAACCAGCGGAGGGCGACTAACGGATTTTCCTTCGGATCACGCGGTTGCCTTTCCATTATGTCGGGAGCTTCCGGATCCACTCCGAGAGCCATAGCAGGCGGACCATCAGTGACGAGGTTGACCCAGAGGATCTGAGCTGCCGTGAGCGGAAGCGGATAGCCGAGTATACATGCCAAGACTACCACGGCGACCTCGGATATGTTGCATGAGAGCAGGAAAACTAGATACTTCTTGACGTTGTCGTAGATCCGCCTTCCTTCCCGGACGGCGGAAACGATCGTCGCGAAATTGTCGTCGGTGAGGACCATGGAGGAAGCTTCCTTGGCTACATCCGTGCCCTTGATGCCCATTGCAACGCCGATGTCGCTAAACTTCAGGGCTGGAGCGTCGTTTATGCCGTCCCCGGTCATGGATGCGATCTCGCCTCGCTTCTTCAGCGCCTCGACTATCCTGACCTTGTGGGCAGGCGAAACTCGCGCGTAAACATCGACTTTTTCGACGATCCTCTCGAGTTCTTCGTTACTCATCCTGTCGAGCTCCTCTCCAGTGAGCACCATAGAATCTCGCTTTAACACTCCGATCTCGCGCGCAATCGCCATGGCGGTTAGCTTGTGATCCCCCGTTATCATGACTGGCCTGATGCCAGCCTTCTTGCACAGTTTAACCGACTCTAACACCTCCTCGCGCGGAGCGTCGAGCATTCCGACCAAGCCAACGAAGGTCAGCCCTTGCTCGACAGATTCCTCGGCAAGCTCGATTTCGGGCGGGAGTTTACGATAGGCTATCGCCAAGACGCGCAAGCCTCTGCTCGCCATGTCGTCGTTGACCTTCAAGATCTGCTGGCGATCTCCGTCTCTAAGCGGCTCGATTCTGCCTTCGACCTGCTTGGTTCCGCAGCGATCGAGGACAACCTCAGTAGCTCCTTTCATATAGGCCACGAGCTCTCCGGCCTCATGAATCGTCGTCATGCGCTTGCGCTCGGAGGTGAACGGCACTTCTCCAACCCGCTTCTTGGCTTTCTCGAGCTCGCCCTTCGCCATGCCAGCTTTGGCTGCTAGAACAACTAGCGCGGCTTCGGTCGGATCTCCGACTGGCTTTCCTTCGTGGATGCTGGCATCGTTGCATAGGACGCCAGCTTCTAGCAGGATAGGCAGGTCAGGATCTTTGGTAGGATCGATTCTCTTCCCAGCCTTCTTGAATTCGCCTCGAAGCTCGTAGCCGACTCCGGCGACATCTACCCGCTCGTCTCGCACTAGCCAGACCTCGCGAGCCGCCATCTCGCCTTTCGTCATAGTGCCTGTTTTGTCAGCGCAGATCACGGTGGTGCAACCCAATACCTCGACAGCGGGAAGCCTTCGAACGATGGCATTTCGCCTCGCCATCTTCAGAACTCCGACGGCAAGCGTTCCTATGACGATGGCAGGCAGAGATGCAGGAACTGCAGCGACGGCCAAGCTCACCCCCCAGACTAGCATGTCGAGAGGGTCGTAGCCTCGCACTATGATGCCGAAGGCGGTGATGATTGCGCATGCCGATACGCACATTGCAACGATAAAGCGGCCTAGGTACCCGATGCGGCGCTCGAGTGGGGTCACTTCGCGCTTGACGGCTTGAACCATCCCGGCTATCTTGCCGAACTCGGTCCGCATGCCGGTGCTGGTGACGACAGCCTTGCCTCGTCCGTAGACTACGATCGTTCCCGAAAAAACCATGTTCGCCCTGTCGGAAACTGGTACGTCCTTCGGAAGGTGCCCTGTGCGTTTGGTAACCGGAACCGACTCGCCTGTCAGGCAAGCTTCGTCCGTTTTGAGGTTAACGGCTTCGATCAGCCGGCCATCCGCTGGGACTCTGCTACCAGTGGCTAACACGATTACGTCGCCTGGGACTATCTCACGAGCGGGAATTTCGACTTCGACTCCATTTCTCACCACGACGGCCTTCGGCGCTGCAAGCTCACGCAGCTTCTCGAGCGCGCGCTCCGATCTGAACTCTTGGGCGAAGCCAGTTGTGGCGACTGCGAATATGAAGGCTAGAATCAGCAGAGCCTCGGTATACTTTCCCAGTATGAAGTCGAGCACGACGGCAATGAGCAGGAGGCCTATCAAGACGTTGGCGAATTGCCGAGCAAATATCTTGAGAGACGAGACGCGCTCGACGCGCTCTAGCTCATTGGGCCCATACTGCTCTAAGCGCCTTCTAGCCTCTCTGTCGGTGAGACCTCGCTCGCTGGTTCCAAGTTCGGCAAGAACTTTCTTGAC
>CAYZOK010000028.1:0-2158 GCA_964480335.1 uncultured Candidatus Bathyarchaeia archaeon | reverse complement strand
ACAGCTCTTCCACCAGCTTCTTGCAGAGGTCGAAGGATCGCCTGACGGCTGGAACCAGTTCGCGAGCTTGCAACTCGAAGTCCTCGGGCGGATACTCATACGAGTATCGGAATTTGGCTCGGTTGCCCGCCAGCCAATCAGCTGTCTCGGCTATGGACTTTGCTTCCTTCTCGAACCAGTCCGGAAGCGCTAAATCCAGGATAAGCGATCCGACGGCGTGAACCTTCGGATAGTCGAGCCCATACGCGATTAAGACGGCTTTCACAGCGTACTCGGACGCTTCTTGAGAATACTTAAGAGCGCCTGCGTAGTCGCCGTCCTTCAGGCAGATTTCGGCGTTGCGCATCTCCCTCTCGGCTATCTTGATGGTCTCTCGAGCCCTCTCGCGATTAACCGAGGTCGATTTCGATCAGCTCGCTTGGCCTCAGGCCGGGCTTGAGGATCCAGAACCACGTGCCGTCTGCGCGCTCGACCCGCATCGACCCGAGCTCGATCAAGCACTTACGTAGCCTTTCAAGCAACTTCGAGAAGAAGCGATCTTTGTCGTACAGTACCGCTCGGTGGAACAGCATGTCGAGGTAGACGGGCTGAAACCTGAGGGCATAGCTCTTCGATAGGTCGATCACGCTGAACAGCGGATTGCCTATAAACCCGCGCAGCTTGAGCCAGCTCTCGCATATCTGGTACTCGTCGGAAAGCCTGAATCGCTTGAGCAGATCGCGGATGCGCTTCCACCTGTCCTCCACTTCGTCTTCGACTACGCAAAGCAGGTCGACATCGCTCTTGCCGAGCTCGAACGTGCCTCTGGCGGCCGATCCGTACACGACGAGCGATACTAGGCGATCGCGGAGCTGTTCTCGAGCTGCTTCGACTAGCTTGGCTAGGAGCACACGAAGCCAGGGATAGGGAACTTTCTCTAGCTCTTCGCTTCGATCGAGGCTTAGCTTCGCGTCCAGTACTTTGACGAGCACCTCGTATCCTCGCTCCGTGGCGTTGTAGACCGCGCCGGATTTCTCGATCAAGCCGAGTGAAAGCATCTCCGACAGGTGCTTGGAGATCGTTCGAGTGCTTGCGAGCGAAGCTAGATCAGTAAACCTCGATGGGCTTGAGCAGATTCGGCAGAGAATAGCGAAGCGCGCCGCATCGAGCTTGAGCACGCTTTACCTAAGTAAAGCTTCTATATCTGGATGCGTCTACAGTCACCTCGTGACGTGGCTAACCATATGGATCAGCTGGTTTGGCTGGCGCCTGCAGCTTAAGGCATTCGCGTAAATCTATTTCCGACCATCCTGCTGGTCGCGCCTTACAGGCTACCTTATGGCTCCGCCACGCCTAAGCTCAACTGCCCAAAGGAAGAGGGTTGTCGCCCATATGCTGACGAAGATGACGTATGAATAGAGCCCAATTTCGGGGCTTTCAAGAGGCTAGCTAGGGCGATGGAGGCAATCAACATAGCCGGGCATGAGCTCACGACGGACTTCTTAATGACGATGTATTCGGGAGCGCTCATGAATCGGGCACGCAAGGAATGCCACGAGTATCAGAGTGCAGACGAGCGCTCCTGGAACTCCCACCTCAAGCGGGACAAGACCCAGCACCGTCGACAAGACGCTGAGAGCGATCAAGACGGAAGCTGAGATTACAGCCGATCGGCACAGAGACCAGACATCGGCGCGTCGAGCATCGCGTACAGACATCGCGATATTTGATGGCTTTGTCCACTTATGCTAATTTGGCAAAGGAATCTCACGATCACGAGTACGAACGAAGGGGTCTTACTCGTACAGACTCACGACGAAGCAGGCTTTCGCTACCCCTGAACTTAAGCTTGCGTTGTAGATTTGCTCACGTTGCTATCAAAATTCCTTCTCAGTACTAGTCGCGCTCTAGCTGCGCACGTTCTCGTAGGCTTCAGTTCACCGGTTACTGGGTCTACACCCAACCCTAAGGCCTCAAGGGCTAGTACTCCGATCAATGGCTCTTTAACTTCGAATGTCTGGGCCATTACAATAGCATGTCTATCGAGGGCTGACAAGTAAGCTAGTGCAACTCCAGCCCTTACTTTTCGACCATCAGCCGAGGTGACATCCATGTATCCTTCGATTCTTAGCTCTAGCTCGTCCGCTAACTCCTTAGGTATGCATACGTATGTTGCGCC
>CAYZOK010000027.1:10398-11662 GCA_964480335.1 uncultured Candidatus Bathyarchaeia archaeon | reverse complement strand
CTCCACCTGTGCCTGTGTAGCCCGCGGTATGGATGTCCACACGGCCTATGCCGAAACGCCTCGAGAGGGGCCCTTGGATGGCATCAACCGACATCACGCGAGCATAGGGAACTACGTGTTTCATCTTCCACCAGACCCCTCGTTCGAGAATCACTTCATCGCGTGTAAGCATGAAAGAGAGCGAGCGATAGTATCTGGGAATCCAATAAACAAAAAAGCAAATGATTGCGAGCACGGCCCCAAGCGGAATGAATAGGTATGGCCAGGCGGCATGCCAGGCGGCATGCCACACGCTTGGGGCAAAGGCGTATACTGCCCAAATAGGCAATGAAGTAGCGGTCACCGAGGGAATCGCAGCGAGTGCAAGGTAAACGAAATATAATTTCTTTAGGTTCGGATGTGGGCGAATTTTTTCACCGACTTCCAAACTAGCCAACAGATCGTTGGTCGTTGATCTTAAAAGCGTGACGCCTTGCCCGCT
The DNA here is from genome assembly GCA_964480335.1 of uncultured Candidatus Bathyarchaeia archaeon. GTDB lineage: Archaea > Thermoproteota > Bathyarchaeia > CAYZOK01 > CAYZOK01 > CAYZOK01. Next base: position 11,181 of record CAYZOK010000027.1, on the reverse strand, counting down.
CAGAGCGCGCTCACTTTGAGATATTTAGATTAGAGCGAAGACTAACGTTCAGGCAAGATGTCAGTAAGGCGTCCAAAACCGAAGATGGGTACGGAGAGGGAAGTAGTAGCGCGCAGAATTGCGGCTTTCCTCATCGACATGATTGTCGTCGGAGCGATTCTCGGAGCGTTCGCTATTGCGGGAGTCCTCCTACTGATACCCGTTCTGGCTCTGGCTCTGGTTGAAGACCCGATCTTAGCAATCGACTTAGACTGGATAATCCTCATCAGCTTAACCGCCTCGGCGGGGTGGTTCCCCTACTCATTTCTGCTGGAGGGATTCGCGGGCCAAACTCTCGGAAAGAAGGCGATGGGGATAGTGGTCGTGAAAACCGATGGATCTCCTTGCACTTATCTGGCGTCATTCGAGAGGAATCTGCTCCGAGTAATCGATGGAATGGGCTACTATCTCATCGGGCTAATGGTGATGCTGTTATCCAAGAGGAGGCAGAGGATAGGCGATCACGTAGCGGAGACTGTAGTGGTGAAGGCATGCAGAGGGGTTGCTTGACAAAAAGATGAGAGAGCGGAGCAGTTCGAGTTACTTTCCACCTTCGAACTTCATCGAGCATAGGAGACGACTATGTAGTACCTGAAATGCTTGACGTCATGAGGGATGCCACTCCGCGCATAGATTAAGAAGCGGTTCCCTTCGCAACTCGAATCTCGGAGACTCGTAGAGAAGCTGGGAGAATCTTTCTGAACGTTGTAGTTGCTGAAGGCTCTATGCGCATCCCTCTTCGCT
>CAYZOK010000027.1:0-10298 GCA_964480335.1 uncultured Candidatus Bathyarchaeia archaeon | reverse complement strand
AGAATCTTTCTGAACGTTGTAGTTGCTGAAGGCTCTATGCGCATCCCTCTTCGCTCCTATTGGAAGAAATTTTTTAAAAAAAGGAAAATCTAGGTGGCGGAATGCCAGAAGTTCCCACGAGATCTTTGCTGAGAAATTCGGTCATATGCATCTCCCTAATCTGCACCCTCCTTCTTTCTACGACCCTCATATACGCACAGTATCCTGAGCCCGGTGCGCAGACTTGGTGGGCGCCGGATAGTGGAAAGTATTGGGTAACGAACTACGATCCTCTTCACGGCTTCGGATGGGCCCTCTCTTGGGATATCGTCTGGGACGCGGATGCAGAAAAGTTCGATGCAACCCACGAATATCAGCACGAATTCAGGACTCCTGCAACTGGATACGCAAGATGGATCGACTGGGACAGCGACTTGCCATGTGCCTACCCCTACGTTGATGAACCTGAAGACGAGTTCTCCGTTTCAAGCCGTGAGCCTTACAACATAATTCCCGGCCGTCAGTATTTCACAGTAATATATCTTGAACCTGAAGAACCGGATGTCACCACTGCTGAATTCGACTTAGAGGCAGAACTTCAGCATGTGCTTCTTAGAATACCTTGCTGGTACTCCATGACATATGCTGTGGCGGGGTACGACATCCTAGCGAGCTTTACCGCCCCTGCAATAGGCTCTTGGAGCTCGAGTAGCTCCGGTGGAGACTCAGGTCATGCGGAAGCCGAGAGGGAAGTGAAAATAGTGGACATAGAGGAATATGCGAAGGAAGCACACGCTACCCTCGAGAAGCTGGCTAGCGAATCGCCTGATGCGATATCTCTAGCTCGAATACGTTTTAGCTCGCCTATGATTCCTTCGGAGGTGGACGAGATCCTTAGGAGGTACGGCTTAAGGCCGGTTTATGTACGAGGCGTGTTGCCAACCGTCGACCCGCTTCCCCAGTTCGGAGGTCGAGTGTTGCCAACGGATGGCTCAGTAGAAAGCGTTATAGAACGCATAAAGGAGCGCACTTTTGCGCTCTTTGATGCAGCGCAAAGAGAGTATGAAAGAACCGGAGATCCTCTGTTTAAGTCAGCCGCGGAAGCTATTCAACCACGGGTGGACGCCTTTAAGAACGGAGATGCAAGAGTGGTTGAGGTGGCCGTAGAAGGCACGTTCAGCTCCTTGTGGAACCTAGCGCAAGATGACGATGTATTGTTGGTCGACGTGATATACCTGGATTACATCGAAATGGTCGTGGAGGGCTGATCGCAGAGCCGGTTAATCGCCGAATTGCTGGGCCGCGCAGTCAGGACCCTTTTCGGCACGGCGTTCATACTGCTTCTGTTCTTCCCCTTCGGGGTTTACCACTCGATGGCCGAGCCATTCATTTCGGGATTTCTCTGGGGCTTCAAGTTGCCAGTTGGCTGGATCGGCCTCATTATAGGCTCGATGCTACTAGCATATCCGAAACTGCCGCTTGACAGGATCTCGCCCTTTGGCTATTTGGTAGCAATTGGCGCCGCTCTCGTTCTAGCTTCCCTAGAGGTTCCGATCCGACCAGAAGCCGTCGTCAATTTTTGGCATGGAACGAACATTCCTTACGATGTCGATAAGTATTATACCTATACGGCCTTCGTCCGCTCATTATGTATGCCAATCATCGTCATAGGATTCCTCATAGGATCGCTGGAAGTACTTTTGAGGCGGTATAAGGCCTAAGGCAAATCCCGTTAGCGCTTCCGTACGAATCACCCTTTTGAGTCTTCGAATCATCACCTTCACAAGCGTAGCGATACGCTCTCCTGCTATTGGTAGGGAGTCTTGGCGGCGCATTTGCTACGCTGAGCTCAAACATGAATAAGGTTCGATTCCGCATAGGGTATCCGAGTGGTGCGAGCAAAAGCTTACTCGCCCTGCCACATCACCGGCTTCTTCGAGGTCTGCATGTTGTCTGATCCGTTGCGCACGGGCTCGCGAGGCGCTGGCTTCTCGATCGACAGAGGCGTTACGACGCAAGTTCATGTCGAAGGATCGGACAAGCTCAAAGCTGAGATCACGATAAACGGTAAGCCAGCCGATGCGAGAACTTCGAGGAGAGTCCTCGAGCTTTACGCGGAACGTCTAGGTCCCTTCTCAGCTCGAGTGTCGCATAAGGTTGCCATGCCGATCGGAGCTGGCTTCGGGACGAGCGGCGCTGGAGCTCTGAGCCTATCTCTCGCTTTGAACGAAGCGCTGAACGCTGGCCTATCCAGGATCGAGGCAGCTCAGCTCGCCCACATCGCAGAAGTCCTCTGCAAGACTGGCCTCGGGACGGTCCTCGCCGAGCTCTTCGGAGGCTTCGAGATTCGAGTAGAAGCTGGCGCTCCAGGGATCGGAAGGATCGTTAGAATCCCCTTCGTCAACTCCTACAAGGTTATCTGCGCTAGCTTCGAGCCCCTATCTACAGAAGTCATGCTCAGCAAGCCCAGCCTCTTGCGAGCCGTCTGCAGAACTGGCCGCGAATGCCTAGAGAAGCTCTTAGCGGAGCCGTCGATCGAGAGGTTCGTGAATCTTTCGAGGACTTTCGCTGAAGGAATCGGCTTGCTCCGGGGAAGCTTGAAGAGCATCGTACGGGCTCTGAACGAACAAGGGATCTCGAGTAGCGCCGCCATGTTCGGTACATCTCTTTTCGCCTTCGTCGACGAAGACCGCGTAGCCGATGCCATCAGAATTCTCGAAAAGATGAGGCCAGAGCACATGGTTATTTGCGACCTAGAACCTGACGGAGCGCGCACGCTATGAGCGAAGTCGAAATCCCTCCTGAGCATCCGAGAGCAGAATCTCTGAGGATTCGGGAGAAGCTCATCTCCGCCTTCGAAGCTGGCATCGTGGCCAGAGCAGGCTTGATCGCCCATGGGCGGGGCGAGGCCTTCGATTATCTCCTTGGCGAGAGGACTCATCCCTTTGCTTTGCGAGCGATCGAAGCTGCAGCAGCTGCTTTGCTATTGGCAGAATACCCCGTGATCTCGGTTAATGGAAACGTCGCGGCTCTAGTTCCTCAAGAAGTCGTCAGACTGGCCAAAGCGACGAACGCCAAGATGGAAGTGAATCTATTCTACCGGAGCCTGAAGCGAGAACTAGCAATCGAGAGGATTCTGAGGAACGCCGGAGCGGACGAGGTCCTGGGAGTCGGAGACGCCGCTTCGGCTATTATCCCGGAAGTTTCCAGCGATCGGAGGAGGGTAGATCCATGCGGCATCCCGATGGCCGATACTGTTCTTGTTCCGCTCGAAGACGGAGATCGAACAGAAGCTCTCGCCCGGATGGGCAAACGCGTGATAGCGATCGATTTGAATCCCCTCTCGAGGACCGCGCAAGCTGCGAGCATCACGATAGTAGACAATGTAGTTCGGTGCTTCCCGCTCCTAGTCGAGAAAGCGCTAGAGCTTAAGCGCGAAAAGCTAGCTGCTCTGCAAGGCATTTTGGAGAAGTACGACAACGAGCGGGCGTTGGCTGAAGCTCTTCACCTCATACGCGATAGGCTTCGCGAACTTTCTAGAGCAAACGTTTTCAGACTGGAGCTTTTCTCGGAGTAGAGCACTTGAAGGAAGAAGGGCGCGTTCTGATAGTCTGCGTCGACCGAGACAATGACATCAGCCTAAAGAGCAAGCTCAAAACTCCGATAGTCGGACGGGACGACGTTCAACGGGCTGCCACCAAGCTCATCTTGGCGGATCCTGAAGAATCTGATGCAAATGCGATGTTCGAAGCAATTCGAGTCTACAACAGGCTATCGCCCGATATGTCGTGCGAGGTCGCTACGATTGCGGGTCACGAGCGGGGAGGAATTAGGGCTGATGCAAAGCTAGCTAAGGAGCTGGATGCCGTTCTCGAGCGTTTTCCAGCCGACAAGGCGATCGTAATCACGGATGGGTTCGCTGATGAGTTCGTCCTGCCGATAATCCAGTCCAGGCTTCCGATAATGTCTGTGCGCCGGGTCGTCGTCAAGCATAGTGAATCGCTGGAAGAATTCGGCGCTATCTTGACCCGCTATGCTAGGCGAATAGTCGAAGATCCTCGTTACTCGCGCTTCGTGCTCGGCATTCCAGGCTTGCTCGTCATGGCGCTGGCGATACTATGGTTCTTCCAGCTCCTGCGCTACGCTAGCTTAGTCTTGCTCGTGATGATCGGCCTAACCCTCTTCGTGAAGGGCTTTAAGATAGACGAGCGGCTCGAAAGCACCTGGCTCTCGTTCAAGGAATCCTTTGCTAAGCCCCATCAACAGGTTCGCGTCTACACTGCTGCGGTAGGTACCATTGCGATAGGCATAGGCCTCTATCGGGCGCTCGTCCACCTGTCGGCAACGTATCAGGGGATCGAGATGGAAATGCTAGCACCATCCATCCCTAGGCTAGTAGCTGAGTTCATCGCATACTCCATCGACATGATCGTTGCTGGAACATGCATAATCCTAGTCGGCGGCGCCATCTACTACTGGTTTGCTCACAGCGCGAAGTTCCGGCATCGAGTAATCGGAGTTGTCGTGACGCTGGCTATTTATCCGGTTGCTATGGAGATGTCGTACATTCTCATCGACCCGACTAGGCCCCTGCACCTGTTGATCTACTGGATTGCAGCTGGAGTCATCGCGATCTTGCTGACTACAGTAATAGCGCTCCGGCTGAGGCATCACGCCCGGAGGAAGTGAGGGCTAGAATCGCGATAGCAAGCGAGCTCGAGCTTGAGAACCTAATCCACAACGCCAAAGAAGTTCGCCTAGGAACGCCCTACGGTATCCCCTCGCCGATTTTGGTCGGAAATTTTGCTGGCGAACAAGTTGCCCTCTTGCTTAAAAATGGAAAGCGGCACGACCTCCCTCCGCACGCCATCAATTACCGAGCCAACGTCTGGGCGCTTCGCGAGCTAGCCGCGGAGCGAGTAATAGCCGTCGAAGGAGTCGGTAGCCTAGCGAAGGAGCTGGAGCTGGGCGATATGATAGCTCCCGATGGGCTAATAGATTTCACGCGGAGCAGGCCTTCGACCTTCTTCGAAGAGCCTCCAGCAACCTGCATCGATTTTTCTGAGCCTTTCTGCCCGGACCTTCGAAAGGTCCTGCTCAAAGCTTGCGGAAGGCTCGGAGGTACGTACGCTTGCCTCGAAGGACCTCGATATGAAACGAGATCCGAAGCTCAATTCTTGCGCAAGCTTGGCCTCGATATGGTGGGCTACTTTACGATGCCTGAGGCAGCTCTGGCACGCGAGTACGAGATTTGCTATGCCCTCCTCTGCGTCGTCACCAGGATTGCTGGTAAGCCTGGAGAGGAGCATCCAGACATAGACAAGCTTAAGCCAATCTTAGAAAGCACGGTAGCTGCCATTCCAGAAGAGCGCAAGTGCGAGTGCTCCTCAGCCCTTCGGCGGGCGGTTTGGAAGTAGCAAGAAGCGCCGCGCACTCATTTGTTCAAGCCTTCAAGAGATTTGCCTACAGGCTCTACGAAGGCTACCTGTGGACTCAAATCCGAAGAGGTCCAATCCCTGAGCACATCGGCGTAGTCTTGGACGGAAATAGAAGATGGGCTCGCCAGAGAGGCCTGCCTGCGTGGCTCGGACATGAAGCCGGGGTGAGGAAGGTCGAAGAATTCCTTCAGTGGTGTTGGCAGTTGGGCGTTAGGGTAGTCACGCTCTACGCGTTCTCAACCGAGAACTTCGGAAGGAGCAGAACCGAAGTGGAGACTATCATGAGATTGGCTGAGCAGGAGCTGGCTCAGCTTTCGAAGAATCCGCTTTTGCGCAAGCATCGAGTACGGGTCAGGGTGATCGGCAGGCTCAAGCTGCTTCCTGAGGGCCTGCAAAACCTTGCCCGCCAAATAGAAGAAGGGACGCGCCTGTTCGACGACTATTACCTAAACATAGCGCTGGCGTATGGAGGCCGAGCGGAGATAGCCGACGCCGTCAGGAAGATAGCTCTTGCCGTTAGGAGCGGCGAGCTAGATCCCAGCTCGATCGACGAAAGCATAATCGAGCGATTCCTCTACACAGCTGATCTTCCGAAGTCTGATCCGGACCTCATCATACGGACATCTGGCGAGGAGCGATTGAGCAACTTTCTGCTGTGGCAAGCTGCTTACAGTGAACTGCTATTCTTAGATGTCTACTGGCCCGATTTCAGGAAGATAGACCTCTGGAGAGCGATAAGGACCTATCAATCGAGGATTAGGCGCTTCGGTCGCTGAACTGAGTTAGGACTTCCGCCCGCTCTTTGGTTATGAGCACCATGTCTTCAATACGCACGCCTCCGTAGCCGGGTACGTAGATGGCTGGCTCAATTGTTACCACATCTCCGTTCCTAAGGACATCTCGACTTTCAGGCGACAGCCGAGGCGGCTCGTGCACGTCGAGTCCAATGCCATGGCCGAGTCCATGGACGAAGTACTCGTCAAAGCCGAGCTGAGCTAAGCGGCTTCGGGCTACCTTGTCGAGATCGCTTGCCTTAACTCCGCACCTTGCCGCTCTAATGGCCTCCCGCTGAGCCCGAGTGACGGCATCAAGGAGCTCGACCTGCTTCTCCGTGGGCTCTTTCACAACGAAGGTTCGTGTGATATCCGAACGATATCCTTGGTAAGTGGCGCCAACATCGACGATGACGAGATCACCTGGCCTCAATTCTCGCATTGAGCAGATGGCATGAGGGTAGGCCGCATGGGGCCCAGATGCAACTATGGTCTCGAAAGAGTGCGCTTGGGATCCCAGCCTACGCATCACTGCTTCGGCTTCGGCTGCTACATCGCACTCCCGCACTCCTGCCTCGATAGCTTCCGACGCCTTCCTCAAGCCTTCGGTCGCGATTCGGATGGCTTCGCGCATGCAAGCGAGCTCTTCCTCGCTCTTCGCCCTCCTGAGATTCCAGACGAGCTGAGGCCTTTCTTCTAGATGAACCCCAGTCCCGCTTAGTGACAAGTACGTGCCAGCCCGTAGTTGGTCGAATCCTACCTTCTTGAAGCGCGAAAGCAGTTTGCTTATCTCCTCAACGAAGTTCCTACCCAGCTGAACCTTAATTAGTTGGCAACCTTCGCTCTGCACCTTCGCTAACTCGAACTCGAGCGATCTGACTAGCAAGCTAGCTTCCCCCTTTGATGGCACCACGAGGGCAAGCTTACCTTCAAACGTCAGGACCCTCGTGAAGTAATAGATGCTTGAGGGGCGCGTAATGAGGTACGCATCGAGTCCTGACTTGCGCACTAGATCTTGAAGGACTTCGAGGCGCACGAGTTCAGCAAGGGTTGCCAGGCTTTAAGAATTCTGCTTTACTCGCTCGCGAGTCGAAACGGCTATATGGGGTCGCTTGTGTCACGAAATGTCACCTAGCATAGTACGATATGAGCGTCTGGCATTGGGATCTGCATAAGCGGAAGAGAACGGGTGGAAAGCAAGTGCCATACAGGAAGAAGCGCGCGCACGAGCGGGGGAGACCGCCAGTCGAAACCAGACTGGGCGAGCCGCAGGTCAAGACGGTCAGAGCGAGGGGCGGCGGAGTTAAGGTCAAGTTGCTAAGCTACAACTTTGCCAACGTAACAGATCCCGAAACTGGTGAGACGACTCGGCTTGAAATCCTGCGCGTAATTAGCAATCCAGCGAGCGCCGACTACGCTAGGCGCAAGATTCTGACTAGGGGCGCCATAATCGAAACTCCACTCGGTAGAGCGAGGGTAACCTCAAGGCCTGGGCAGAACGGCACCATCAACGCCGTTCTGCTGAAATGAGGGAAACGGGAGGGCGCATCCTCTGGCTCGCCTATTTTGATGCGAAGCTGAGCAGGCAAGAGGGAAGGCGAATTCCGAAAGACCTTGCCATAAGTTCTCCGAGCCTAGCTGAGCTTGTAGCTGCAGCTTCTTCGCTAAGCCTAGATTTCGAAGTTGATGCCGAGGCAACCCACCCTAGAAGCGGTCTAAAGGGGAGGATTCTTGTCGAAAAGCGGGCACCGAAGTCAAGGTTGCTCAAGGAAGTTGGGTCGGCTTTAGCTAGGGCTAGAGGTTGAAGAAGCTGGGAATCGTTCTGCATGTTACGCCCTCGCGTGCTTTGATTCTGCGATCCAGTAGTCCTGCGGAAATTGGAAGGAAGGCTCTCGATAGGCGTGGAGCAGAAGTCGGCGAAATATGCGATGTCTTTGGTCCCGTTTCGAATCCATACATCGCTGTCAGACCTAAGGTATCAAAGCCTGAGGATTACGTAGGCAAGACCCTCTACGTAGAAGAGCCGTGAGCGTGCGAAATTGCCCTGAATGCCATAGCTCTGATCTGATATATGACTCCGACCAAGGCGAAGTCGTCTGCCGAAATTGTGGCTTCGTCGTAGCCGACAAAGTTCAGGACCTAGGGCCCGAGTGGCGCGTCTTCGAAGGGGAGGAGCGCGAACGTAGAATCAGAACCGGGGCTCCGGTGACCTATGCGATACATGACAAGGGCCTCGTGACGATAATCGGCTGGAAGCTTCGCGACGCATGCGGGAAGGAGCTCGGGCCGAGCGAACGAGCCGAGCTGTCGAGACTTCGAAAGTTGCAACGCAGGATACGCATCTTCAGTTCTCTCGAGCGAAATTTGGCCTCAGCTTTATCTCACATGGTGAAGCTCGCCTCGGTTCTAAGCCTTCCAGAAAGCGTGCTTGAGGAGGCTGCCCTCATCTACAGGAAGACCATGAGGAAGAGGCTTACCCGAGGAAGATCCATCAAGGGCACGTCGGCAGCTTCGATCTACCTCGCCTGCAGGAAGCTTGGCATAACTAGGACACTGCACGAGATCGCCAAGGCCGCAGGCATAGCAAGGAAAGATCTCGCTCGATTCTACAGGCTTTTGATAGACGAATTAGGCGGGGTCGTAGGTCCTCCATCGCCTGCGAGCTACGCCACCAAGTTCGTCAACGAGCTAAATCTGACCGGCAGGGCTGAAGTGGTTGCCCGCGAAGTTCTGTCAACCGCTCAATCGATGCTCTTAACAAGTGGGAGGGGGCCCATGGGAATAGCAGCGGCTGCCACATACATGGCGTCGGTGTTGGTGAACGACAAGCGTACGCAGCGAGACATATCGGATGTCGCGGGAGTCACCGAAGTTACCATCAGGAACAGGTACCGAGAGCTCCTTAGGAAGCTCGAAGTCGAAGTAAGGCTGTAGGCTCGAACTATTGAAGGCGGAGAATCGAGAATCTATCGCCTTCAAGCTAATCGTCGAGTCAGGGGAAGAAGGGATTCTCCAAAGAGATGTTTGGAAGACGCTCAAGTGTAGCGACCGCGAGGTTTCCCGAATTGTGGCCCGTCTGGAGCATAGGGGACTGATCAGGCGCGAGCGAGAGCTGGTCGACGGGCGCTGGACCTACCGGATATATGCTGCTAAGGAGCCCGTTATGATGGACTCGATCATAGATTGTCCATGCACGGCCTGTTCACTCATCGACATATGCGGCTCCCACGAAGGTCTTGCTCCTGAAACTTGCGATCGGCTTACCGCCTGGCTTACAACGCTAGCTAGACGCGAGGAAGGGAAGTAGGATGTCCAGACGCTGGATCGAAGCGCGAAAGCGCGATTACTACGTTAAGATGGCCAAGCGCAAGGGATATCGAAGCAGAGCTGCATTCAAGCTGCTTGAAGCCAATGCTCGGTTTAAGTTCATTAGAAGAGGCGATGTCGTGGTCGACCTGGGCGCGGCTCCAGGCGGTTGGATGCAGGTTGCTAGAGACGCTGTCGGGGATTCTGGCTTTGTGCTTGGAGTCGATCTTAAGCCGATAGAGCCCTTGGGATTTCCCAACGTTAAGAGTGTGGTAGGCGATCTGTTCGATCCTACCCTTCCATTTGAAATCGAACGCGAGTTGCCGAGGAAAGCCGACGTGGTAATTTGCGACGCCGCACCGGACTTGTCGGGGGTGTGGGAGCTAGACCATGCTCGGCAAGTTAGGCTAGTTCGGGCAGCATTGAAGATTGCCGAGTCCGTCTTGCAGCCACGTGGAACCTTCTTCACTAAGGTCTTCCAAGGCGAAGAGCTCGACCAGCTCATCGGAGAGCTGAAGCAGAAGTTTTCGAGGGTTAGATTCGTCAGGCCTAAAGCTGTCAGGCCTAGCAGCGCCGAGATATTCGTTTTGTGTTCCCGTCCTCGCCCCCGCCGTTCAGCCTCTCCTGCCCCTTGAGCCTGCCTCAGCTGGATTCGCGGGAACCCTCGGCTCGTCTTACTCATCGCTTTGCTTCTTCATCTCGGCAGGCGCAGGTAGCGGGATAGCTCTGGGCGGCGGGAACGGGATTCTGCTCATCCCAAGCCAGCGCGCAAGGCACTCCTCTCCGTTTGGCCCGCGCGCTC
>CAYZOK010000026.1:0-11768 GCA_964480335.1 uncultured Candidatus Bathyarchaeia archaeon | reverse complement strand
AGCCTTTCGACGAATGCCGCTCTGGCCTCTGTGTAGAAGGAGCCGTGGCATACGCTCAGCTTTTCGACTTGCTCTTTGATGGCTTCGACGACCTTCGGATGGCAATGGCCGACTACGGCGACGCCGTATCCTGCCATGCAGTCGACGTAACAGCGTCCTTCGTTATCCCAGACCAAGGCTCCTCTGCCTCGCACGAGGATTACGGGTCGCTTCCAGTACACTCGGGCTAGGTACTCGTTCTCGATCGCGATTGCGCGTTCAGCCATGAATCCACGTGCCGATGGTATGCTGCAAAGCCTTCGTCAAGCATCGTTCTTCGAATGCTGACGCGATGACGGCTTCGGCAACTCCCATCCTCAGCGCTTCGAGTGCTGCGAAGACCTTCATCTTCATCCCTCCGCTCAAGCTCGGCAACAGTTGTTCAGCCTCTTCGACGGTCAGCTTCTGCTTCACAGATCCTTCGACTAGAACTCCTCGAACGTCCGTCAAGAAGACTATCGACCGAGCTTTTACAGCACCTGCAACGTAGGCAGCAGCTCGATCGCTATCCACGTTCAGCAGCTCGAACTTCTCGCCCAACGCGATAGGGGATATGACTGGCAAGAGGCCATCGCTTAGCAGTCGTGCCAAGAGCGCGGAGTTTACGTGCGTTATTTTGCCAGTGAATCCGCCTTCGATCACTCGCCGCCTCCCTCCCTTGTCGGCGACGATTATCCTCTCCTTCCTCCTTGCTCGGATGAGCTTTCCGTCTGCTCCTGAAAGCCCTAGCGCAGCAACTCCCCCTTCTGCCAGCTCGCTCACGAGGCGCTTGCTGATAGAACCCGCCATGACCATCATGAGAATCTCCAGCGTTTCAGCGTCGGTATAGCGGCTTCGGAAGCCTTCTGGCGAGGTGACGAATTTCTGCTCCTTTCCCATCTTTTGGGCAACTTCGGTCACGATGTCCGCTCCTCCGTGGACGACGATTGCTCCCTCGCTTTCGTGCAAGCGCTTCAGATCAAACGTTAGGTGACTCGGCAATCGATCGCGAAGGATGTCGCCTCCGATCTTTACGACGACTACCAAGCTAGACTGGGTGGAATCCTGCGAATTCCAGCCCAAGCCGCTCGTCGAACCCTGCCATTATATTGAAGCATTGTACGGCATTGCCCGCAGCGCCTTTCATCAGGTTGTCGATCGCCGAAACTATGACGAGCCTCTGGGTATGCCCGTCAACCTCGAATCCTATGTCGCAGAAATTCGATCCAGCTACGACTTTCGGATCTGGCAGCCGATAAATCCCCTTTCTAGCCCTCACCAGCCTGACGAAGGGCTCCTCTCGGTAGAATTGGCGATACGCCTTCCAAACTTCTGGTATCCCGATAGGCTTGCGCAAGAAGCAGTGGCATGTGGCCAACATTCCTCGAACTATGTTGACCGCATGCGCTGAGAATCCTAGCTTGATGCTCGCTCCAGCCAGCTGCGAAAGCTCTTGCTCGATCTCGGCCGTGTGCCTGTGGCCTGCCAGCTTGTACGGCCTTACGACGCCGAATCGCTCCGGATGGTGGGTTGCTAGCGACGGAGTACTTCCAGCGCCTGTAGATCCGATTTTGGCATCCACCACGATCTTGTCGAATTCGACGAGACCTTCCTTGACGATCGGCGCCATCGCCAAGATAGCTGCGACAGCCATGCATCCTGGGCAGGCTACGAGAGATGCGTCTCTAATCTTGGCGCGATGCAATTCCGGAAGTCCGTAGACTGCTTTTTCGAGAAGCTCAGCGCAAGGGTGCTTCCAACCGTACCAACGCAGATAGCCTCCAGCTTCCTTTAGCCTGAAATCGGCGCTCAAGTCAACTACGCGCATGCCTCGATCGAGTAAGCCAGGCGTCATCGTAGCGGAGACTCCATGAGGCACTGCCATGAATGCGAAATCGCACTCGCTCAGCCGCTCTTCGTCGAAGTCGACGAACTTGAGGTCGACTATTCCCCTTAGATTGGGATGCACGTTGTAGACGAATTCTCCAGCGTACTTTCGCGAAACCGCTGCGACCACTTCAACTTCAGGATGAGCGGTCAGAAGTCGTAGAAGCTCTCCTCCAGCATAGCCAGAAGCTCCTATTATCGCGACCCTCACTTCCTCAGCTGCTCTAACGCGCACTCGACGATCAGCCCTGGAACGTCGACCTTCGTGCATTCGACGGTAGCCGCGAATTCGACGGCATGGTTTACTTCGTTGACTAAGTAGCCTCGCGGGCTTTCGAATATGTCGATGCCGAGCACTCCGCCTCCGACGGCTTCTGCAGCTTTCAGGCTTATCTCCTCAAGCTCAGGAGTAAGCTCGCAAGGCTCGGGCCTCCCGCCTCGGGCTATAGTGGTCTTCCACCTGCCCGGGGGCGCGACTCTGTAGATGGAGGCAACAGCACGATCGCCCACGACCGTTACTCGGATGTCGCGAGGAGGCCTCTCGACGTACTCCTGCACGTAGTAGGTGTGGTGCAGCGGGTGCATGTACTGGCGAAGCTCAATTATGGCTTCTGCAGCTTCTCGATCTCTCACGTACGAGACGAATCGACCCCAGCTTCCGACGACCGGCTTCAGGACAGCCTTGAAGCCTTGCTTTTCGAGCAAATCGAGAGCGCTCTCAGGAGCGAAGGCAACTGCTGTATGCGGAGTCGGAATTCCTGCCTTGACTAGAGCGATGGTCGTCAGGAGCCTGTTTCCGCAAGCCAGTATGACGTGGTATGAGTTTATGACGCGGATCCCTAAGTGCTCGAGCAGAAGCGCGGAGTGGAGCGCTCTAAAGTAGCTTATGCACCGCTGCAGAGCGACCTGGCCTATTGGAAAGTTGGCTTCCCTGCGAACCGGATCGACTTGCAGCTTCTTTGCATCTACAAGGTTTAGTTTGACTTCCTTCTTCTCAGCCGCCTTGATGATGGCTTTCTCTTCCCAGCGTATTCGATCGTAGATTAGGCTTAGCAGGCCTATTCGCCCCAGTCTTCGCCTTCAATCGTGACGACTTTAACGGAAACCACGTCCTTGCCAACTTCTGTTACCTCAAGATCTAGCCCGCAGTCTGGACACGCCAAGATTTCGCCGGTGACTACGTCTTTAGGCGCTTCGAATTCGCATGCACACTCTGGACATTTGACGAATGGCACGTCTCTCCTTCAGATTCGATCTTATAAGCTTTCTTTTATTATTGAATCTTCAGCAAAAATCTCTTAAAACTAAGGAATCTTAACAACAGTTTGTTTATAGCCTAAATCCAGCGTTTTGAATTCTCGATGGCTACCTTTCGCATAGCAGTCATACCCGGCGATGGGATTGGACCCGAGGTAATCGATGCAGCAATCTTTGTCTTAGATGCACTCGGCTTGGACATGGAATTCGTGATGTGCGAAGCAGGACTCAGGCTTTGGGAGAGGACTGGCAAGCAGCTGACCGATGAGACGATCGAGAAGATAAGGCGGTGTGATAGCTGCTTGAAAGGGCCTACAGCTACCCCTGTCGGCCCTCGCACGTTCAGAAGCGTGGCGGTGATGCTCCGAGAGGAACTCGATCTGCACGCATGCGTTAGGCCGTTTCAAAGCTACGAGGGAATCCCCACGCTTCGTCCTAACGTCAACTTCCTGTTGATTCGCGAGACGACCGAGGACCTGTACAGAGGAATCGAGTATCGGGTTGCAGATTCAGCGATCGGCATGCGCATCATAACGAAGCCAGCTTCCGAACGCATTGCCCGATTCGCATTCGAGTGGACCAGGGAGGAGGGCCGAAAGAAAATCACGATCGTCCACAAGGCGACGATTTTCAAGGAGACTTGCGGCCTATTCAGAGAGGCTTGCTTCGAGGTCGCTAAGGAATATCCGGAAATTGAAGTTGACGAGCTCCTAGCCGATGCAGCAGCCTATCGCATGATAACCGAACCGGAGACGCTAGACGTAATCCTCACCACGAACGTATTCGGCGATATACTTGCCGACGTAGCAGCGGGCGTCGTCGGAAGCTTAGGCTTGATACCGAGTGCAACACTAGGCGACCGGCACTCAGTTTTCGAGACAGCCCATGGAACAGCTCCTGACATAGCTGGAAAGGGGATAGCAAATCCTTGCGCCATGATCCTGGCAGCTTCCATGATGCTGAAACATCTAGGCTTGGCCGAGGAAGCTGCGGGCATCAAAGCCGCTATTCAAGCCGTCTTGATGGAGGGCAAGCATTTGACGCCTGATCTAGGGGGTTCGTCGAAGACTTCCGAGGTAGCGAAGGCTATAGTCGATGAGATCCGGAAAGCCTACTCGTAGCTCCGAAGGACGATCATCGTATTTGTGTTGGCAACTCCTGGAATCCGCCTGATGGCATCTACATACCTATTCACTTCCTCGACATCGGGAGCCCAGAGCACGGCAGCCACGTCGTACGTGCCCGTGATCTCGTACACGCACTCTACTCCCTCTAACCCAGCAACCTCCTTCGATACTGACGAGGTCTCGATGCCGGGCTCAGTTGCGATTAAGGTTATGGCCCTAACTCCTCCGAGCTCTGTCCTTATCGTGAACTTGCGAATAACTCCTGACCTGATCAGGGCTTGAAAGCGCTTCCTAACCGCTCCTTCTGACAGGCCGACGAGCCTCGCTATTTCGGTGTACGATTTGCGTGCATCTTCCTTCAAGATCTTCAGGATGGCTCTGTCTATTTCGTCGATGCTCAGACTTCCCTGCCGAGAGGAGCATGTCCTATGAGCTCGTTGAGCGACCTAACCTGCAATCGCTCGAGCGCACCCTCTTCGAGCACCCGAACTAAAGCTTCTGCAGCTTCGATTCTGGTTATGACCGGAATCATGAACTCCACGGCAGTTCTCCTAATCACATAGCTGTCGTCGATCGTCTCCCAGCGAGTCGGCTTGGGCGTGTTGATGACTAGACCTATTTCCCGCCTCTTCAGCCGCTCGACTATGTCCTCTGCCTCGCTAACCTTGCCGACCTCTTCAACAGGAATTCCGGCTTCTCGCATCGCATCGGCCGTCCCCTTTGTAGCTAGAATCTTGTAGCCCAACTTGTGGAGCCTCTTGGAGAGATCGACGGCCCTACCTCTATCCTCCTTCTTGACAGTTATGAGCACGGGCTTGCTTGGATCGGGCATCGCGAGCTCTGATGCTATAAGGGCTTTCGCAAGCGCTCCTGCAAAGTCGTAGTCCATGCAAGCCACTTCTCCAGTCGAAACCATCTCAACTCCCAAAATAGGATCGGCTCCCTTGACCCGCATGAACGAGAACATGGGAGCCTTCACCGACGTGTGCAACACTTCCGTCCTCTTCAGCGAATCGAGCTCCCGCAAAGTTTTGCCGAGTATAGCCTTGGCAGCTATCTTAGCAAGGGGCACTCCGGCTGCCTTGCTAGTGAACGGAAGGCTTCTGCTTGCTCTTAGGTTTAGCTCGATCACGTAGACGGTTCCGCCCTTAACCAAGTACTGGATGTTGAATGGTCCTTGGATGCGAAGCTCTCTCGCTAACTTGCGGGTGTAATCCTCGATCGTTGCGATCACACTTTGGCTTAGAGTTTGAGGCGGGATTACCATGGTCGCATCGCCGCTATGCGTTCCTGCCAGCTCGACGTGCTCTATGATGGCTCCGATTAAGACATCCCTTCCATCGCAAACTGCATCGACCTCTACCTCCCTCGCCCCTTCGATGAACTTGCTCACGACGACCGGATGCTCAGGCGAAACTCTGGTAGCTCTCACTATGTAATCGACGAGCTCTTCCTCGCTCTGCGCAACGCGCATGGCTGCTCCTGACAGTACATACGAGGGCCTCACCATGACCGGATAGCCTATCTTCCGTGCAAACTCCCTAGCACCTCTAAGCGAAGTTACGCTGCTCCACGGCGGCTGCGGGATTCCGAGCTTATCGAGCAAGCTGCTGAACTTCGATCGATCCTCGGCTATGTCTATGCTCTCAGCAGCGGTTCCGAGCAACTTAACCCCTCGCCTGGCTAGCGGGAGAGCTAGGCTGTTCGGGGTCTGTCCTCCGACGCTTACGATGACCCCCATGGGCCTTTCCTTATCCACGATGTCGAGAACGCGCTCAAGCGTTATCTCTTCAAAGTAAAGCTTATCGGACATGTCAAAATCCGTCGAAACGGTTTCTGGGTTATTATTCAGCACTATTACCTCATCTATTCCTTCCTCCTTTAATGACCAAGCCGTATTCATTGTAGAATAATCAAATTCTACGCTGCTTCCGATCTGGAAACAACCAGCGCCCAGTATGAGGACTTTCTTCTTCTCGGTTCTGAAGTCTACATCATCTTCCGAGTCGCCATAAGTTGCGTAGCAATAATTCGTAACAGAAGCCCATTCAGCTGCAGTCGTATCGATCTTCTTGAAAGCTGGGACGATGCCCCTCTTCTTCCTAAATGAGCGAATAGCATCCTCATTAGTATTCAAATACTTTGCAATCTGTTTATCGGAAAACCCAAGTCTTTTTGCTTTCTGGATATGCTTTGCTAAAATTTCTTCACTTTCGTTGAGCGAAAGATTGCGAAGTGTTTCCTCCATGTCGGTTATGCGTTTGATCTTATAGAGAAACCATGGATCAATCCCCGTAAGCTTAGCGATTTCCTCGATCGACAATCCCTGTTTGATTGCCTTTGCTATTTTGAATATGCGCTTATCAGTTGGATAACGAAGTTCTTTGCGCAGCTGATCTAGAGGCTCGAAATCATCATCGTCTTCGTTCCCTACAAGGCCTATTTTGCCTATCCTAAGACCGCGAATTGCCTTCTGAAGAGCTTCCTCAAATGATCTTGCAATAGCCATCACCTCTCCGACAGATTTCATTTGAGTGCCAATTCTTCTGTCAACGGGTCCAGGGAACTTGTCAAAATCCCACCTTGGGATCTTGACCACGATGTAGTCAAGAGCGGGCTCGAAGCATGCGGTCGTGCTGCCTGTAACCTTGTTTAAAAGCTCTGGCAGAAGGTATCCAATACATAACTTAGTCGCAATGTACGCCAAGGGATAGCCTGTCGCCTTCGATGCAAGAGCGCTGGATCTTGACATTCGCGGATTTAATTCGATTGCAACATACTCGCTGGTCTCAGGATTAAGCCCAAATTGGATATTGCACTCCCCTATGATCTTCAAAGTCCTTACTATGCGGATAGATGCGCTTCTCAACATCTGGTATTCCGAGTTCGTAAGCGTTTGAGTAGGAGTGACGACGATGCTTTCGCCAGTATGGATTCCCAACGGATCGAAGTTCTCCATGGCACAGGTTATTTTCGTATTATCAGCGCGATCTCTCATCACTTCAAATTCTATCTCCTTCCAATGCTCCAAGTACTGCTCAATCAACACTTGATGCTCTAAGCTGAGGGGAAGCGCTCTGCTTACGATCTCCTTAAGCTCATCCGGGTTGTAGGCTATGCCAGATCCGCCTCCGCCAAGTGTGTAGGCAACTCGGATAACGACAGGATAGCCAAGGTCTTTCGCTATTCCTAGTGCTTCTTCAACCGAGTAGGCTGTGTCGCTTACCGGAGTGGGAACCCCGGCTCTTCTCAGCGCTTCCTTAAACAGGCCACGGTTTTCGCCCATTTCGATCGTCTTGATAGAAGAGCCAAGTACCCTCACGCCTTCCTCCTCAAGAACCCCCATCTTCGCAAGCTGAACTCCTACATTGAGCGCCGTTTGCCCTCCGAATCCGAGCAGGATTCCGTCGGGCTTCTCGCGCCTGATCACTTCCGCTACCGTCTCAGGGGTTGTGGGCTCTAGGTACACCTTGTCTGCGAGCTTCAAGCTCGTCTGAATTGTCGCGACGTTTGGATTCACCAAGATCGACCGAATGCCTTCTTCGCGCAGGGCCTTCAGAGCCTGCGACCCGCTGTAGTCAAACTCGGCTGCTTGGGCTATCCTAATCCCTCCGCTTCCGATTATCAGAACGCTATCGATTCCCTCTAGGCGCGGCATCGCTCCTGCATCAACTTTACGAACTTGTCAAACAGGTGACACGTGTCCTCAGGGCCGGGCGCAGCTTCTGGATGGAACTGAACCGCGAAGATCGGCTTCTTTTTGTGCGCTATCCCTTCAACCGTCTTGTCGTTTGCGTTGATGTGCGTTACCTCGAGGCCGGTTTCCTTCAGAGACTCTGCTCTAACCGCGTAGCCGTGGTTCTGGCTCGTTATGAGACAGCGGCCGGTTTCGAGCTCGATGCAAGGATGGTTTTGCCCTCGATGCCCGAACTTCAGCTTGTACGTATCTCCTCCGAGCGCCAAGGCTAGGACCTGATTCCCCAGGCAGATCCCCATGATAGGGATGTCGTATTCGACGAGCTTTTGAACGCTCTCGACCAGGTAGGGAACCATCTTTGGATCGCCTGGCCCATTCGACAATAAAATTCCATCGGGCTGGTAGTCGAGAATCCTGTCAGGGCTCATGCTTGGCGGCACTATCGTCAAGTTGATCTTCCGCTTGACAAGGCTATCGATTATGCTTCGCTTGACTCCGCAGTCGACGAGGACTGCATGCAATTTTCCTCCGACACTCATCTCAATCGGCACTTTAGTAGCAACTTCGGCCACTAGGTCGGTTTTGTTAGGGTCGGGAATGCGCTCAGCTTCTTCGAGAAGCTTCTCAAGGTCTGCCTCCATGTCGTCTTCGTATACTTGGAGGATCCCTAGCATGACTCCGTACACCCTGATCTTCTTCGTCAGCATTCTAGTATCGACCTGCTCTATGCCTGGAATCCCTTCGGACTCTAACCACTCATCCAGCGTGACATTAGATGCTCGATGGCTCGGCTCCCGGCAAAGCTCGTGCACGATATATCCGCGTATTTTAGGACCGTCAGACTCAAACTGGTCAGGATTCACCCCGTAGTTGCCGATGAGCGGGTACGTCTGCATTAAGATTTGTCCGTTGTAGGATGGATCCGTTATCGCTTCAGGATAGCCAACCATTCCTGTATTGAAAACGACTTCTCCTGTTACCTTCCTGACAGCGCCAAACCCTATGCCGGTAACGAGGGTCTTATCTTCTAGAACGAGAACGGCTTTCTTCCCGCCGTAACTTGGCACGAAGCCCTTTCGTCACGTCGGGCTTTCTTGGCTTTAAACTTTCGCTTCGGCTAGCTCGTGGATCTTAGCCTCAGCCTTCGCCAGCTCCTCTTCAGCTCTCCGTAGGGCATCTACTTTGTCTTTAACCCACACGCGATGGTTTTCTAGGATGGCATGCCGCTCTGCAATCATTCTCTCAACCTCCTTAGGAGCAGGTCCTCCCTTGACGACCTTCAACTTCACACTCTCCTCTGGACAAGTGGCTGCCGCTATGTCAGCCTGATCGATCTCGATTTCTAGGCCGAACCTTCTCGCAACAGCCTTCAAGAGTTCAGGCGTGAGGTCTTCGAGCGACTTACCTTCAGCTCTGAGCTTCTCGACAGCAACCCCTACGATATGATAAGCCTGTCGGAATGGAATGCTAAGCTTGCGGACGAGGGCATCTACCAGGTCCGTAGCTGTCGAGAAATCCTTCGAAACTAGCTGGCTAAGCCTATCGCGATCGAATTCGGCAGTTTCGAGAGTTCTGCGCATCATCTCTACGCAGCTCGACGTTATCTCGCAGCATTCCCAGAGGCGCGCATTCAGCTCCTGCAGATCCAAGCTGTAGCCCGACGACAAGCTGCGAACTGTTGAAAGAGCGGCGAACAGGTTGCCGAAGACGTGCGTAGATCTAGCCCTAACGACCTCGGGAACGACTGGATTCCGCTTCTGAGGCATTATGCTGCTAGTCGAAACGTATTCGTTAGCTAGCCGAACGAATCCGAACTCTGCTGAACTCCACAAGACTAACTCCTCTGCAACTCGAGATAGATCGCTCATGATTAGCGCTAAGACCGACATGGCTTCGATGGCAAAATCCCGAGAGCTGACGGCGTCGATCGAGCTTTCGACGAGCCCTTCGAACCCTAAGAGCTCACCTACCCGATCGCGATTTATTGGAAAGCTGGTAGTCGCGAGGGCGCAAGCTCCCATAGGGCTCTTGTTGACGCGCCCGTAGCATTCCTTAAGCCGTTCGATCCCCCGTAATAACGCATCAAAGTAGCTCAGGAAATAGCTGGCCAGCGTAGTCGGTTGAGCATGCTGCAGGTGGGAATAGCCTGGCATCAGCCAGCCGACATGTCGCTCCGCCAAATCCAGCAAAACTTCCTCGAGATCCAGCAACCCGGAGGCTACTTCGAGGAGCCAACTTCGGAGCTTCATGCGAAGGGCTGCCGAAACTTGATCGTTGCGACTCTTGGCCATGTGCAGCTTTCCTCCAATGTCTTCTCCAATCTCTCGAACGACTCGGGCTTCGACGTTCATGTGCACATCTTCGAGCTTCGGATCGAGCTCCATATCCGGGGGGATCTTCGCTAAAGCTCTCAAGAGAGCCGATCCCTCTGCAGCTGTCAAAATGCCTTGCTCGACAAGCATGACGACATGAGCTCGGTTTATGTCGACAACCGGCTTCAGGATTAGCCGATCCGAATCCACAGAGGACGTGAATCTAGCTACTGCATCGGGTGGAGCCTTCAACCTCTCCCCCCGTAAGATGTCGGGAAGTCGGCTCATCCTTGCTTACGTCTGGCCAGCGTGCTTGGGAGGCCCCATAAGCCGACGAAGCCTTTCGACAAAGACTCGTCGAAGGTAGATAGCTCATCGTACCTAGCCAAGCCGAGATCGTAGAGCGATCGGGGAGATCGCCTGCTGACCACTGAGATGCTACCCTTATACAGCTTCAGCTTGACTTCGCCTTCGACCTTCTCCTGAGTCTCGTCGATAAAAGCTTCGAGAGCATCACGAAGCGGATCTACCCATAAGCCGACATAAACCAGCTCAGCCCATTTCTCGTCAACGAATCTCTTGAACTCGAGCTCGTGCCTGGTCAGCACAAGCTTCTCTAAATCTCGGTGGGCTTCCAGAAGGCAAAGTGCGGCTGGGCATTCGTAGACCTCCCTCGACTTGAAGCCAATTATTCGATCTTCCACGTGGTCTATCCGTCCAATTCCGTGTCTGCCAGCATTTTCATTGAGCATTGAAATCAACTCGATGCCGCTCAGCCGCTCGCTGCCGATGGCTACGGGCACCCCTTTCTCGAAAGACATCGTAACGTACTCTGCCCTGTCGGGCGCTCTCTCAGGATCAACTGTCCACTCAAATGCATCTGGCGGCGGCTCTTGTTCGGGATACTCCAATGGCCCGCACTCGACTGAGCGCCCCCAGAGGTTCTCATCTACGCTGTACTTTGCCTTCTCAGGAATCGGAACGCCATACTTCTTAGCGTACTCGAGCGCTTTGTCGCGAGTCCATCTCCGGTCGCGGATTGGGGCTATCACCTCAAGATCTGGCGCCAGAGCGCGAATCGTGACTTCGAATCTGATCTGGTCGTTCCCCTTTCCCGTACAGCCGTGGGCAACTGCCTCAGCTCCTTCCTTTCTTGCAACCTCGATGAGCTTTGATGCTATCAGCGGTCTCGATAACGCGCTGCTCAGCGGATACTTACCTTGGTACAAAGCGTTTGCTTTAATCGCCCTGAACACGTAGCCTTCGGCGAACTCCTGCCGGGCATCTACGTAGTGATGGGCTGCTACGTCGAGCGCTCGAGCCCTTTCACCGATCGACTTCAAGTCGTTTCGTTGCCCAACGTCAACTGCCAACGTGACGACATCGTACCCCCGATCTTGAAGAACTTTAATTGCAACGGATGTGTCGAGTCCTCCTGAATAGGCTAACACAACTTTCAACTCCCCCGTT
>CAYZOK010000025.1:0-11798 GCA_964480335.1 uncultured Candidatus Bathyarchaeia archaeon | reverse complement strand
AAGCACGCCCTGTCGGCTACCTTCCAACTTTCGAAAGCCTTGCCCGAAATTCCTTCAAATTGCTCAAAGATCGAACTTCGGAAGTTACGCGTCGGCAAGCACTCGTTCTTCTGCGACCACTCGACAATCATCATAGTCCCCTGCTTGCGAAGCGGCTTCAGCATACCGTGGCTCAGTAGCCGCTCAAGTACTTCGTCGAGCAGTTTCATCATCGACTCCGCATCAGCTATGGGTATGTCGTGGCTCCCTCGAGCCGCTATAGCTTTGACCTGCTTAGAGCCGAGGATCGCTCCCATACCAGTCCTGCCGGCCTGTCTTCCTAAATCGCTTGAGACGCAAGCGAACTTGACCAGATTCTCGCCAGCTGGACCTATCGTAAGAACGGAGAACTCGGCTCCAAGATCCTCCAAGATCGCTTCTTCAGCATCAAGACACCCTAACCCCCAGAGATGATCTGCAGCTCTAAGCTCGACCTCGCCATCGTCTATTACGATATAGATAGGCTTGGTTGCTCGGCCCCTCAACACGATGGCATCGAATCCAGCTTGCTTCAGAGTTGGTCCAAAGGATCCGCCGATGCTGCTGTCACCATAGAGTCTTGTCAGAGGGCTTATGCCGACCAGGCTGAGCTTTCCACAGCTAACGGTCAGAGTACCAGTCAGGGGACCTGAGGCTATCACCAACACGTTATCAGGTGCGAGGGGATCAGCATCAGGCGGAACTTCGTCGAACACTATTTTCGCTCCCCAGCCTCGGCCGCCGATATAGGTCAGAGCGAACCCGTCAGCCACTTCGCGCACAGCGGTAGCTCCTTTCGTCAGGTCGATGGACAGAATTCGTTTCAGGTACCCCCCTCTTATCACGACTCTTGCCAGATGATGGCCTTAGTCGGACAACGCGGGATGCATTCGAACCTTCCCTGGCATGCGTTGCAGATAATCACGTGCTTCACGTCAGGATGGCGGAATATAGCGCCTAAGGGGCAGGCCTCAACGCAGCTCAGACAAAGCGTGCACGCCCCATAGTCGACTTCGATCCAGCCCTTATCGATCTTCAATGCGCCGCTGGGACATGCATCAACACAAGGAGCGTCCTCGCATTGAACGCAGACTTTCACCGAAAAACCGAGCGACCTGCGGATTACGCGGATCGCCGACTTGCTCGGATTGACTACTCCGAACCTCTTGACCGAGCATACGACCTCGCATATCCTACAGCCGATGCATAGAGGCTCGTCTACGCGAAGCTTTTTGGTCAAGCGAGCTGGAAGATGAAGCCGACGACCGGAGCCAACGCAACTGTGAAGTCTTTGGTCGCTTTTGCGAGGAGCTCGACAACCGCCCTTGCGCCCGGCTTTTCCGGAGTTTTGATCGCTTCCGCCATCAACGGCACCAAATCGAGATAGGCTACGACAGCTCGCTCGGCAACTTCACCTCGTTGGCGAAGCCTCCAGAACCTATGCTCGCCGTCTCGCTCGCACTTCTTCTTGCGCTTTTCGAGGAGCTTGTCCAACTTCTTCAAGCTTCTCTCGACATTACGGCCAGCGAGTACGTTCACGGCGCTATCTTTCAGCGCTTCGTACGCGCTGCTAGTCATCTCTTCATGGAAGTCCAAAATGGCGTAGCCGACTATACGCAGATTCCGTCGAATTTCGATGTCCGGCAGTTCAGCCGTGGAAGTCATGGTCCAAGTCGCTACTGGCTCTAGCCTCCTGAATGAAGCTGTGCCCAACACGAGGACAGGAGCGACGTAGCTCGAAGCCAGTATTAAACTTTGGAACGCGTGGAGCGGAAGTTCAGAGCTAAATTCGCGCAGCCTGACGGGTAGCTCCCCGACCTCGGGAAGAGGGGCGCTGAGCTCGACGAAGGGCTTCTTCGAGAAGTAATCCTCTTGCCAGTCCTCAGGCAAGCTATCGAGCAAGGTCTTGGCTACTCCCACGCTTCGATATCGATGCTTCTTGCGAACCCATTCGAGCTCCTTCTTCGGAAGATCGGCTTCGGGATCTACATAAACGAGCGTTCGGACGTTCTTCAGGAGCGACACATACCGAGGTAACGACAATTTTTACTTCCCCTTCGCCAGAAACTGCCTCTCGTAAATCTCGCGTACGCGTTGGATCGTATCCGCCTCGGTCGGCGGCTTGTCATCTCGTATGCGTACAATCCTAGCGAAGCGCAGAGCGTACCCGCTGTCGTAATGCGGGCTCTTCTGGACTTCGGCAAACGCCACCTCAACTACCACTTTGGGCTCCACGAATACCGTCCTCCCTCGCTGGCCGATCTTCAGGTTGAGGAGGCGTTGGGTCATCTCTTCGATCTCCTTGTCGGTTAGGCCAGTGTAGCACTTGCCGATCACTTCGAACTCGCCAGTCCCGGGATTACGGGCCGCTAGGTAGTAGTCGCTCAGCCACGCATGTCTATATCCGTGGCCGTAGTCAGCGGCTACTATCGCCAAGTCCAACGTATCGAGCACTGGTTTGATCTTCAGCCAGCGCTTTCCGCGCATGCTTGGCACGTAGGGAGAATTAAGCTGTTTTGCGATGAGACCTTCGTGTCCTTCGGCGAGAGCATCCTGGAGCATAGGTTCTGCCTCTTCGACGCTTCGAGTGATGAGCGACTTTGTCAGCGGAATGGAGCCAGCTATTTGCTTCAGAAGCTTGCGCCTCTCAACGTAAGACTTGTCGATTAGGATCTCGCCATTGACGTAGAGCGCGTCGAACAAGTAGAGCCTAACTGGTATCTTGTGGATCAAAGCTTCGACATCTTGTATGCGCCTAAACCTGCGCATCAGATGCTGGAAGGGCTTAGGCTTGCCGTCTGTGCTTAAGGCTACAACTTCGCCCTCGACTACCGCTTCGAGCGCCCTAAGCTCTCTTCTAACAACTTCGACGACATCGGGGAGAGATCTAGTAACGTCGCTAAGTCTTCTGCTGAATATGCGAACCTCGGTTCCGCGCTTATGAATCTGGATCCGAGCTCCATCGAGCTTGTACTCGAAACATGTCTCGCCACCGTGCTCGCGCAAAGCCTCGCGGACGTTTTCCGCTGCCTCAGCCAGCATGGGCTTGACTGGCCTAAAGACGCTAATCGTGACCGAAGCGAGGCCTCGAGCTCCCTCCTTCTTGGCGATTTGAGCTACGAAACCTAGACTTCCAGCTAGCATGTTCGCTTTGCGGACGAGTTCGAGCTGAGCGCCGAACGCGCGTGCTATAGCCTCTTCCATCAGCCCCTCGCTGAAGCCATGTCGCATCTCGCTTCCGATCACCTTGACCAAGCACTTAGCCTCGATTGGGCTACTCCTGCTGAAAAGCGATCTAAGAACGGACTCCTTTCTAATTCTACTCCTCGGTCCGGTAGCCGAAGCTATCGCATCGAGTGCACATTGCACTTCGAGGATCGTAAGCGGGACCTCGAGCAGCGTTTTCTGCATCGCGATCTGCCGAGCTTGCTGAAACGCTAGCTTGACGGACTCTCCCACGTCCCCCGTCGCTTGGTAGAACTCGCTGAACTTGCCGGGGGAGACTCCCGTTAGGTCCGAGACTACGTCTACTATCGAAGCGAAGCTAAGGCCGAGCTCCTTGGGATCTTGCTCGTCGAGCGGCCTTCCTATGATCATCCTGACAGCAGGCGCCAACTCGTCTTCCTTCAAGTTGCGAAGGAATCCGGAAACGAGTTCGACCATCCTACGCTTGCTCGCGATGCCTTCGAGCTCCTCACAGAGCCTTGCAAGTTCAAGGAAACTTACGCTACCCATTCGAGTTCGAACCCATTTTAAGGCG
The DNA here is from genome assembly GCA_964480335.1 of uncultured Candidatus Bathyarchaeia archaeon. Taxonomy (GTDB): domain Archaea; phylum Thermoproteota; class Bathyarchaeia; order CAYZOK01; family CAYZOK01; genus CAYZOK01. The sequence continues at coordinate 8,020 of CAYZOK010000025.1, read as the reverse complement.
TCTTTGGCTTCAAAGTTTCCCTAATGAACGTGCTATGGCCATTTACGATAGCTCAATGACGACAAGGTTGATGAAGCTAGAACACGTTCTTATTCACCTCTCACGCATTAGCCGAGCACCTTCCTTAAACCTCCTAGGAACCGATCAGGCAAGATCTAGCCTTGCGCAAAGCGCTTAACTAAGTCAAAAGCACTCGTGCCTTGGCTTGTAGCCGTGCAGCGAGAAGATGCTGGACGGTTGATCGCTAGCGCTTGCCGCGATAGTACAACGGGATGCGGGTTGGACTTATGAATAAGCATATAGCTTCAGTTGGAGGATGAACTGCAATATTCGCTACAGTCGCCCTATTGCTTGTAGCATCCATGGCCAACGTGTATGCTGGCGCAGACGACGCTGACGATCGTGAAGTCGGCGCAAAGTGGGTCTGCGACTACTCGCAGGCACGTGCAGCTGGCTACCTGCTTGATGACCTCGATTTCGCCGATGAAGATGCGTATGGCTTTTATAGCGTTCTCGTCGGAGAAGGTTTCACACCCTTGTTTGAGTTTGGCGACGAGTTAGCATGGGAGTCTGATTTCGAATTGCCTGCTGTAGGAGGTAGAGACTACCTCTGGGCTGATGCTGCTGACTTCGTCTACTTTGCTGGCCATGGCACCAACGATGCGTTTTGGTTCGGTACAAATTTAGATGGAGGCGGGGTGTATGAGTTCAGGCTACACTATAGCGAGGCTAAGTGGGGGGACGAAGACCTCGAGTGGATAGTGATCTCTGCATGCTCCGTGCTCTACCACTACGGTGTAGCTCTGCGGTGGGGTGAAGTGTTTGACGACCTACACGGAATGCTGGGATTTCACACGGATATGCCCGACGTCCCCAATCTAGGAAGGCTACTCGCGTACTACCTTACCGACGGAGGCCCTCTTCCCTTCATAGACGCTTGGAATCGCGCTACGAGAGATGCTATAGGCGATCCGCTTGTCTATGCAGCGATATACCGCTCGGCGATTTACGATGTCGAATTCGGCTTCTACGTCGTCGACTACGGCTATGAGTACCTCCCTGGTTACGGTACTGGAATGGAAGAGGATCCCAGCTACTGGACCAGCCTGTGGCCAACTTACGTAGTTCATAGGGTCTACGACAAGTGGCCATGCGGATGAGAGCGAAAGCTGCTATAGCAATAGTCGTCCTAGCATGCCTAGCGTCAGTATCCACGTTATACCCATTCGACCGTCCGCGTTCCAGTGCAGTCTCGCTGTTCAGGGCGGGCGAAGTGGAGGTGGTGATAAACTGCACGATACCCGACCTGCCTACCGAACTTAACCTCCTAAAGATCGTAGGTCGCAACTATACGAAGGAAGAGGCTCTAGCAATAGCAAGAGATCTCTTCGGACTGACGGGTAACCTGCGCATCGAATTAGGACCTTGGCCTGAGGGCATTGCTTGGAAGATCCGCAACTCGAGCACTCTCAAGGACGCTGCTCTCGTAGTCGTATGTCCGACAGGAGCCATAGAGTTCACGACGCCTGAGTGGCTCGGCTACTACAGCCCGCCTAAGCTTCCATCACCAGATGAAGCCACCTCAATCGCAGATGAACTCATGAAGAAGATGATGGAGCGCGGGCTATTTCCAAGCCACGAATCAATTGAGATAGAGTTCATAGGCGTCACCCAAGGCGCGGTTAGGAGCATCCCTGCCGAGGGCGTAACGTGGGTCAACTATCTAGATGTTCGCTACGTGATGGAGTATCAAGACATACCAATCCGTGGAGGCCGGGCCCGCATAGTAGTCTCAATTGGTGACAGCGGCAGAATAATCGCCTTCTTTGGATTGTGGAAGGAGGTCGAGCCTGACAGGGTGGTCGGCCTGCTACCGATCGAGGATGTGCTCGAGAGGCTGAAGCATGAGCACGGGCTTAGAACGCACCCAGCCAAGATATTCGTGAATGGAGTGCGCGTCGCCTACTGGGTGAGACCCTTCGTCGAGGTGTCAGACTACATATTCCCGGTTTACGAGTTCGAAGCCGTGGTGGAGCGCGATACTGGCGATCGATTCGCACGGATACTATATCTACCAGCGGTCGAGGGCATGTCTCTATACGGTTAAGCGCGCCCCACTTTGCTAGATCGTGCGTAGTATGGAGGGATAGCTCTGCACTTCTCGTAATGTCGCTCCAGATCTTCTGAGTTGTTCAAACGTAGTCTTGAGCAGTATGGCGGGGCAAATCTCCACAGCGCTCCGTTGCTGAAAGAATAATGATACGATTAAAACAGGTGGACGAGTGCGACTACGACGCTGCCGTAGAAGCCCTTGCTAACTTTCATGCACTCGATTTCGAAGGAGGGAGGATCGATCTTCATCCCCCTCGCTTCTGCCATTTCCCTTAGCTGCTTCTCCAGCTCTCGCTTGATAGCATCCTCGCCGAGATTTCCGTGCACCTCGGTCACTATTCCGTAACGCGCGCCCTCTTCTGTTTGCCCGAACGCCCAGCCGATGCCCGCTCCGACCACCTCGCCACCCCTCCCTTCGCTGTGCGACAGGACGCAGAACGTGATCGCTCCCGCGGGGACGTTCTCATTGTCAACTCTGATGGCATTTGGAGGCAGGATGGAGGAGACCTCGACGAGGTTGCACTGGCCGATTCCCGCTCTATTCAGCGCCATGTCGAACGCTGAGATGGGCGATACCCGGCTAAGCCCCCTCCCCCTCGCCACGAAAAAGCGCCTAGGAATGTAGTTGCCGGCGCTCTGCATGTTACGTCTGCACTTTACAGATTGCCTTAAAATTCTAACCCGCGAAGCAGGCTTGTGAGGTTCGACGCTGTGATTGTAGGCGCTGGGGTAGCTGGATGCTTGGCTGCCGAAACCATCGCTCGAGCTGGTTTCGATGCCTGCCTGCTTGATCTGAAACCTGCTGATCGGATAGGCGAGAAAGTCTGCGGAGATGCTGTCAGCAAAGCTTGGTTCGATAAGCTCAAGCTTGGATATCCATCCGGCGAAGAGCTGGCTCAAGTGGTCGAGAGCCTAGAAATAGTCTCGCCTGACGGCACCGTGCGTTTCAAGATAGGCGGTCAGGCTTTTATCCTACGCAGGAAGGAGTTCGGGCAGCGTCTTCTTCGCCGAGCCCTAGACTTCGGCGCCCATCTTCTGGATAAGGCCTTAGCTTTCGACCATCTGATCAAAAATAAGTTCGTTTGCGGAGTGCGAGCTCGAGCTCAGGGCAAGCTCACCGAGATCGAAGCTGCGATCACGATCAACGCAGCTGGCGCATTATCGATCCTCAAGCCCCCTACGATCCTCGGCTTCGAGCCGATGAAGCCAGACGACGCCATAGTTTGCTACCGCGAGATCCGGAGGCTGAAATCTCCCTGCGAGATCTCGGCCTGCCTAGTCGTCTTAAATCAGGAGATCTCGCCTCGCGGATACTCGTGGATCTTCCCCCATGGCATGAGGGAGCTTAACGTTGGACTAGGAACTTCCTACGACTACAATCCCCGCGCGCTATTCTACGAAGGCTTAGTTAACTTGGATCCCGTCCGAGATTCGGATCCCGTCGAGAGCGGCGGTTGGATCGTCCCTGTAAGAAGACCCCTAGAGCCTTTGGTAGCGAACGGCTATGCAGTCGTAGGGGATGCTGCCTTCACGACGAGTCCGTTGCACGGAGGCGGAATCGGCCCGTCCATGCTGAGCGGGAAGCTGGCTGGAGAAGTTGCCGTCGAGGCCCTAGAGCTAGAAAACACTTCACAATCTGCTTTATGGAGATATCCGAAGGATTACGCAAGGCGTTATGGGGCCAAGCAAGCAGCGCTGGAAATCTTTCGCAGATTTCTTCAGTCACTAAGCAACGACGAGCTGAACTTCGGAATGCGAAAACGGCTCCTGGATGAGCAGGAGGTGCTACAAGCTAGCTCAGAGGGGCGCGTCGAGATGAGCTTTGTAACCAAGCTGAGGAAGCTGGCGTGGGGTCTGAGAAAGCTTGGGCTGCTTCGAAGGCTCTCATCGACGGCTCGCTTTATGGACATTCTCAGGCATCACTATCTCAAATACCCGAATAGCCCGAAAGCATTCCCCGCGTGGAGGAGAGAGTTGGAGCTTACCTTGCAGAGAGCCGTTAATGCCATCGCTCGCCGATAAGGTTGCCGAGATCGTCGAAAGGCTAGAGGCGAGATATGGCATAGCGGACTTGCCTGTAAGCGAGTGGGGCCTTTACGGCCTCGTAGTCCGAACGATCCTGAGCCAACAGACCAGCGGAAATCTGGTCGAGAGAGCCTACCGGAACCTGGTTGCTAGACATCCTGATTTCGGCAGCTTGGCCCGAGCCGACGTAGCTGACATAGCGCGTTGCATACGCGTCGCTGGTCTCTATAGGCGTAAAGCTGAGAAGCTGAAGGAGGTCGCCGGGGCTGCAGATGAACTCGAGAGCGCTCTTTCATTGCCTGTCGAAGAGGCTAGGAAAGCTCTTCTCGCACTGCCGGGGATCGGCGAGAAGACGGCCGACATATTGCTCCTGTTCTACGCGAACAAACCTAGATTCCCCGTAGACACCCACATCAAGCGGATAACGAAGCGCTTAGGCCTTACTCCTTGCCGATCCTACGAGGGGATAAGCAGCGTCTACGAGCGACTTCTGGACTCACCGCGTGATCTCAAATCTCTGCATCTGAACATGATAAGATTCGGTCGGGAAATCTGCAAAGCGAGAATGCCAGACTGTCACTTGTGCTTCCTGAGCGACCTATGCCCGAGCTATCAGCCCTAGCGCAGACGCACCTCTTCCGATGCTTCATGGATGAGCTGTAGCTCGTGCCGTCGAGAAGGTTGTACCGCGCGAAGCTGCATGAAATACGTCGTATGCTTGAGGTGCGCGAAGAATTCGAACGTCCGAGAGCATCGTCAGGAGGGCGGATCGTGCTAAGCTTATACTTCTGTTAATAGTTAACAACTGCGTGGGTTCACCTGAACATCATTGGAAGCTCGCGGTCGAGAATAGAGACGGCGCTGAGAGCGAGTTAAGGGCTGGCAGGTACTCTAACGTCGGCCTCCTCGCAGTAAAGTCGCTAGAGCAGGCTGTCGAAGCTTGCGCAGCAAGGGAGGAATTACACTTCCACGAGGAGCCTTTAACAGCACACAGCAGGAGGCGCAAGTGGCTATCGTCGAACTTTCCCGAGTTGACGAAGAACTGGGACATCCTTTGGAGCGTCTATGCTACGCTCGGCTACGGCGGCTCTGATGGCGAGAAGGCAAGAGTAGCCTTGCGCGCCCTAGATAGAGCTCTTGAAGTGCTGAGAGGCATCTGCCTTGGGAGGATATAGCCGGAAGGAGATCGAACAACTAGCTAAGTCGATCGGAAAGATCGAAGGCGTTGTAGCGGTCGTACTGTTCGGCAGCTATGCAAGGGGCGATTACGACGAGGGCAGCGATGTCGACCTCCTCGTATTGTTCGAAAGCAAGGAAGCACTTGACCGCAATTGGACATCCATACCCAAGGTCACGTCTAAGTCGGAACTTTTCGTTCAAGCGATACCGCTCGCTCTCGAGGAGCTTCCTTCATCGCACCTCCTTCCCTCTGCCTTGAAGGACGGCGAGGTTCTCTATAGCAGGCGCCCTATCGACCTCGCCTACTACGCGAAATTCGAACCCTACGCGCTTGTGGCGTACGACCTTCGTGGCTTGAGCGCTGGAGGAAAGGTGAAGTTGCTGCAGAAGCTCTATGGCAGGAGGAGCGGCAAGTACACGTACGCTGGGAAGATAGCAACGCTCGGCGGCTTCAGGCTTGGCCGTGGGTGCTTCGTCATTCCATCGAAGAGCTTGAGGGAGGCGGTGAAGCTCTTAGAAGAGAGCGGCGTACCTTACGATGTGAGGTTCTTCTGGCTACCCGCTGTACTGCGACCCACCAGCGCCTAAGTTTCGAGGGGATGCAGCTCGGATTCGATACGAGAATATCTTTCGAAAGGTATCGCGCGCTAGTCGGAAGAGGTTTAGGTGCATCAGCTGGGTTATTTACAAGCGGAGCCCCGTGGTGCAGCCAGGAAGCATCCCGGCCTTTGGAGCCGGGGACGGGAGTTCGAATCTCCCCGGGGCTACTCTAGGGAAATCGCCTCGAGCTTTTGCTTCGGCTCTGAAACTACTGGACTTCTATGTTTTCTTCGGGAAATCCGAGCCTGCAGAGGATCTCCTTCGCCCTCTGGCGATGGTCCCCTTGCAGCATGACAGCGTCGTTCTTGACGGTTCCTCCGCAAGCGCACGAAGCCTTAAGCTTTGCAGCGAGCTCACCTAGCTCGGATTTCTTAGCGGCTATCCCCTCGATGATCGTCATCTCGCGCCCCCACTTCCGAGTTTCGACCCGGATTTTGATCCTTTGCTGCTCCCTACTGATCTCTCCGCAGACGCACAGGTCTTTGGGCAGGCTGCAAACTGGACAGAGCTCGGCCACTTGAGGACCAATTGGAGGTTCTCAAGGGGGGTATTAAGCCTTCCAAGCAAAGCTGCCATCTAACAGCCATTTATACTCTGAACGACAACCAAACGATGAGACCTGCATATGCGATCCTAGCCATTCTGTTGCTAACAGTGGCGACAAGTTATGCAGTACCCTTGCAAGCTTCCCGTCGCTCGATAGAAGACCTAGGGATCTCTGGCCTCCTCGAGGAAACGCCTCTGAACCCAGAGTTGAGTTGTCATTTTCAGCAGCCTTTGAGGATCTACAACTGCTACCTTCGCAACAACGCCTTAGTGTAAGGTTAGCAGGAATGTCGGGTCTCACGTCAGAACCCGGCAGACCGCTTCTGCCTTACAAATCGTTCGTCATCGAGCTGCCTCGCAACGCGCAGGTTACGGCTGTAGGAGCAATCGACGTGCGCTATCGCACGCTTATGATCTATGGTAAGATAGCTCCGGCGGCCCATCCTGTCCCTCTCATGCCAGACTTCCAGCGCTTCTTGGACATGGAAAGCCCTCCCGAAGAAGATCCTGCTGTCTACGAATCTGACGCGTACTATCCTGGGTCGCTCGCTCGATACCACGTCGGGAGGAATCGCGATGGAACGTACGTCTTCCTATGGTTCTACCCGCTTCAGTATAATCCCGTTCGTCAGCATCTGGTATTCGTGACGGAGGCGAGGATAGTGGTCGCGTACGAGCTGGTCGAAACCAGCTCATCTACGCTGGCATCACCCTCACCGGAGTTAGCAGCAGCCGAATACGTCATCATAACTACGGGCGAGCTGGCAGTTGCAGCTCAGAAGCTAGCTGACTTCTACTCGGCTAGGGGCTTACCCACGGCCGTAGTAGATGTCGATTGGATCTACGATACTTATCCTGAGGCAGAGCCGATCTACTGGTACCCGGGCATCTACACGATGCCGCCACCTCCTGGCGTACTCGTTTACAACTCTAGTCTGGCCCTCAAGATAATCAGCTTCTTGCGGGACACAGCAGCCCATCCATTCTTGACCCACGTGCTCTTGCTGGGCACGTCAGACAAAGTGCCGCCTAGCTTCTACTACTACAACTGGCCAGGCATATTCTACCCTTGGGACTTCTGGGTTCCGACGGACATCTTCTATGCGAGCCCGGACTACGACCTTGTACTCGACTATGCCGTAGGAAGGATCCCTGCCCACTTCGTTTGGGAAGCAGCAGCGATCGTCGACAAGATAATCGGTTGGCACATAGCTGCAGAAGCCGATCCCGCTTGGATGCGAAAGGCGTCGCTCGCAGGAGGCTATCCCTTCGGCTTGCTATTCCCGTACGGTGAGTCACTCATCTCAGATGAAGTTCTTAGGGAAGGCCTAGTCCGGCAATTGAACGTCACGTTCCTCACCAGAACCGACTTTACATACAATAGGTCGAGCGTGCTCGATCGCTTGAGCGGAGGACTGGGCTGGCTCTACGTCATCTGCCATGGCGATGGAACGTCGTGGGTGGATCTGCTGTACAACGAAACTCTCGATATAATGACGCTAGAGCATCTTGCCAATACATTCGATCTTATGGCGTTGAGTCCGAATCCGGCTGTTCC
>CAYZOK010000024.1:0-12086 GCA_964480335.1 uncultured Candidatus Bathyarchaeia archaeon | reverse complement strand
CGCCCATCGTCTTGATGAGCGATGACGACCTCACCTAAACAGACTAGAGAGCGAATCGTTGCAGGCCTATCACTAAATAAACCTAACGTGGAGTGCGCTACAAATGATGACTTATGGGTACCTGAGGCAACTTAAGATTACGCCTGACCCAAGAGGCTGGCGCTAACCACTTCACTTCTTAGATGACCCCAGCAGGGAGCCAACGACGCCAGATAGTATAGCTGCCGTCCCTATAGCCAGAATTCCCACTGCTAAGAGACGCCCTAGGCCCTCGAAAAATTCCTGTCTTCGCTTAGTCTCTATCCAATCCCTAAACCCAGGCATTATCGCAGCTAAAGCACTTCGAAGGTTCTCTAGGTCGTATGGATCAAACTCAATAGCCGGTACACGTCTCAGCTCGGAAAGGTAGCCAGGTAGACCTCCTAGGCTCACCCTCTTGTCCCTGAGTATTAGGAGAGGCTTATTGAGCCCGAACGCTATTCCAACTTCACCATGAAGCCATTCAAGAGTTTTCCATAGACCTGTTAGAGCGTCTAAGTGTCTTGGCGTGGCTATTGCAATCAGCGCATCTGACCTCATTATCTCCTCTTTCGCCCTGTCAGGTACGAGCTTCTCGGGAGCTTCCACTTCAATACCGACAGTTACCGTCTCAAATCCCCATTCCTTAATCATCCCGACTATGGTATCGCCTATTGCCCTGTCTTCGGTAGTTAGACCTCTAGATACGAATACTCGATAAAGAGGCTTTGGACAGACACTAAGAAAGTGCCGCTTATCATACTGGTAAACTCCTAAATCAATCCAATTGTTGGCTACACATTCTGACATCCTATGCCTTATTGCGAATAGCCTCCTTCCGACGACGTTCTTCGGAAGTTGAAGCTTTGCGCAACCCAAGAACTTAGTGCTCCTTGGAGGTGCTGTACCGCTAATCTCAAGGTTGTATGTACCGAAGTCGAAAGCGATCTCGAGATCTGAAAGGTAAAGGTAGCTATCACCATTATTTTCGAGCCAGAAGTTGACTAGGGCTATGGAGCCAGGCTCGTAAGATGGTCTGTCAAAGTTCCACCTTACAGTCCACAAGCCCAACTCTATCCAATAGTTAGATGGCTACTTTAGAGCTCTATCTATGTGCCAGCTTCCTTGGCTCGAGAAGGAGCCGGAGGAAAACCTGTCGAAGCGCTAGACCGCTCTCCTCGGCACTTAATCTTCCTTCGCTTCATTGCCATGCGTGCAGTACAAGTGGAAGGACAGATGTAACTTCGCCATTTTCCATGGCGTATCTTGCCGAAGTCTAACATCCCACTAAGGCGTTCCTAGAAGCAGGTCGCAAAGTATTCTTACCATACCGGTATACTGACACCTGTGCCAACGTCTAAGGTCACTTCGAAGTTTCAGGTAACAATACCCAAGGGCGTCCGGGAGAGGGTCGGTCTAGAGCCTGGCGAGACGGTCGTCGTTGAGGCTCACGGCGAGGACATAATAATCCGTCGCTTTAAGCGGGTGAGAAATCCACTGAAGGTTCTCATCGGCGAGAGGCCCCTATTCGCCAAACCGATCCCCATCGAGGAGCTCGAGAGAAGACTAGAGTCTAGATAAATTGGTCTGCTACGTAGACAGCAACGTCTTCTTCTACGCCATCATCTCCGACATCAGGTATGGCCGAGCATGTTCCTCGATAATCAGGGACATAGCCGAGCGGAAGATTGAAGCAGCAATATCCAGCCTCGTGTTAATCGAGGTTGCGAATGCGTTGCACAAGTATGGTAGATCGAACCTCATGGAGAGATGCGTAGACGCCATATGTTCTCTGCCCGTCGCCATCGAGGACGTTGATGTAATAGCTGCCCGGGAGGCAACCAGAATTTCTCGCCAGACAGGCATCGGTCCCTACGACTCGGTACACATAGCTGTCATGAAGAGGCTGAATTTGATCGAGATAATATCGGCCGATACAGACTTTGACCGAGTAGACGGAGTCAAGAGGTTAGACCCGCTCGTTCTTGCGCCGTGAGCAGATTAGGTCAAACCCTTCGGTTGGAGATCTGCTATGCCTCACCTAGGATTAGCCGGAGGAAGTACTGGTGGAGGCGAGGATCGTTCGTAAGCTCGGGATGAAACGATGAAGCAAGCATGTTATCCTGGCGAGCTGCAACAATCTTGTCCTCGAATCTAGCCAAAATCTCAACGCGGTTGCTAAGCGCCTTCTCAATGATTGGAGCACGGATGAAGACCGCTCTGAAGGGCTCCCGGCCTAGAGCGGGTATCGACAAATCGACTTCAAATGACTCGCGTTGCCTTCCGAAGGCATTCCTCACGACTCGCGCATCCATCATTCTCAAGATCGGCTGATCAACAGGGCCAAGCTTAGCGTCCACGACCTCTTTCGCTAGCAAGACCATACCAGCACAAGTGCCCATAACGGCTAGCCCAGCCTCAATCGATTCACGAAGCTTATTCAGCAAGCCAAAGCGCTTGGCTAGTCTGCCAATTACCGTCGACTCTCCGCCGGGAATCACGATTCCGTTGATCAAGTCAACTTCAGCGGACTTCTTCACAGTCAGGATCTCCCCTTCGAGGCGAAGCTCCCTCAGCGCTCTTCGCAGCGCTTCGACATGCTCCAGTACTGCTCCTTGAAGCGCCAAAACGCCGAGCCTCAGCTGAGGTGGCACTATCAGACGCCGCGAGTCTGCATGAGCTCCTCCGGCTTCAGTGCGCGAATGTCTACTCCTCTCATGGAGCCTTTCTCGCTAACCATCTTGCAGGCTTCGGCTACGATGTACGGATCGTCCCAATACGTAGTCGCGACTACGATCGCCTCAGCTCGCTGCATCGGATCTTGCGACTTGAAGATTCCTGATCCGACGAATACTCCGTCAGCGCCTAAGTACATCATCAATGCCGCATCAGCAGGCGTCGCTATGCCTCCAGCTGCGAAGTTCACGACCGGAAGCCTTCCCAAGCGCGCGGTTTCCTTGACGATCTCGAGCTTGACTCCGTACTTCCTTGCCGCCTCTAGAAGCTGCTCCTCGTCCATGGGCTGCAGCTTCCGAATGTCGCCCATTATCTCCTTCATGTGCCTTACGGCTTCGGCCACGTTTCCGGTGCCAGCTTCTCCTTTCGTCCGAATCATGGCAGCGCCTTCCTCAATCCTCCTCAAAGCCTCGCCTAGATCTCGAGCGCCGTTGACGAAAGGCACGGTGAACTCCCACTTATTGATGTGGTGCTTCTCGTCGGCAGGCGTCAGAACCTCGCTTTCATCTATCATGTCGACTCCGATCGCCTCCAAGACCTTAGCCTCCATGTAATGCCCGATCCTGCACTTTGCCATCACAGGTATCGTTATGTGGTCCATCACGTCTTCGATGCGCTTCGGATCGCACATCCTAGCCACTCCGCCTACTGCTCGGACATCGGCTGGCAACTTATCCAAGACCATCACAGCAACAGCGCCAGCGTCTTCGGCTATCTGAGCTTGCTCGACGTTCGTGACGTCCATTATGACTCCTCTCTTCTGCATCTTCGCGAAGCCGCGCTTCACGCAGGTCGTTCCGCAGACTGGTTGCTCCCATAGCTTCTCGGCGAGCTTCAACGGATCGGCCATCTGCGACCCCCGATTTTATGATAAAGCGATTTTAACGTTGCCATCTGCCGAGCGCCGACAGCGAGCCGACGTGCGATCACGAAACAGGCCTTTCGTGGTCATAGTCTTAGCCGCGCGCCTCAGCAGTCTAGCGATTTGGTCAAGAAGGCTTAGCGTATAGCCACCAACACGCCGAGGAAGAAGCCCGCAGTAGTCGGTATAATAGTCAGGATTCCGAATGCCGACAGAACGTCCATTATAACTCGATAGATCTCCTCCCACCTGTACCCCGCCTCCGTCATGAAGTCCTCTAATCCGACGCTGAACTGCCACGCGTTCAGGAACGTTCCCAGCACGAGTATGCCGATCAAAGCTAAGATGTGCTTCAGAACTCTTGCCGAGAAATAGCCCAAGCCGAAGCCCAAGCCGAATTGTATTACGAACGTAGCTAGGACTGCTGGATTTGCTAGCAGGCTTGTCAGAAGCTCCGCGAGGCCTTCTGTAACCATTTTCCAGCGAAAGTTGTAGCAGCGCTTCTTAAGCTTTGATCATAGTTAGGCTCGTATGCGAAGATCGACGAAGTCGGTCGCTGGAGGAGCTACGAAGGTTTACGCGCTCATCGGAGATCCCGTCGAACATTCACTGAGCCCGGTCATGTTCAATGCAGCATTTCGAGCAACAGGCATCGATGCGATATACGTTGCATTCAAGGTGAAGCCCGAAGGGCTCGAAGATGCTGCCCGAGGTATCAGGCAACTCGGCATAGCCGGCGTGAACGTCACAACTCCGCATAAGTCAGCTGTCCTTCTACTTCTCGACGAAGTTTCGCGGCAAGCTAGAGAGATCGAAGCGGTCAATACGATCCATAACGTCGAAGGCGAGCTAGTCGGATACAACACCGACGGGATGGGCGCTCTGAAAGCGCTCGAGAGCAACGTACCGAACTTAAGCAAGAAGCGAATCGTCATCGTGGGAGCTGGCGGAGCTGGAAGGGCGATCGCGCATGCGCTTGCTGGTAGATGTAGATCCGTTACCATCCTGAATCGAACGAAGGAAAAGGCAACCCGAGTCGCGGAGCGCCTCCGCCGAAAAGGGTTCGACGTCGAGGCGAGAGGCCTCAGCCCAGAAGAGCTACGTGAAAGCCTTTCGCTGTCCGACGTTCTCATTCACGCGACCGCGGTTGGCATGGGCAAGCCCGAAGAGTCTCTGATACCGAAGGAGCTACTGCGCTCAGATCTCGTCGTGTTCGACATAGTGTACCATCCGCTCGAAACCAAGTTGCTTCGAGACTCGAAGTCCGTCGGGGCCGAGACGATAAACGGAATCGAGATGCTGATCTGGCAAGCAGCAGCATTCGAAATCTGGACAAGGAAAAAGGCTCCTGTTGATGTCATGCGAAAAGCTGTACTTGAGCAGATCCTTGGAACCTTCTAAGTGGCAGCTCAGCCCGATTTCGACTACGGCTAATCCGCGTGGATTCTAATCCTAGTTCTTGAATGCCGCCTAGCTGGCTAAAGTTGCAAGCAAGAGACCCGCGAACGGATTAGTTCATATTAGTGGGTAGGTTGCTGGCTCAAGTTTTCTCGTTATCGGGTTTACCCTCAGTTCGAATATTTCCAGAGTGGTGACTCCCAAAACAGCCGCGTCCTTCTCTTCGGCGAATATCACCGGGACGTGCCTCCTCTCCTGCATGAGCTCAATAACGGCTTCCCCAACATCGCGCTCGATCTCTTTGCCTTCAAAGGTCCTGTACCTTCCTCTCCTGATGGGCTTTATGCCAAGGCCCTCGAGAACTTCCCGTGGGATGCTAGTGTGAAGTGCGCCACTGTCTATCATCAGCTTTACGTCTTTGAACCTAGATGGATCTGCAGGATCGTATACGCGGACGCTCACAGAAGTGAAGCCCACGCCATCGATGTTGTCAATTCTCTATAAATTCAGAGCTTGCAGAACCTGACCAGCGCAAGCGATAGCGAGGTATTCTTGCCAGATTCTGAAGGATCGTCTCTAGCTCGCTAATCCACGCTCTAGCCGGTGTTTTGATCGAAGCCGTCAGCAGTCCTTTGAGGGCAACTGCAAAAAGAATCAACGCGATGATGGGTTGGGTTTGCCTGTCGAGCAGCTATTGCTGAAAGCGAGGCGCCTGCTGAAGACGAATCGCGTTCAATACCTCGAAGGAGGCGTCTACAACGTGATGGGAGATCACGGAGTATACCTCGTGCAAGTTCTAGAGGGAGGCAAGCTCGTCTGCACGTGCGAGGGATTTCAAAAGCGCAGGATGTGCTCCCATGTGATGGCGGTTATTCTGCGAAGAGCTGAGAAGCGCTTGCGCCCCACTCCATGAGCACTGGCAGAGCTATCGCCCATGGCGCTGTAACAGTCGTTAATGCGCTCGCGACCGGGAAGGGAGCGGCTCTTGGTATAGATACGTGGGTTGAGGCTGTGGTGAGGCTGACCAGTGAGGGAGGAGTTATCGAGGGACGAATCCTTGACGATCCTGCTGAAAGCGATGTGCTGATTCAGCACGTTGTTCGCCGAGTCCTCCGCCATTTCGGGTTCGAGCGCGGGTATGGGGCCTACGTCGAGACGAGATCCAACATACCGATAGCGCGCGGCCTGAAGAGCAGCAGTGCTGCTGCAAATGCGATCGCTCTTGCGACTTTGGATGCGCTTGGAGAGAGTATGGACGATTTGGCCATCATTCGGCTTGGCGTAGAAGCGGCTACAGAGGCAGGCGTCACGGTAACCGGAGCCTTCGACGATGCTTGCGCGTCCTACTTCGGAGGATTCGTGATCACAGACAACGTCAAGAAGACCTTGATAAGGCAGGAGGGGGTCGGCGACTACAAAGTTCTAATCCATGCCCCGGGCCAGAAGGTCTACACGCGGGCAATCGACCTTAAGCGTATCGAGCCATTCAAGCAGTTCATCGAGTTCGCCTATCGAGAGGCTTACAGGGGAAGCGTCTGGACGGCGATGATCATGAACGGCTTGCTATACTCTGCAGCCTTGGGTATCGACCCTGTAATAGCGCTAGACGCCATGAAGAGCGGTGCCGTGGCAGCTGGCCTCTCCGGAACTGGGCCTGCCGTCGCAGCTATAGTCGAGGAAGACAAGATCGATGCCGTCAAGCAAGCCTGGAGCCGGTACGAAGGCATGATAATCGAAGCGAGCATCAACTATAGGAAGGCGCACGTTCTCGGCTTAACCCATTGCTAATCGCCCTAGAAGGAATCGATCAGTCGGGGAAGAAGACGCAAGCTTCGCTTCTCGCTCAACGGTTAAGGGAGCTTGGCTATGAGGTTGAGCAGATATCGTTTCCTGACTACTCGACCCCGATCGGACGAGAGATACGCGCTTTCCTCGAAGGCAGACGCCCCTATCGGCCTGAGATAAGGCAACTTCTGTACGTAGCTAACAGGTGGGAATTGAGGGATAGGCTAGAGGGCTGGCTTCGGGAGGGCAAAGTAGTCATAGCGGATCGATACGTGCCATCGGGCTTGGCATACGGGCTCGCGAATGGTCTGGATCTCGACTGGATGGTAGAGCTGGAGAAGGGCTTGCCCGAGCCCGAGCTCGTGATAATCCTCGACATATCGCCTACAGAGGCAAGTCGCAGGAAGGTCGGCCAAGACGTTTACGAACGAGACTATGAATTCTTGCAAAGAGTCAGATCTAGCTACCTCCAGCTTGCACGAGAGTTCGGCTGGGTGGTAATCGATGGATCCAAGCCCATAGACCGGGTAAGCGAGTCCATCTGGAAGACTGTCAAAGCGAGGATTGAGCGAACAACAAAGATTAGTTCGAAGCCAAAAAACAGGGCGTGGAGTTTTCAGAGTTCTGCTTCGAGTTTCTAAGGCTTAAGCCTGATGGGCGAGCCGAATTCATAGCTGAAGTACTGGAGTCCCTTGGGCTCTCACCTGAAATCGAGAAGATTCCATGGGCAAACGATTTCAACGTCATAGCCAAGCCGGAGCGCGAGTCTGAGGTGGTTATCGTTGCGCATCACGATGGGCCTGGAGCAAACGACAATGCAACTGGCTCGTACACGCTACTGAAGCTGGCGGAAATTCTGGGCGAGCTTGGCAACGTCGAATTTGTATCAACCGGGGCTGAAGAAAGGGGATTGCTTGGAGCGCTTTCGTTCGTAAGCAAGAATCGCGATAGGCTTGCCGAAGCCTCTGCCGTCATCAACATAGATTCGGTCGGGGTAGGCCCCATGTTCTTCCTCTTCTCAACTCCGGAACGAGACAAGCAACAGGCGAAGTTGGAAATGCTCGCACTGCGCGTTGCCACTGAGATGAGGTTGCCGACCATGATCTGGCGGAAGAAGGTCGTGCGCGACGAGATAGTCTTTCACGGTGTCGCCCCAGTGATAGGCCTTTCGTGGAGGAATGAGGATGGAACCCTTCCGCTAGCTCATTCAAGCCAAGATGTCCCCGATGCCGTCGATACTGAGAAAGTTCGCATGACAATTGAGTTCACCTCCAAGGTCGCCAAAAGGCTAACAGCTAGCCGATAAGGAACGGCACGCTTCATTTCTCGATGTCTTTTGATCCATTGAAGCTGGCCGAAGAAACCGAGGAAGTAGTTGTCCGGGGGATGTTAAGGAGGCATTATCGAGCAGTCAGAGGAGGCAGGTGGTACGGCGGAATAGCATCGGCCGACTGCTGCGGCTGTTGCTTGCGTTGCATCTTCTGCTGGTCGAATTTTCCGCGAGACAATCCCGACAAGTGTGGAGAGTTTTACAAGCCCGAAACCATTGCACGGTTGCTGATCAATTGCGCAGCGAGACGCGGTTATAGGCAAGTTCGAGTCTCAGGAAACGAGCCGACCATCGGGCGAGAGCATCTGTTGAGGCTTGTCGAGTTCGTGGAGCAAAACTCGCCTTACCTCTTCATACTCGAGACGAACGGCATCTTGATCGGAAGCGATCCCAGCTATGCTAAAGATCTCGCAAGGTTCGAGCGGCTTCACGTTCGAGTTTCCCTGAAAGGCACGAATGAGGAGGAATTCGCAATGCTGACTGGTGCAACTCCAGATGGCTTCAAGCTTCAGCTACAATCGCTCAAGAACCTGTTAGACGCGGGAGTTTCTTGCCATCCAGCCGTCATGCTGTCTTTCTCGCCAAAGGAGAGCTATGAGAAGCTTGAGGATAAGCTAGCTAGTATAGATGCTAGGCTCGTCGACGAGCTCGAGGAGGAGTACGTATTTCTCTATCCCCATGTAGTAAAGAGGCTCAGGGCCGCTAAACTGAGGCCTTTAGTCGCCTACAAGCCAAGCTCAATACCCGAGGAGCTCGTCTAGCTAGTGCCTACTCGATCTCGATCCTGAACCCCTTCGGCTTCTCGAGCTTCCTCAATTTAACTTCAAGGACTCCTGCTTTGTAGCTCGCCTTCGCACTCTTCGGATCGATTTTGGCGGGAAGCTTTACTTCCTCGCGATAGCGACGCTCCTCGCTCTCTGCGGAGATGTAGAGCGCGTCCTCGGTAGCCCTTAGGTCGATCTGATCCTTCGAAACTCCAGGAAGCTCGGCTATCACGGTGATGTAGTCGCGCTCCTCGACCGCATCGACGAGGGGCTTTCGCTCAACCCTTCCGGTCGGATATCGTTCGACTCCTTCTGGCGTTATCCTGAAGCTGAACGGTCCAAACGGCCCGAAGCCTTCGATCCATACTTCGAGGTCAAACGGTAAGGGCCTGCGTCTCCGCCACATCCCGATTCAAATACGGCTTTGCCGTGTTAATTTTGACGTGAGCTGGGAAGAAGCTGAGGACGAGATCTTAGCCGAAGAAAGCAGGAGGAAGAGGAGGCGAAGCAGAGGACCTTATCGAAAAGCTTGCCGAGTTCGAGGAGCCAAGAGTTAAGCCGTCCAGCAGACACCTTTTTGGGTATTCGAGGACCAGCGAAGCTATGCGACGTTGGCGGCTAGATGACCTTTCTTAACCTTTCGATGAGGGTCTTAACGTCCTTTACCGAAAGTTCAACCTCTCGGGGAGGCATCCAATTCTCGTAAAAGTTCTGATGCAAGGTATTTGCGGTTCTCCACAAGCGCCTTAGCTCGTTATTGCCGAGCTCTTCGGCCAATTCGTCGACGTAGCTCCAAAGCGCAGCATGACTTTCGAGCCTCCTGTCCCTCTTCGCAGCAATAGCCTTGACAATCTGTGCCGCAGCGCCCCAAGCCTTCTCCGAAGCTTGGACATAGTTCTTCCTCGCTAAGAGCTCATCAGCCTCGCGCATGTACTTCTCGCACAATCTCGAATGAACTTCTGCTCTGATCTCTGGGTCGCTAACGCTGAACTGGTCGAGGATGGCGTCGTTGATGAGCTCCTCTAGAGGCTTGCCGCTAGCCGAGGCTTTCTGCTCAAGGGCTTTGAGCACTCTCTCGGGCAACACAACCGTTATCGCCCCCAAGTTTCCGCCAGTGGTAATAGCCGTCCCATAGTTAAGCGTCTGGAATCGCTAGACCGTTGTGGAGCCTTCTCCGCTAGTTCGTTTTCGATCTTGCAAGTGCTCTCGTCCTAGAGAAGTGCATTCGAGCTGAAATCACAAGTCTAGCTGATAACTAGCTCCAGCCTTCTGACATCGGCTCCGTCGAAGACGAATGCTTGCAGCCCTCGCTGGCTCGTCGAATATATGAGCCAAACTAGATCAGGCCAAAACCTCATGGCTTCTTCGTCGACGGCCGATGGGTAAGCTGGCGCTGGATGCGAATGGAATATTCCGACGTAGTCCTTTCCTTCAGACTCCATCCTCTTATAGATCTTGTAGAAGAGTTCGGCATCGACGCTGAAGCTGGTCGGAGACTCGTTTCGATTTTCGACCGGTACGACATCCTCGACTATCACCTGCTCACCTTCCTTCCTGCCGAACAGCAAAGCGCAAGCTTCCAGCGGATGGGCAAGCCTCGCTTTTTCTAGCAAAGTTTGGACGTGCCTTCGCTTCAGAACTAGCTTCAACCTACAGCCTGAGGAAAGCCTCGATGCGCATTTGCGCGATGTGCGCTCGCAAGTGCTTGGCTTTCTCAAACCACCTTTCGGCTGGAAGGCTTATGCGCGACGCCATGTCGCGAAGAGCTTCTTCGATCGCACCGAATCGCTTAGGTCTCTCTCTAAAGACTGCCCGTAGCGCTTCTCGAATCTTCCAAGAGCCGACTGGCGCGTAGTATTCAGGAGTTACCTCTCGGATGACGAAAGCGAATGCTTGGCGCCTTATCCTGTACAGGTACTCGCAGATAGGGAGCCTGATCGCGTAGTAGCCTCCGCCCATATGCGAAAAGGCTGTTTTCCGCCTCCAAGTCTCGTAATCAGAGAAGACGTAGGCTTTCTGGGCGGATGGCGTGTAGACACATCCCGGGTGGACTATCTCGATCAGCTCGAATGCGAAGGAGCTCGGTAGAAGCAGGATCTCATAGCGGTTTCCGATGTATTCCTGTGAAAAGAGTAGAATTTCGCCTAGCTCGTCGAACTCTACTATCCTCTCCTTGAGGCGAGCTGAGATCGCAGCATCGGTGGCCGTTATCGACCAACGGGATGGAACGAGCAACCTATCCTTCGGCCTTCCGAGCAAGCCTATGGAGAGCAAGCGCGAGATGTAATAGGTCGATGTTCCATGGTCGTAAAGCTCGAGCACAGCCATAGCCGCCCGCAAGTCGGTATCGCTTACGATGCTGTCGACTTGCTTCGGCACGATCGGATTTCCAACTACCTTCAAGTCGATCACGGTCGCTCGAGGGCCAGCAGGAGCGAGTATGCCATCGAAGCGCAGGATCGGCTTAGGAGGTTTCTTGAACTTGGCTTCCGCATCGATAGGTTCGCTCGATGTGCCCAGCTCTCGCGTGATTTCGAGCAGGCGCTCTGGCTTTCGGGCAGTGCGAATTCCAATCCTGAACATGGATCTGATGAGCCTAGATCGCAGTGCTATGACCTCGCTCAGAGGCTTGCCATATAGCAAGGTCGGATCGCTTAACCTCCTCACTCTCCCGGCTTCGCGTTCAGTCGTGAGCAAGGGCCCGAGGGTGACGGTAGGCCACGTCCTATCGCCGATCAGCACTTCAGGAGGGGTTGCCCCCCACATGGTCGTTCCTGGGACTGTGAGCGAAGCTATTTTGGCGAACCTAAACCTCGTGACGATCGGGCAGATGGGCTTCCGGCATAGTCTCTTCGTGGCTTTGCAGCGAGCGCAGAGTTCAGGATCGACTTGCTTGACCAAGCCCCGTGTCTTTCTTCGCTTGCATGAAAATAGTTAGAGTTCGAGTTGCGCAGTCCTAATTTGTGTCTTGTTCGCGAGCGACGATCTGACGAGCATGCAAGTCGAAATTATCGTGCTGGTGATCATAGCATTCTCGCAAGCCGCCTAACACTTGATAGCTTAAAGTCAGTAAAGGAGGTGCAGGAGCCTGGAGAGTTATGCTTCCATTCACGCCGCACAGGGTTGGCCGAGGGGGGCTTGAGAGAAAGCTAGAAGAAGGAAGGTTGTCGGGCGATGGCCCTAAACCGGAGGC
>CAYZOK010000023.1:6721-12136 GCA_964480335.1 uncultured Candidatus Bathyarchaeia archaeon | reverse complement strand
AGTGCCCAAGTGCACCAGTCGTGCGCGCATCTGGAATTGGTATCGTGATCAAAGCTATGGCGCTTGTATATGTATAGAATCCGATTATGACGCGCGCGAAGAGCCTGACCGTCTCTCCCTCGATCAACATAGTTGGATTGAAGACTGTGGTCGGGTGGTCTATCGGATAGTTCTTCATGTGGACTTTGTCCGGTGTCAGAACTCCCAGCCTCTTGACGATGTCGACTGTTCTTGGCCCTCTTTTCTCCCTTGCTTCAGGGCGGATTATCTCGAACGTTCGACCGAATACTTCCACCTGCCCCTTCATCACTGACCCTGAAGTAGCAGCCGTATAAGGCATTCTGAGCTAGCTCAGACAGGCGAAAAGGAGGCAGGTCGTGTAAATCCGGGTAGCCCGTAGAGCCTGATTATTTTCTGAATTATCTTGTCCCAAGACCATGCATCTTTGAGCCTCAAGATGATTCGCTTCGCCTCCCTGTAATGCTGGATTAAGTCCAAAATCGCGTTCGCCAGGCTAGCGGGGTCTCCAGGTTTGGCGAGCCACTTGTAGCCATGCGGTCTCAAGACCGACTCGAAGTGGGGCAAACTCGTCACTACTACAGGCTTTCCGTGCGAGATAGCATTGCAGAGAACTCCTGAAGCGCCATTTAGCTCGACGTAAGGCAGGAGAACTATGTCCGCATCTGAAAATGCTTGCGTCTCGCTTGCGAACTTCAGCTCCATGCGTATCCTTCTTCGAAGCTCGGGATCGTTCATGAGCTGCAGGATCTTCTCATACGCTTCCTGGCTCTTCCCGCGACTCTTAGGATGGAAGCTACCCCTGATGCAGAGGCAGAAATTTGAAGGCAGGAACTTCAGGGCCTTGATAGCAGCTTCATAGCCCTTCGTAGGTCGCAGGAAACCGAACATCAGGAGGCGGATCGCGCCTCCACCTATGCTGCTTGAAGATGATCTCGGCTCAAGCCCATGTGGAATTACGTGAACCTTATCGCTGGGAACCCCTAGTTGCTCGATCAAGACTCTCTTGCCATAAGGCGTGTGGACAAGGATGGTCGACGGAAGCTTGAGGAGGAAGCCATAGAGAAGCAGACATAATCTTCGACGCAAGAAACTTGGCAACGGAACGCACTCGCAAAGAACTCCAATGGCTTGCGATTTTCCCAGGACGCTATGCATCGTAACGATGACCTTAGCAGGCTTTCCGGTTAGGGCCTTCTTCAGTTTGAGCAGGACGAGCGCAAACACGACCACGACCACTGACACGAGGTAAGGATACCCATAGAGGCGGAATTCGTGCTGAATGTGGACTACATCACAGCCTCTCGACTTTGCTAGTACCTTTAGAGGTAGCAGGGGGTCGTTATCCCTCCATTCGCGATCAGTTAGCAAGACGACATCCACGAACCTCCTTAGCCTTCTGACGAGGCTGTGCGCATAACTAGCTATCCCGCACTTAGTTGGAGGATAGCTCGAAACCACAAGTATGCGACATCCGCCCTTGGCAACTAGCGCTTCCATTGTATTACGTTAATCTATGAAAGCGATACAAATTTTCTCTTAAACCGGATTAACCGCTCTAAAGCCTTAAGCAGTAGTGCTCCTTTCGCTTCTCCCGTGGGATGATGCCTATCCCACACCAATTTCCAATCGTTTCGATGACGATCGCCTTGTCGGGGTCCTCTAGACTGACCTTATGAGGGGCTCCGTCTCGCTCTCTCAGCCTTTTCCAGACGAAGGTGCCAACTTCCTTGGCGAGCTCTTGCGACTTGACAATTCCCTTCATCCCTCGCCGATTGACCTTAATGCAGAAGGTCTCGCCAGGCTTTACCTCGTTAATCAGCGGCTCGACCATCTCCTTGAACTTCTCAGGGATATCCTCCGGATAGAAGGTGAATGAGATCCGGATGGGCGTAACATGAGCTATCGGCAGGAATGGTCTCTTCTCAATTTCCTCTAGGAATCTGTCGAAGTCTTCGACTTCGCCTTTGATGACATCCCGAAAGCCCGTCCGCTCGAACCTTCCCAGCTCCTTCAGCTCTCCGAGCAGATGGCGCTCAGCGCCTCTATACGCTGTTATGACGACTTCCAACCGCGAGACTATTACGCGTCGCAGCTTATCGATTCAACGTGAAGAAAGCCATCTTAATGTTGGATGTTGACAAGCACGTAACGCCATTCGACACGCTGTTACTTCTCGACCACTTTCCTGATGTGGCATTTCTTCACTACGCCCAAGTCGAGCCCCAAGACGCTGAGCGGATAGTTCGCGACGCCATGTTCGCTAGGGGGCCGGACGGCGCTGCCAACACGGTGCTCTTGATCGGGGGTTACGATGTCGAGAAGGCTCGACAGGTTCTCGAGGTTGCAAAGCGGACGATGTTCGAGCCGTTCAAGATGTCGATTGTTTACGATCCGCGCGGCGCTTGCACGACTGCCGCAGCAGCCGTCGCCAAAGCTCTCGAAACCCTGGTAGCAAGGGAATTGGGCACCTTCGAGGGGAAACGAGCTGCGATCTTCGCAGGTACCGGTCCAGTTGGGCAAGCTTGCGCCAAGTTACTCGCGTCCGAGGGGGCAGAAGTGGTCATAACGTCGCGATCGGAGGGGAAGGCAAGGGAATTGGCCGAAAAGCTGAACGAAGAAGCTGGTACAGAGCTTATCCGAGGAGTAGGAGCCCGCGAAGACAACGAAAAGGCCCGCGTCATTAAGGTTGCTGATCTCATATTTGCGACCGGAGCACCAGGCATTCCTCTGGTGCCCCTAGACTTGCTGCGCAAATACGGGCAGAAATGTAAAGTATTGATCGACGCCAACGCTGTTCCTCCATATGGAATCGAAGGGCTTGAGCCGTTAGACGACAGGCGTGAAGTTTTGGCCGGAGTCTACGGCACTGGAGCGATCGTTGTTGGAAAGCTGAGGAACCGAGTCGAGATCGAGCTGGTCAAGAAGGCGTTCGAAGTTAAGGGCGAGGTTCTAAACCACGCTGCAGCTTACGAAGTTGCCAGATCTCTCGTCGCGCTAACTGACCAGAGTTCTTAAAGCTCAGCTGGAAAGAGCAGAGTATCCTTTAGACCCCTCTCGCGTACAAATTTTCTCAAGTCCCGGTCGACGGTCAGCAGCTTGAGGTTGAAGTGAACCGAGTCCGCATACAGAATATTGTCTACCACGTCTCGATGACCGAGCACGCACATCGTCAGAGCGTCGGCGAATGCCTGCGACGTTTCCTCAAGCCTTCTGTAGCGCTCACCCTCCATTATGCTGCGCAGACCTAGGCTGAAGAGTTGGGCATCAAACGCCCCCCTTGATATGAGTGCGGTTGCGATCCAAAGCGATTCTAGAATGCTGAACCGGGAGTAGTAAATCTCGGCTCCAATTTTAGCCAGCTTCTGCAAACCGTCTAGAACCTCCCTGCCAGTATCGATGCCGAGCGAAGGCAGGATGAACGGCGTATCAAGCAGAGCCCTCAGCCGTTCCCGCTTGCTTTTCAAGGCTTATCCTTTCCGCTTCCTCGGGCTTGATCGCTGTGAACTTCTTTCCTGAAAGAGCGAGCTCAATCGGATCTCGCAAGGCTTCGATGACGATCGTATTCCCTGAAGCTCTGAGCAACACTCGATCGCCTTCTTTCAAGCCGACCGTATCAACGATCGCTTTCGGCAGGTAGAGCGCGAACTTCTTTCCGATTCTGGCTTCCATCGTCAGATTCATCCTTTCCTCGCCTGACTTGACGCGATCGGCTTAAACGGTTTCCTCAGAGAGATTGGTAGCACATTAGCTTCTTATACAGTCACCGTTAGCGAGGAACAGTCATGGCCATCAATCTACGCGAAGCGCTAGCACTTGAACGCAACATCCTAGTAATATCGCTTACCGCAGGAATCGTCGTACTGAGCTGGCTTCTCTGGTTTCCATTCCTGCCGATCTACCTTGCTCGAGAGCTAGGCGCTGATCCAGTCCAGATAGGATTCGTGACCTCGATCGCATTCGTCGCGTACATCTTCTGCGTCCCGTTTGGATACATAGCTGATGCCTGTGGAAGGAAGCCGCTGATCGTAGCCGGGACGTTCTTGATAGGAGCGATGGCGGCGTTGCTATCATTTGCACCAACTTTGGACTCATTTGCGATCACATTCGCTGCGCTCAACATTGCCCACGCCATGTACATCGGAGCCTTGTTCGCGGTGGTCGGCGATACGGCAGGTCCTGAACGTGCTGTGACGGCTTACGCGGTTTGGGTGGCTATAATTAGCATCTTGGCATCGCCGGGACCCGCGATCGGAGGCTATCTAGCCGAGCTTTGGGGAACATTCAGGCCTCTTTTCATCATAAGCGGAGCCGCAACGGTTGCGATGGCTGCGGTTAGATTCGTCCTGCTTGACGAAACGATCCGCGATCGAATTACGTTGCGTGATTCGCTTGTTAAGCTAAAACGTGAGCTTCCGCGCAATCTGAGGGATGTCGTGCTGAGAGGAAAGAGGTGGCGATTCTTCGCATTCGTATGCATGTCCGTGCTCGCGTTCGCTGTGGTCGGATTCGCCTATGGCCCGCAGGCATTCGTCGTTCTCTACGCCGAGGAGGTGATCGGGTTGCGGGATGTCGAGATAGGACTCTGGGCGACGCTGTCGGCAATACCCGCTGCCACAATAGCCGTTCCCATCGCGAAGTGCGCAGAGAGGCGAGACGAGAAGAAGGCGCTCGGTTTCTGCCTGCTTTCCTGCTTGCTATTCTTGGGATTTCTGAATTCGCGCAACTTAGCTGATGTCTTGGCGTTCACAATTCCAATTGCCGTCGCAATGAGCCTATTCTACGCGCTAATCAAGGGAATGCTTGCGGGCTTTGTCGAGATCGAGCAGAGAGCGACCGCCATGTCAATCTTGACGGCGTTAACGCATTCTGCCGGGATCGTAGGCCCTCTAGTCGGCGGCTTCCTGTATGCACTCGAGCCTCGCCTTCCGTTTTACGCAACCATCTGCCTGTGCATGCTAGTCCTCGCGTTCGTCGCACCTTTGGTCCCCAGCAAGCATCAACTCCGAGCACGCTAAGCTTGAATGTCTTGATGGAGAAGAAGTCGGCGTGATCGTCACCCAGCCTAAGCCCCTCGATCAAATCATCGACAAGCTGAGCGGGCATCGCACGATTTTGGTAGCTGGCTGTGGGTGTTGCACCACGATCTACCATAGGGGGGGTAGGCCTGAATGCGAGGAGCTCTCTTCGAAGCTGGAGGAGTTCGGCTTCGAGTGTACCATAGCAGTCGTCCCCAGACAGTGCAGCAAAAAGCTAGTTGAAAGATCGTTGAAGCCCATGATCGAGCGATGCGATGCGATTCTCTCGATGGGCTGTGGAGTTGGAGTCCAAATAATCGTGGAGGCTTTTCCAGAAAAGCCGGTGCTTCCCGCACTCGACACGAAGTTCGTTGGCCGC
>CAYZOK010000023.1:3585-6621 GCA_964480335.1 uncultured Candidatus Bathyarchaeia archaeon | reverse complement strand
GGGGAAGTGCGAAGTCTATCGCGATCGCGATTGCGTTTGGATCGTGATCTATAAGCGGCTAAAAGCGCTAGGCAAGCTCGATTCCCTCCGCAGGTTCAGAGCGCCGTGAGGAGTCGGCAGGTCTTCAGCAAGCTCATGCGAAGTCTCGCCGAAAGGAGGTTCACGATAACGAGCGAAGTCGAACCCACCAAGACAGCGAGCTTAGAGGGCGTGATCGAAGCAGCTAGGACCCTGAAGAATCGCGTCACTGCAGTCAACATCACCGACTGTCCGGCAGGCCTCGCCTACATGAGCCCACTCGTGCCAGCGATCGTCATCCAGCGCGAGGTTGGGCTTGAAGTAGTCTACCAAGTGACCTGCAGAGATCGAAACAGAATAGCGATCTTCGGAGACCTGCTGGCTGCAAGCGCAGCCGGAATACGCAACATTTTGGCGTTGACGGGTGATCATCCAGCCTTAGGAGATCTACCCAAAACCAAACCAGTATTCGACCTTGATTCGCAGCAGCTCGTATACATGATTAGGAAAATGGTCGACGAAGGAGTCGATTTGGCAGGAAATAGGATCGAGCCTCCGCCCAAGTTCCATGTCGGAGTCGCTGCTGCGCCAGCCGCCGAGCCGCTCGAGCCAGAGATCATCAAGCTCGAGAGAAAGGTCAAGATAGGTGCGGAGTTCGTTCAAACCCAAGCGGTCTATGACATCGAGATCGCAAAGCGATTCCTCGGCGAGACGAGGCACCTCGATATTCCGATATTGATCGGGGTTTGCCCGCCTCGCTCGTACGGCATGGCGAAGTGGATGGTCGCCAATTTGCCGGGCATCGTAATTCCGGACGAGCTCATGGAAAGGTTCAGGCGAGCCGAGGCCAGAGGTAAAGAGGCTCTATTCCAAGAGAACGTCGAGATATTCTCAGAACTCGTGCGTGAGCTACGAAGGACGACAGAGGTTGCTGGAGTCCACATAATGGCGCCGGGCTACGAGGGGGTAGTCCCCGAGGTCGTCAGGAGGGCCGCCTAGCTCATTGACCGTTCGAAGAGCTTCCTGCAGTTCTCGTATACCTTCTGAGCATAGTCAAGCGCTCGCTTGGCATCGTCTTCTTCGAACAGCTCTTCGGGAGGCTTCATCTCGACTTCTATTCCGTACATGCTTGGACCTCGATACTCAGCCAGAACCCTCGAGGCTTCAGCCATGAGCTTGACTTCGCGCTTGAACCAGCTGGGAAATCTCTCCCGAAATGCCTTCAGAGCTGGAGATACGTCGTGGACTTTCGGATAGCCGACTCCGATCAGCCTCAAAGCAGCTTTCAGCGACATCTCGACGCATTCTTGGGATTGCCTAACCGTATACGCGAAGTCGCGCTCGGCAAATGCAAACTTAGCGCTCTTGAGCCTTCTCTCCGCCTGCCTTAAGAGTCCCTCAGCTAGCCTCAGGCGTTTCAATCGCAAGCGAGTCCCATCCAAAGCCGAGGTCCCAGCACCACGTCTTTCCGATCCTTAGCTTCTTGGCGCCTATCTCGGCTAGCTTGTCCCTTACCGAAGCCAGAAGCTCGGTTAATACGCCATTCCTCTCGAATACGACGATTCCCTCTTCAGCGATGTCTAGGACGACGGGAGGGACTTCGGCAAGCTCATCCAGAGTTAAGGGAGTCCAGCTGAGGTGGGTGTGAATCCCGCGACTTGCCAAGAAGCTCAGCTCGCCTTCGAGCTTCTTTTCGACCTCGAGGAACCTGTCGATGCGCTTGGCTAAGCTCTTCGGAAGCTCCTTCGAGACCACCAAGGTATCGACATCGCTAGTCGACCTGTAGTCGCCTCGAGCGATCGATCCATAGATAGCAGCTCCAACTACGTTCTCGAGGAACGAGAGCTCGAGGGCGGCTCCTGCCACTAGATGGAAGTATCGCGGCGGAATTCTGCCGACATTCTTGATGGCTCCAGCTTCGATCAAGAAGTAGACCCTCGGATCGACGAAGCGATATACAGCCTTTCTGCCTTCTCTAGCAAACTCGACCGCGGCTCTGCTCTTCTTCAGCAGGGTCAGAGCGACCTTCACCTTTCCTAACTTAATGTTTAGAAGATCGGCTAGCCTCTCGGCCGTGAACAGCTCGGTCTTAAGCGAGTACCAGCCTCGAGCATAGATCGACCCTAGCCAGCGCTGAAGCCACATCGTTATATCGTTTACTACCTGTTAACTATTACACCTAATGCTAATCGCCGAGGGCGCGGACCATTTCTGTTGGAGCTAGCGGACCTCTGCGATCGCCTGAGAAGTTCGTTGAACGAAGCCGTGAGAAGGAACTTGGCCGAAGGAGCTTTGCTGTCCGGAGGTCTGGATTCGAGCATTGTGGCAGCTCTAGCTTCTAGGCATGGACTTCGAAGGGCTTTCACCGTTGCTTATGGCGGCGCTGACGCTCCAGACCTCAGGTACGCCAAGCTGGTTGCCCGCCGATTCAGGCTGAAGCATGTCATCTACTGCTTCGACGAGAGCGAGGCTCGAGAGGCAACCAGGGCTGTGGTGAAAATTCTGCGCACCTTCGATCCGATGGAAGTTCGAAACAGCATTCCGATCCACCTAGGCTTGAAAGCTGCTTGCGAAAGCGGAGTTCGCAGCATGTTGACTGGCGACGGAGGAGACGAGCTCTTCGTGGGCTACAGCTACCTGCTTGAGCTAGACTTCGAGAAGCTGCAACAAGAGCTCGAGAAGCTCTGGAGCACGATGAAATTCTCTTCAACTTCGCTAGGAGAGGCGCTTGGGATCGATGTCAAGCTTCCATATCTTGATCCAGATTTCAAGCGCCTTGCCATGCGCGTCGACCTCGAGTTCAAGGTTCGAAGAGATCGAAGCCAACTTTGGGGCAAGTGGATCTTGCGCAAGGCGTTCGAAGGGATCCTGCCCGAGCAAATCGTCTGGAGGAGCAAGACTCCGATCGAAGCTGGCACGGGCGTCCTGAGGTTTTCGAGCTCGCTTGTTGAGAGCTCGTCCGATGAAGAGTTCGAAGACAAGGCGCGGCGGTACCTAGAGAACGACGGCGTCGTCATC
>CAYZOK010000023.1:0-3485 GCA_964480335.1 uncultured Candidatus Bathyarchaeia archaeon | reverse complement strand
CCTTCGAAGAACTCCTCGACGAAGCGCGACGCAACATCGTAGGCGAGTCTCGCTTCAGCGACGGCTTCCTTAGCGTCACGCTGGCCGAACAATTCGCTCGACGGCTTTCCTATGGTCTCAACTCCGTACATCGCTGGCGCCCTCTTCATCGCGAGATCCTTCGATGCCTCGGCTAGCTCCGATATGCGCTCTTGCATCCAATTCGGGAATCTTGCGAGGTTTGCTACGAGCACATCGCTAACGTCGTGGACCTTTGGGTACTCTATGCCCACAGCCCTCAAGCAAGCTTTCAGCGAGAGCTCGACGCACTCTTGCGAAAACCTGACGGCATCAGGGTAGTCGCCGCGTTCAAGGGCAGCTTCCGCGCTTAACAGCCTCGACCTAGCTCTCCTCACGAAGTCCTTCGACATGATATCGGTTCTCACAGCTCGACTACCTCGCCTTTCGCGACCTCGGGCTTGAGCTCCCAGTACCATCTGCCGCTTGGCAACCGGATTCTTCTCGCGCCGAGCTTGCGCAACCTATCTTGAAGCTCTTCGAGCTTGCGTTGCATGAAGCCGCCCCTGTCGAAGATTACGATCGCTTCATCGATCATGTCGAGGTAAAAGGGATGGCTGACCGAGGCTTCTTCGGGCGTCAGCAAGATCGCCTCGATGAGCGGGTAGATGCCTCTCTTCTCCCACAGCTCTGCCCTGATCGCCTCGATGCCCTTAGTCAGTTCTCTAAAGAGCCTGAGCCTATCGGAGTAGCTTGGCGGGATGCCCTCAGCGACGATGAGGATGTCTATGTCGCTTTCCGGCTCAGCCCTTCCCGTCGCGACAGAGCCAAATAGCAGGAGCGAGCGGAGCTTTCCTCCGAAGCCCTCGATTGTTCTCGCCACGACGAACTCTAGGATGGGGAGGTACTCGCGCTGCGGGATCTTGCTCCTCCACTCGTAGCCCGCCCATTCGAGGGCTAGGACTAGCGGATGGATGGCTCTGAAGAGGCCTCTGGACACTCTCTCGACGTACCCCCTTTCGCAGAGGCGATGGAGGAGCACGTTCGGCGCGCTAACGCCAGTTATGATCGCAGCGTCTTTAGCCTTGAACTCGCTAAAGCCGAACTCCGCTACGAGCGCTCCATAGGCTCGCTTGAGGGATGTAACCATTTCTGAAATAATTAAGGTTTATGACATAAATCGACTTGCCAGAACGAACGTTCTCTTTGTTAGAACACTAGGCGATAGCTGATCCCGAAGGAGGTTGTGTGGAATGCACCTTACCCAAGAAGCCTTCGGCCAAGCGGAGGTCCTTCGGCGAGTTGATATTGAACGCGAGCATGAAGTCATCGAGAATCAGGGCTTCTTCATCTAAGGCGGGCTCATCTATCCTGCTAGCATCGATCATGTTCACGCCAGCTGGAATTACCGACTGGCCGTTGATCTCAAATTTGTGAGCGGGGCTTAGGCCCAGGCTCTCAACGACGTTAGCTGGAATCATCGCGGAAAGAGCGGGCTTGCCACAATTTTCGTAAGCCGTAACCACGCGATCGACTATCTCAGCCGTCAGAAATGGTAGGTCGGCAGCGACGACGAGGACGGGACCTTCCAACTTGGCTGATCGAACGGCGTGATGCAAGTCTAGAATGTAACTCTCGCCTGACGTCTCGACGAGCTCAACCTTCAACTTTCTCAAAAGCTTCTTCGTCCGCGGAACGTGCTTACTAACAGCGGCGTAGATCTCGCCGATCCTACTCGCGCCCGTTAACGCTTCGACTACGCGTTGCACGATAGCTTTTCCGCCCAGTCGAAGAACAGGCTTCTCACCTAAGCTTCGGATCCTAGCTCCTCTTCCGCCTGCCATGATCAAAGCTGGAACTTTCATCCTGCCAAGAGAGCGAGCAAACATGATGTCCTAGCTATCTCATTCGTAGCTCCGAACACATCGCCAGTGAGCCCTCCTAGCGTTCTATTCGCGACCAATAGCACAAGCAAGCTTGCGCATGCGGCCGAAGTGAGTGAAGCAAGACCCGGAATACCCAGCGCCAACGCAATGCAAAGTGAGCAACCTGCCGCAAAGGCAAACCTCCCATGCCTTCTGCGCAAAGCCCTCACGAACTTGGCTCCGGTGCCTCCATATGCTGGAAAGCCAGCATATGCCTGCAAGACCATTGCGAACTTAGCGAGCGATTCGGCGACCATAAGCGAGAGGATGGCTTGCACCGGTTCTAGTTCAGCTATGCAGAACGCTGTCAGTAAGATGACGAAGATCCCCAGACAGATCCCGCCAGCTCCCACATGCTCGTCGCGCATGGCCTTCAGCTTAGCTTCGCGCGATCCGAAGGTCATGAGGCCATCTCCAAAGTCGAACAAGCCATCTACGTGGTTTAATCCCGTCAAAAGCTCGATGAATCCCACGACTAGCATGCCGGCTACCAGCGGCGGGAATAACTGGAGGGAGACGCAAGCGAAAGCTCCAGCCAGCATGCCTATCAACGCTCCGACGAGCGGAAAGTAGTGCATCCCAGCAGCGGCTTCGTCCAGAAATCGCGGGCTTGCTCCGACTGGGATTATGGTTAAGAAGGCGAAGGCGCCCCGCAGCGCTCTAGCGCTTTTCTTCACGTTTTCTCGGCAGCCCTAGTGTACATGTTAGCCGAGGCGCCTGCGATTAGTCCTCCAATTGCATCGTTCACGATTGGACCCAGTTCCTTCAGCATGCCAGGCTTCGCTTGGTTGAACCTGATATACTCGAAAATTCCCTTCGCGCCCGCGATGTAGCATGCGATCGTCATTCCCAGAAGTTCGTCGGCGACTAGCAGAGGCCTTCGCTTAAATCGCTCCCTAGACAATCCCGGAACCAAGCCTCGTCCGGCATCTTCTTCTAACCGGAAGCAAGCAACCAATAGGCAGGCCACGTTCACGTCTGACATGGCCCGGAGGAGCTCCTCTCTCAGCAACTCAGCAGCACGCTCGCGAGTTTCAACTCCCGGATGAGGAACGAGTAGCTCTAGGCCAGTTTCGACCATGCTGTCGAGATCGATCCCCCGCTCTTCCAAGTACCTCAGTAGCTCAGAAGCTCTGGACGATCCGCCCATACTCGTGTTCAACAGCTTCGGCTATGTCGTTGGCCGTTATTTCGCCTCTCGACTTAAGCATGGCAGCTATGCACGCGCCGCCTGCCCCGACCCCCTCCCTGACAGCTCCTGACTCGTAGGCTCTTAAGCCAGCATGCTTTGACGATGCGAAGCTTAGGTTTGCTGCCAAGACTGGGATTTCAGCTACCTGATTAACGAGCCCCACCAGATCCGACGTAGGGTCATCTATTATCCACCTAGTTGTTCCAATCGCGACCTGCTTCGGCTCTTCTTGGTTCAAGGCCCTGATGACTGCAAGAATGGCGGCCGTTTGAGTTCCTCCAGCGAGCAAGACTGGAGCTTTGTTGGCAGCGCCCAGCACTATTCCGGCGAAGGCAGGCATCATCGGATCGCCTACTGCCGATATCGCCTCC
>CAYZOK010000022.1:10367-12509 GCA_964480335.1 uncultured Candidatus Bathyarchaeia archaeon | reverse complement strand
TAACCTTTTGTAGACGTAGCTCACTCGCTGGGCGATCGTGATTGCGCAAAGGATTGCGATTAGAGCCACTCCTAACTCGATGGCTGGAGGCCAGAGCGGAACCAACATGCTAGCAGAGCCTAGCACGAGAATTCGCTCAGCTCTTTCGCCAACTCCAACTCCGGCCAAGCTTAAGCCGAGGCTTTCAGATCTTGCCCGGACGTAGCTGACGATGAGCGATCCAACTAGCGCTGCCAAGCCCCATTCTAAGCGGCACAAGCCTGCGACCACTACCCCGCAGATCGCGAACGCATCGCCGAGCCTGTCGCAAGTTGAGTCTAGAAATGAGCCGAACTTCGTCACGTGGCCGCTGATCCTTGCTAAGGCGCCATCGATGGAATCAAAGAATCCAGCTAGAAGCAGAACAGCGCCTGCCAGCACTGGAATCAAGCAGATGTACAGGGCAGCTGCGGCGATCATCAAGGCCAGCGATCCTAGCGTCAGCCAGTTTGGCTTGAGGCCAGCTTGGTAAGCCAGTTTAGCGACGCCTTCGAGAAGTCCTTTGAAGCTCTCCCTAAGCTTCGAAAGCACTACCGCTTTTCGAGCAACTTCTCGATCCTTTCCAAGCGCTGCTCGATGGACTCGAGCCTAGCGAGAATTTCCCGTAAGATTTGGCGCACATCTTCCCGGGGGAAGACTTGAGGCCACGAATCTTCGATTCCGGGTCGCGAGGGCCTCTCCGGAACAAACGGTCTTCTAAGCCTTGGCTCGACCATTCTCCACTGTTAAATTCGGCACGCAATATGTAGCTAGCGACGAGGTCTGTACAATAGGTGGTTGCATAGCCGAGTGCGCTGGCGGTCCTCGCTCATTCAAGCATGGTACGTTCCGCGATTGGATTCTCGAACTCGAGATTGTGCTACCTGTGGGCAACATCACGACTGTCGGAGCGAAGACTGCCAAGCAGGTTTCAGGCTATGACTTGGCTCGTCTCATGGTCGGATCCGAGGGAACTCTCGCCGTCGTGACCAAGGCTCGCCTTCGCGTATGCCCACTGCCTCCTTGCAGGGCTTACATGATGGCCGCCTTCGGCTCGGTCAAGGATGCCATTCGAGCCTCACTTGCTATCGCTTGCGAGCGCCTGCCCGCTGCCCTGGAGCTCATGGACGACATAGCATCAGAAGCCATCGCCAGGGGCTAGGCGCGCAAGTCGAGGTGGGATGGCAGGAGGAGGGCGAGAAGCTCTGGACTAAGGCTAGGAAGTCCTTATCTCCAGCTCTCTCTGCTTTGAAGCCATCAAGGATAGCTGAGGACGTGGTTGTTCCGCCTTCCGCTCTGCCAGACTTTGTCAAGCGCGCCTACACTATCGCCAAGCGACATCGCACACCCATAGCCATCTATGGGCACTCCGGCGATGGCAACCTCCACCCGACGCTGCTATTCGATGAGCGAGACGAAGCTAGTGCTACTCGAGCGCGCGAAGCCGCTCAGGAAATAGTCAAGCTGGCGCTCGACCTCGGAGGGACGCTTTCAGGCGAGCACGGGATAG
This sequence comes from uncultured Candidatus Bathyarchaeia archaeon, assembly GCA_964480335.1. Classification (GTDB taxonomy): domain Archaea; phylum Thermoproteota; class Bathyarchaeia; order CAYZOK01; family CAYZOK01; genus CAYZOK01. The sequence goes on along the minus strand of CAYZOK010000022.1, from coordinate 10,981 downwards.
GCGTTACGAAGCTCCCGTACATGCGATGGGAGCACGATTCTGTCAAAAGAACCCTCATGGCGAAGCTGAAGAAAGTCCTTGATCCGAACGGCATCCTGAATCTAGGCAAAGTAGTAGAAGCTTGATTCAGCTTTCCAGCGAAGCACAAGAAGAGCTCGTCAAGTGCTTCAGGTGTGGTTATTGTCGTGCGTGGTGTCCAGTCTTTGATATCAAGCGAAGCGAGTCTTGGAGCCCGCGCGGCAGGATCTCGATGATTAGAGCTATCACATGCGGAGCTGAGGCGACGAATAGCGTACTCGAGCGCATCTACTCGTGCTCGCTCCGCAAGGCTTGCGAAATCGATTGCCCGCCTCGAGTCAAGTTTTCGGTATTGATGGGCGATATTCGCTCTTCGCTCGCCAAGCTAAGTCTAGGTCCCTTAAACGATCAGCGGTCTTTAGTGGCAGAGATTGTGAGATCTGGCAACATCTTCGGCAAGGAGTTCAGAGCTCCGCCAAATGTCCAACGGCTAGCAGAAGAACGGGCAGAGATCGTGCTATTCATGGGCTGTATGGCATCTTTCCGCTATTCAAAGCATGTAGAGTGTCTCGGTCTGCTGCTCCGAAGGGCTGGCG
>CAYZOK010000022.1:6984-10267 GCA_964480335.1 uncultured Candidatus Bathyarchaeia archaeon | reverse complement strand
TACGAATAGCCTTCTTGAAGTAGCCTGATAGCTTCGAGAGCTATGCGGATCTCGTCATCGATGGCTTTCCTGACCTTAGGGTGAAGCTCGCCAGCTTCTTCTCCAGGCTCGAATTCGCCCTTCTTCGCTCCTTTCACCAAGTTTCCATCGACAGCCAGTATCGCGCCAGCCCTGAGCCCCCGCAACCTTGCGACCGTGAAGATGCCGGAGCATTCCATCTCGACCGATAGAACGCCCAGCCCTCCCCACCGCCTCGCAAATTCGGGATCTTCTGCGTAGAAAGCATCGCTCGTGAACACTACTCCGGCGTGGCAGCGGATTCCAAGTCTCCTAGCAGCTTCGAGCAACGCGGACGTAACCTGAGGATCGGCGACTGCTGGCAATTCAACCGGAGCGTAGGCACGAGTTGCTCCGTCAGTTCTCGTAGCGGCGGTTGCGACTACGATTTCTCCGACATCGACATCTGCTTGAAGCGAGCCCGTAGTTCCGACTCTTATCAAGGTTCGCGCTCCGATCTTCGCCAACTCTTCCGCGACTATGCACGCTGAAGGACAGCCTATTCCAGTGGATGTCGTTGAAACGGGAATGCCCTTGTAGGAGCCAGTGTACGTTACGAAACCTCGGTATTCAGCTACCTTTCGCGCCTCATCAAAGAAGGTTGCGATCCGCTCGGCTCTCTTTGGATCGCCAGGAAGCAAGACGTACTCGGCGACATCTCCGATCCCGCACATGATGTGAGGCTGAATTCGCTTTCGGCTCATCCTAAGGACAGTAACAAAGATTCTGTCTTAACCTTCTGCGGTCACAAACGCCTTAATACGCGACCTCAATGCATGACTACTTGATTTCACGCATGCGCCTTAGAGCGGTAAACCTTGAACGTTGCATCGGTTGTTATAGCTGCATGATGGCATGCGCCAGGTATAGATTCAATTCGCTATCGTTGACCAAGTGCGCGATCCGCATCAAAACTCATGGAGGATATGAAGCATTCGTCGTCATCTTTTGCCGCGCATGTCCTGATCCTTCTTGCGCTCGAGCTTGCCCAACTGAAGCGCTGCGCAAAAGGGCAGAGGGAGGCATCAAGTTCTCGGAGGAGAAGTGTGACGGCTGCGGCCGCTGCGCTAAAGCTTGCATCATAGGCGCTCTAGCCTTAGACCCTGAGACCAACAAGCCTCTCGTCTGCACATACTGTGGAATTTGTGCCAAGTATTGCCCGCACAACGTACTGCAAATCGCTTGAGCTACAGCGTTCTACTCCTCGATCTAACCGACAAAACGTGTGAGGTCATCGATAGGCCAGATCTTCGCGAGGATTACCTCGGTGGTGCCGGAGCTGCCATAAAGCTCCTTCAGGAGTTCTGCCCCTCAGGAGTCGATCCCCTTTCTCCCGAAGCGCCGATCGTGTTCGCGATAGGGCCGCTGAATGGCTTCCTCCCATGTTGCACAAAGGTAGTTGCCATGTTCAAATCCCCCCTAACCGGTAGCTTGGGCGAATCTCATGCAGGCGGTCGCTTCGGCTTGGCAATGAAGCTCGCTGGCTACGACGCGATTGTCGTAGAGGGAGCAGCAGATTTTCCGACGTACATCACGATACGGAACGGCGATGTAGCATTCAAAGATGCTTCAGCGCTTTGGGGAATTTCGACGTATTCGACGGGGAGGGTTCTGCGCGAAATCGAGCCCGATGCAGGTAGGAGGAGCATAATCAGGATAGGCCCTGCTGGAGAGAATAGAGTCCGATACGCGAACGTCAACGTTGACATGTACCGACACTTCGGAAGGCTAGGGCTTGGAGCCGTATTCGGTAGCAAGAAGCTAAAGGCCATCGTGATCGCAGGAACTAAGAGCTACTCGATTCCTAATCCCAAGAAGTACCGCGAAGTCTACGATAAGATCTACAAGGAGGTGGCGGCGCTAGAGCCGATGAAGAAATACCATGACCTGGGAACGGCCGAGAACGTCATGCCGCTGAACGCCATCGGCGCGCTTCCAACTCGCAACTTCTCGGCGCCTAGGTTCGAGTTTGCCCATCGGATCTCCGGCGAGCACTTCGCAAAGGAGCTGCTGGTCAAGAAGATGGCCTGCCCTGGCTGCCCGCTCGAATGCATTCACATCGCCAGCTTGAGGATCGAGTACGCCGAGGGCTACGAATATGGATCGATTACGGTTCCGTACGACTATGAGCCCATCTATGCGCTAGGCTCGATGCTTGGTGTAGGCTCGCCAGATGGCGTGCTTAGGTTAATTGAGAAGGTAGACGCCTATGGGCTCGACGCTATCAGCACTGGGGTTATACTGGCTTGGGCAACTGAAGCATTCAGGCTTGGAATCATAACCGAGAAGGAAACTGCAGGATTGCGTCTGGACTGGGGTAACATTGACGTCTACGCAAGGGCGATCGAGCGCATCGTTGCAATGCCGAACGCCTTCTACCGCGCCCTGGCTCGAGGAGTCGAAGTTGCCGCTAGCAAGTATGGAGGCCTAGACTTCGCGATGGCGCTGGGTAAGAATGAGGTCGCTGGCTACCGCTGCGGGCTCGCGACCGTCCTCGGACAGCTGGTTGGGTGCCGCCACTCGCACTTGGATAATGCTGGTTATAGCTTGGATCAGAAGAAGCCCATGCCCGAGGACCAGATCGTTAGAGAACTCATGCGAGAAGAGTGGTGGCGATGCTTGGTCACCAGCTTGGTCATCTGCTTGTTCGCTCGCAAGATCTACAGGCCGGAGATAGTGCGCGATGCGCTGAGCGCGCTCGGGATCGAGCTGACAGAAGAGGAGCTGGAGGAGCTGGGCAGGCGAATCTATAGGGAGAAAATGTCGTTCAAGTTTCGCGAGGGATTTGACTTCAGGAAGCTTAGGATCCCGAAGCGATTTTTCGAGACCGAGAGCGCGAGCGGATTCATAAGCGAAGAGAAGCTCAAGAAAGCGCTTGAGCTTTATGAGCGCGAAGTCAAGAAGGTTCTCGAAAGCTGAAGAGTACGAAGCCCTGCTGAAGCGATTCGAATCTCCGAAGGATCTGCAGTTCAGAGTCCGCACGTTCGAATACCCGAGCCTCGAGGCTAGACTAGTTGTTCAGAAGTACGGGTTGCGGCTGGCTACCGAAATGGAGCTCAAGCGAGGCCTCTGCTGCAAGAGCTGCGTGTTCTGGGGCTCTAAGGTTACGAGCTACGAAACCCTGCGCAAGCTCGACGAGAGGCACCTCGCTGTTAAGGATTGGGCTGAGCGCGAAGATAGGCTGAGCCCGCTCGTCCGCTGTTGCGGAAAGCTCTTCCTCTACACG
>CAYZOK010000022.1:4847-6884 GCA_964480335.1 uncultured Candidatus Bathyarchaeia archaeon | reverse complement strand
AGATCTACTACAAGTACGAAGGAGTCAGCCCGCCTGGAAGCCACAAGCCGAACACGGCGGTAGCCCAAGCCTATTACAACGTGCGAGAGGGGATCGGGAGGCTGACGACGGAAACTGGAGCTGGCCAGTGGGGATCGGCTTTAGCCTTCGGTTGCATGCTCTTCGGCTTGAAGTCGGCGATCTACATGGTCAGGGTCAGCTACCAGCAGAAGCCGTACAGGAGGATCTTGATGGAGCTCTGGGGGGCTGAAGTCTTGCCGAGCCCGAGCGATCGAACCGAAAGCGGCCGCAGGATGCTTGAGCAGGATCCCAATCATCCCGGCAGTTTAGGCATAGCGATTAGCGAAGCAGTCGAAGACGCGCTGGCACACGACGATGCGAAGTACACGCTGGGGAGCGTGTTGAACCACGTGCTGTTGCATCAGACGATAATCGGGCTCGAAGCAAAGGAGCAACTCGCCAAGCTGGACGAATATCCGGACTTGATCGTAGGCTGCATCGGAGGAGGCAGCAGCTTCTCAGGGCTGTACTGGCCCTTCTACCGCGACAAGGTTGCGGGCAAAGCTTCGAAAGAAGTCGAGTTCCTAGCTGTTGAGTCGACAGCTTGTCCCTCGGTCACGAAGGGCTACTACACGTATGACCACGGAGACACCGCGAGGATAACTCCCATGCTGAAGATGCATACACTAGGCCACGCGTTCATACCGCCTCCGATACACGCTGGCGGGCTTCGCTACCACGGGATGGCTCCGACGCTTTGCTTGCTGGCTGAAGAAGGCATCGTCAAGACAAGGGCCTATAACCAAGTTCAGGTCTTCGAAGCCGCCACGCTATTCGCCAAGACCGAGGGGATTGTTCCAGCTCCCGAGCCAAGCCACGCCATCAAGGCAGTGATCGATGAAGCACTGAAGTGCAAGGAAACTGGCGAGGAGAAGACTATTCTCTTCCTGCTCTGCGGCCACGGACACTTCGACCTGCAGGCGTTCGACGATTACTTGAGCAGAAGGTTGCCGCCCTACGAGTATCCTGAGGAGGAGGTTAGGAAAGCGATGCGCCAGCTCAAAGCGCTATACCCATGGCTGGATGACGGACTGAAAGAGTTCGAATAAGGAATTCACCTAATAATTATGTGTGGCGAGAGCTAAGCGAGAGGTTCAGAGCTTATCCTGAAAGACTAAGGGTGATCAGGGCCATGCTGGAGCTCGGCTTGTCGATAAGCGAGCGAGGCGAGATCCACTGCGGGCCCATCGAGATAGCGCCTGCGAAGATGGCCAGGGCACTTGGAGTCGATCGGAGGACGATAGCGAAGACCGTTGACCTCCTCCTCTCCGACGAAAAGCTTCGCCGGATATTCACGAAGCTGAAGCCCACCGCTGCCATCGGCGAAGTCGCCAAATTCCTCGGCTTCGGCGTCATAACGATCGTGCCAACTGATGCCAAGAAGGTTGGGATAGTCGCTCAGGCAGCGTCGCTTATAGCCAAAGAGGGAATAAGCATTCGGCAGATCATCGCCGAAGATCCCGACCTGTGCCCAGAGCCGAAGATCACCATCGTAACGGAGAAGCCCGTCCCGAGCCGCATCCTGCCAGACATGCTAAAGATTCCCGGCGTCAAGAGCGTCTCGATCGCATAGCCGCTAGAGCCGAGAGGAGCTTTCCGACGGCTTCGCTCGCGCTTCTCCCCAACACGCGAATCATAGGCTCCCTCCCAAGCTCGCCCAAGTCGTAGATGATGTCGGGAACCTTTCCATCGTTTCGCAGGATTGCTTGTTCTGTTCCCCAAGCTAAGCTTCGCCCCTCTATAGTCTTGACTTCGGGAGGTTCCTCTCTTCGATCGAAGCTCGAGATGGCATAGCCTAGCGATCGGAATGCCTCGAGCAGCCGCTCGTCGTATCGAACGTTTAGAGCTGACCTAACGTCCGGATCGAAGCGCATCGCCATCAAGATCACGCTTGCCATGTGGGTCGAGCAGCCGAACGCTGGCTCTCCGACTCGAAGCCTTCCTTCTTCCATGGCGATCCTGCCGTCTAGGGCAGCT
>CAYZOK010000022.1:3110-4747 GCA_964480335.1 uncultured Candidatus Bathyarchaeia archaeon | reverse complement strand
ACTCGAACCTGATCTAAGATCGCCTCTCGTTCAACTTCTCTGGCCAATGGATCAACAGGTCGCCTTCCCTTCCCGACTTCTAGGCAGGACGCTAGCGCCCTCTCGATGAAAGCTTCAGCTCTGTCGACAGCTTTGACAAGCTCGAGGCCTTTCGCGAGGAACGCCGCTATGGCTGACGAAAACGAGCATCCTGTTCCGTGGGGCTCTATCGGGAGCCTCGACTTGCGGTACTCCTTTCTCCCTCCAGGCCAGCACAGAAGATCGACGAGCTTTCTGCTTTCATACTCGAAGCCCTTCGCTATCACTGCGTAAGCTCCAAGCTCGATCAAGCTCCTAGCTGCATTCTCTAGGTCTTCGAGCGACCCCACCGAGACCTTGCTGATTTCCTCGAGCTCCATCAGGTTAGGCGTAACGATGGTCGATAGCGGAAACAGCTCCTCTACGAGCCCTTGCTTAGCTTCTTCCTGGATTAGCGAATCGCCTGAACCTGCCTTGAGGACTGGATCGAGCACGATGGGCAATTTCTGCTTTTTGAGAACGCTAGCCACGGTTTCGACCACTTCTGGCGAGTATAGGACTCCAACCTTGACAGCATCGATCGCCAGATCGCCTAGAACGACTCGAAGCTGCCTTTCGACCAAGTCCGCTGGAAGAGCTCTGACTTCGTAAACTCGCGTTGTATCTTGGATTGTAATAGCGGTTAGCACCGAAGCGCCGTAAACGCCGATCGCCGCAAAGGTCTTTAGATCGGCTTGAACCCCAGCCCCTCCACTACTGTCAGATGCGGCTATGGCAAGCGTTACGGGAACCAGCTTAGAAGAGCTCCTCCTCACGAAGCTTGCGCAAGGTCTTGCTTCTGAACCTGACCTCGAATCCTTCTTCTGGAATTTCTTCTCGGAGGGGCTTCGCTCTGATCGAAAGTCCGCACGTCCCATCAGGCAGCATCTTCTCCTTGACGCAAGAGGCGAAGTTGCATGCATAGGCTTGGCAGATCCCTCCCACCCAGCTGCAGTAGAACAGCTTGCGCCCCCTGGGAACCAGCGCTCGTTTGCTGCATCTGAACAGCCTGCATGACGGCGAACAACGCCTTGCCGCAGCTTTAGACAAGGCGACCCCTAGCTGAAAGATGAAGGCTCGGTTAATTGTTTTCCTACTCCGCGATCAGAGGCGCTGCCTAGCCCTTCGCCGATCGGAGCGATCGAAAACCAGATGCTTCACGAATTTGCACAAACGCCTAAACGAGCTCTTGCCCCTGTCTCGAGGCTTCTTCAAGTTAACGTCTAAGATGGCTCTCACTTCAGCAGGCCTAGGCGTCAGCAAGACTAGCCTGTCAGCTACCTCAATCGCCCTGTCGATGTACTTGGTCAAGACCAGAGCAGCTCGCTCGGTTGTCTCGCAGAGGTCGTAGAGGGCGTCGGCTAGCCTGCCGACGAGGTAAGAATCGAGATTTGCGAACGGCTCGTCAAGCACGAGCAAGTCGAAGTCGCTAACAAGCGCTCTCGCGATGCAGGTTGCTTGCTTGATCGATTCGGGAACTTGGCGCGGATGGCATTTTGCATAGGGAGCTAAGCCCAGCTCCTCCATGCAGCGCTCGACGCGCTCCTCTTTCTCGCGCTTGGAGAGCTTGCTGCTGACGA
>CAYZOK010000022.1:0-3010 GCA_964480335.1 uncultured Candidatus Bathyarchaeia archaeon | reverse complement strand
GCTATGGCGACTCCGATCAGGAGGTGGAAGAAAGTTGTGGCGAAGGCCGACAGAAACTCGGGATTCATCAAGCAAGCAGCAAGCGTCTGGAGAACCTCGCTCAGCCTAGGAATGGGGATGAAGCCTAGAGCGGACGAAACCTCCCAAGCTATTCCAGCTACAAGAAGCGGCACAGCTCCCAGGATCGCTATGCGATCCCTCGAGAGGATGGCCACCAAGAGGGTGAGGCTCATCCTGCAGCGTACTTGCTAGCCCAGTTGCCGTAGGTCCAGAGGAGCTCTCTCGAGATGCTGGGCTTTCTCTCCTTCAGAACGCTGAGGAAGTCGTCCATGCAGAGAGGCCTGAACTCTTTGCGCTTTTCCTCGAAGAATTCGCGGACGATGCGCATGTAAGCAGCTTGGCAAACATCGCGAATGTCGCTGCCGCTGTAGCCATCGGTCAGCTGAGCTAGCCTCTCGAAGCTTACGTCGTCGGCAAGGGACATGGTCTTAGCATAAAGCTTGAACATCTCGATTCGGGCCCGGAAGTCAGGGAGTGGAACGTAAACCCTCTTCTGAAACCGGCGCAAGAAAGCTTCGTCTAAGCACCACGGCTTATTCGTGCTAGCGATGCAGTAGAGGTACCGCCGTTGGCTAGCCTTCGTCGAGATTCCGTCGAGCTCCTGCAGGAGCTGGTTGCGAGCTCGAACCTCTCCTCCCACTTCGGTCGGTCTGATGCCAGCGAGAGAATCGATTTCATCGAAGAATAGGATCACAGGCTTTCCTGCTGAAGCCCTCTTGCGAGCTTCCTTGAACAACTCGGCTACGTTTCGCTCAGACTCCCCAAGCCACTTCGACAGAATGGTCGGCGTGCTAACATAGTAAAACTCGGCGTCGATCTCATTTGCAGTCGCGGCTGCCAGCAAAGTCTTTCCGCAGCCAGGCGGGCCGAAGAGCAGTATCCCGGTCGGCCAGCCTAACGGGAAGAGGTCGGGCCTGCTGGTAGGGTAGACGATCGCTTCGCGAATTGCCTGCTTGGCTAGGTCTAGGCCGACGACATTTTCCCAAGTCACCTGAGGCTTCTCGCGCAAAGCCAGATCCTCGATTCGAAATCCCTTCTCAGGGGCTCGCTTCAGACCGCAAACCTCGAGCTCTCGAATCCTGCGAGCGTAGTTGTCGATGATCTCGAGATAGGCTTTCTGGAGAGTGAGCTCGTATAGCCCTCGCAGCGTCTCGATGGTCTTGCGATACGCCTCGAGCGCTTCGCGGAAACAGCCGCGCCGATCAAGCTCGGTTGCTCTCTTAGCGTGCTCAATAGCGTGCTCCCTAAGCAAGTCTATCCCTGGCGCCATTGCAGATGGTTAGCTACTTCGTCAGCCTTTCGAGAATCCGCTTAACCTCTTCCAGCGGATAGCCCAGATCGCGCGCACAGCGAGCTGGATCGACCTCACCAGCTGCTTTCTCTAGATACTTGCGGACCTCTTGCTCATCAGGCTCTACGGCACCTACAGACTGAACCTCAGCCTCCGGAATGGGCTTCCGAGGAGCAGCTTCCTTCTCAACCACGTGTGAAGCGACCGCAGCAGCTTCCTTCAGGGTCTCCTCTTCCTCAGGAGCTGGAACTGCTTCAACTCCTGCTTCTGGAGCCTCTGGGATCATGCTCGACAAGATTACACCAAGATCCTCGAGCCCCTCGAGCGTCGTCGGAATGTACTTCAGCTCCACGTGGGCCTTCTTCGCGATCTTGCTGACGCTGCCCATATAGGACATGAGCTCGTTCAGCCTCATCGCAGTCTGAAGCCTCAGGATCGTCTGCTCAAGGACGGCTCGAGTTCTGTCGAGCCCCCGCAAGATCTTGCGGACTTCAGCGCACTCGGTCGCGTACACTCGAGCTAGTTGCTCTTGCTTTGACTCTTTGGCCTGCACGCACTTCTCGAAGAGCTCCCGCTCTCGGCCGCGAAATCGCTCGTGGAGCGCGTCTAGCCTTCGGAGCTGGGAGTTGAACTTGTAGATAGACTCCTCGATTCGGCGCTGTAATGCAGACGGAGGCATCTTTGGCTTAATGCTGGGCAGCCGAATCTTCATCGCTGGCTAAACCTCTCGCTCGCTCTCGGGGGCTTCTGGAAGTGGCTTGGGGAATGTTTCCTTGACGCGTTGCTCAGCTATTACGCTGGCTTCGTCTATGATCCTGCGGGCTTCCTCGTTGAGGACTCCTATCTCGCCCAGCTTAGTGACGCTACCAGCTTCGACCATCATGTTGCCTAAGACATTGTCGATGTCTCGAAGCTCGAACGAAACCCCTGGAGCCAGATGAGCGATGTTGCCCCTCAACGACTTGGCGATCTTAGCGATCGGAGCTACCTCTTGCATCAAAGTCTTGAGCTCTTTGATCGTCCTGAGCCTCAGCTGAATCTGCTCGAGAGCTGTCTGAGCAAGCAGCACGGCATTGTGAACTTTACGAGCTTGAGCGCACTCGGTTGCATATAGAGATGCCCTTACCTTGTCCTCGTCGACTTGGGCTTTCACGCACTTGTCGAACGTGCTTTTCGCTAACCGCTCAGTATCGCGAGCTATCTGCTGGAGCCTAGTGGCTTGCATCGACAAAGCGTAGACGGCCCGCTCGACTCGCTCCTCAAGCTTCCTTCCTCGAATCCTTCTGAAGATCATCAAAAGGAGCGCGAAAATACGAATTTTAACACTGTAAACAGGGATTTTTACCTCTTCCTTAGAAAACGAGAGTAAATTGCAAAACTTTTGGAAAAATAAGTCTGAGTTCTTTTATTTTGTGATATAAAAATGTAGAATGAAGTGTTACAACATTATTTCTTGATTTTTAAGGTCTCTCTCATCAACTCAAACCATTTTAGCGAGCTCCTCCAAGAGCGGTCGTTGGGCAGGGTCAGGCGGGGCGTTCCATGTACGATCGAAGGATGCCAGCGCGAAGCTGTTAGATCCCTGTCAGCCGAATCTGTAGCCTTGGCTGGCATGCGAGTTGTGAGAACTGGGCGCGCCTACCTATGCGAATCGCACTA
>CAYZOK010000021.1:0-12665 GCA_964480335.1 uncultured Candidatus Bathyarchaeia archaeon | reverse complement strand
GAAGCTTCACGATGACATCTCTTCCGGCGGATCCTGAGACAACTAGTGATCTCACAAAGGAATTTGAGGTGCGTGACATATTTGGTCGCGAGCGATGGCAACTCCACCTGAGGAGTATGAAAAGATGTTAGATCGAGCCTTAGCTGCACTACCGAAGAGGATCATGAAAGGAGAGCGGTTCGAAGTGCCAAGCGTCGACGTCTTAATCATCGGAAATCAGACGTTTGTCAACAATTTCGCCGAAGTATGCGATGCGCTCCGCCGCAAGCCTGAGCACGTCTTGAAGTTCTTAGCGAAGGAGTTGGCAACCGCAGCCTCGTTAAGGGGGCTTAGGGCAGTCTTCCAAGGTCGCTTCAGCGAGCAGACGATTCACGGCTTGATAAATCGATACGTTGGGGATTACGTCCTTTGCCCGATATGCAAGCGTCCTGACACGAAGCTCCAGCGAGAGAAGCGCTTTCTCTTCCTTGTATGCGAAGCTTGTGGAGCTAAATCTTCGGCCAGACCTCTCTAAAAGCCCAAGTTAAAAGTCGCCGAACTTCTTTCTGAAGGAAGTTGGGCAAGAAGAAGGTGCTGAGCGAAGAGGAGCTGAAGGAGCTGGTCCTCCCTGCGGAGGGGCAGCTTCTCGGTGTAGTGGAGCGAATGCTAGGCTACGATAGACTACGCGTCAAGTGCGTCGATGGAAACGAAAGGCTCTGCAGGATTAGAGGTAAGCTGAAGAGGAGGATTTGGATCAAGCCAGGAGATGTTGTCCTCGTTGAGCCTTGGGACTTCCAGTATGAGGCTAGAGGAGATGTCGTCTGGAGGTATACCGAAGCCCAAGTCGACTGGTTGAGGAAGAACGGCTACTTACCAGCTTAGCGTGTCTACGTCCGGTAGGGAACGATTCAAAGTTTTTGAAGAGGTCTTCGACGAGGCCACCTGCAGAGCGCTCTACAAACTCGTGACCAAGGGCCTCATCGGAGGCTTAGGCGGAGTCGTCAAAGCTGGAAAAGAGGCTCGAATATACTGGGCCGAGGGTCCTCGAGGTGAGGAGCTTGCAGTCAAGATCTACTTGACGACGACTGCCGAGTTCTGGAAAAGCCGTTGGATGTACATAGAGGGCGACAGACGTTTTCGCAAAGTCAAGCGAACCACTCGCAGCATAGTGTATGCTTGGGCCACGAAGGAGTACAAGAACCTCGTGAAAGCTTACGAAGCTGGCGTTCGCGTTCCGAAGCCAATAGCAGTTCACAGGAACGTCTTGGTCATGGAGTTTCTCGGGAAAAATCGAGTTCCTGCTCCGCTTATGAAGGAGGTCAAGCTCGAAGATCCCGGCGCGGCATATCGAGCATTGCTCGACTGCATTAAGAAATTGTATACGGAGGCTGGACTCGTCCACGGCGATCTGAGCGAGTACAACGTGATGATTTGGGAGAACGAGCCGGTAATCTTCGACATCTCGCAAGCCGTTCCGACGAGCCATCCGATGGCCGACGAACTCTTGATGCGAGACATCAAGAATCTCAATGCGTACTTCGCCAAGCTCAAAGTCAACGTCCTACCTCTGGAGCAGGTGTATGAGTGGGTAAAACATGGCTGAGTTCGAAGTTAGAATTCCCCAGGAAAGGATCGGTATTCTAATCGGCAAGGGAGGCGAGGTAAGGCGAGCATTAGAGGAGAGGACGGGAGTTGCGCTTGACATAGATAGCGCGACGGGGCTCGTCAAGATCCGCTTGGTGGGAGACGATCCTGCGGGCTTGCTGAAGGCGAGGAACGTCGTAGTAGCGGTTGGGCGAGGATTCTCTCCTGAGCGTGCGTTCAGACTGCTTGATGAGGATGTGTACTTCGAAGTGATCAATCTTCGCGACTGTGTCGGAAAGTCGGAGTCGAACCTAAGGAGGGTAAAAGGAAGGGTAATCGGCGAAGGCGGCAGGACTAGGCGCTTAATCGAAGAGACTACCGGCGCGTACGTGTCAGTTTACGGCCACACGATCTCGATAATCGGCGATCTAGAGGGGTATCTAACGGCGCGTCAGGCCATCGAGATGCTGATACGAGGTGGGCAACACAGAACGGTCTACAGGTTCTTGTTTACGAGGCGCAGACAGCTGAGGCAGGCGAGGCTGAAGGAAAGGACCTTCCTGTGGAAAGCTTAGGAACTGCTTATAAGGGGATGCTTGTGCGAGAAGTGAAGGATGTCGGCTGGCTTAATCGAATATCGGGAAGTATCGCCAGCTGAATTCTTCAGGCTCAACCGCGATCTTGCTGGATTTACGAATCCGGCTCGTTCGCTCTACACAGCAGTTCGAGAATTCGTCGAAAACTCGCTAGACGCATGCGAGCTCTACCATATATTGCCTGAGATCTACGTCCGCATCTCCTTTGCTGAGGAGCGAACTCGGGGGGTCGCGATCTATAAGCTAAAAGTTGAGGATAATGGGCCGGGAGTTCCTCCAGAAAAGATACCTAAGTGCTTCGGAAAGATTCTCTTCGGATCGAAGTTCTCGCTTCGACAGGCGCGAGGAAAGTTCGGGCTGGGAGGTACGATGGCGATTCTATACGGGCAGATCACGACGAACAGGAGTGCTCGCGTAATCTCCAGCCGGGGAGAGTTTGGCCCTGGAGGCGATGAGATCTACGAATATGAGCTCCAGATCGATATCGAGAAGAACAGGCCGAAGATCCTGCGGCGCGTCGAGCGAGAGAATCATGAAGGATGGCATGGGACCGTTGTCGAGATCTGCCTCGAAGGGGAGTACATGAAGGCTGCGCCCAAGATACTCGAGTATATGAAGCAAACAGCCATCGCCAATCCGCACCTGACGTTGGTATTTGTCGATCCATTTGGGAAGCTCTACATGTTTAGGCGCGTTATAGACGAAGTTCCTAAGCCACCAGAGGAGGTAAAGCCTCATCCCTATGGCGTCGACGTAGAGCTCGTCAGACGGCTAGCGGCCAGCACGGCATGCCGTAACATGGTCGATTTCATGGTCGAGCACTTTCACAGAGTTGGAAGGGCAATCGCTGAGAAGTTCTTGAGCTTCGCAGACATCCCGCCGGATAGGGATCCTCACGAGCTGACCGATGAAGAGCTTGCTTCGCTCGTGATGAGGATGAAGGAGTATGGAGGATTCCGGAGGCCGGATGCCAATTGCCTCTCAGTCCTAAGTGAAGATATGATCAAGGCTGGAATCAGGCGAGAGTTCAATCCGGAGTTCGTCGAGGTTGAAACTCGTAAGCCTTCAGCTTACTCGGGCTATCCGTTCATCGTCCAAGTTGCACTAGCGTATGGAGGGAACATCCCAAGGGGCAAATCTTTGCTCTTTAGATTCGCAAATCAAATCCCTTTGCTGTACGACGAAGCCAGCGACGTTTCGTGGAAGGTCGTTCACAACGTGATTGACTGGAAGAGCTACAAAGTGAGTCTAGATGAAGATCCGATCGCAGTCTTCGTTTACCTCTTCTCGACTAAGATTCCATACAAAACTGTTGCCAAGGAGTACATAGCAGACAGGCCCGAGATCGAGTACGAAATCCTGAACGGACTCCGCGAAGTTTGCCGGCGGCTACGAACTTGGCTCTCGAAGCGCGAAAAGCTCGAATACATGAGGAAGCGATTCAGCTTGTATATGAAGTACCTGCCCAAGATTGCAGAGTTCTCGACCGATCTGGCCGAGGCCAAGGAGGTTCCTGATGTGGTAAGGTTGTTGAAGAAGAGAGGCTATGGTGGCGAAGTTTAGCGCGACTTCGCGGAGGCGAGAGGTTCTCACAAAGTTGCGTGACTTCGGCTACGCAATCTACAGCCAGCTGATGGATGGCAAGTTCCCGGAAATCGCAATGGTCAGCAGATCGACGCGGAACATACGTTACGATCCTGAGACGCGCCAGTATGTCTTGGGCGACCGCGAGATTGTTAGGAGCGGGCGGAAGACTAGCCACCTTCGCTCGCTTACGCAGCTAGTTTGGGTAGCCGATTTTGCTAAGCTACTAATGAAGCAATCGAAGACGAGTACTCTCCGCGACGTGTTCTATAGCGCTCAAGCATACGACATTCCATTCAAGAGCCAAGACGAGTCAGATGACATAATCACTGATGTCGAAACGATCCTCGGTTACGCTCGGGAGGACTTCAACATATTCCCTGAGGAGCGGAGCGCGATCTTCGGCGATCTGACGGTCGAGTACACCGTTCCAGGCTACGAAGGGAGGCGTATCAACTTGACTTTCCATCCTGATGGCATGATGATTGGACCTGCCTTGACGACAGCTGAGCTAATTGAAACGAGCGCTGACAAGGTGCTTGTGATCGAAAAAGGTGCGATGTTCACGAGGCTCATCGAGGAGAAAGCGCATGAGAAGTTTAATGCCCTGCTCGTTCATACGGCAGGCCAACCACCGAGAGCAACTAGGAGGTTGATAAGGCGCTTGAGAGCTGAGCTAGGCTTGCCAGTCTACATCTTCACGGATGGAGATCCTTGGGGGATGCATATTGCCATGGTGATAATTTCGGGTTCGGCTAATGCCGCTCACCTCCGCGAGCTGACGACTTCCGATGCTAAGTGGATAGGGGTCTGGGCCACAGATATCGAGCGCTATAAGCTTCCGAGTGAGAGGCTGAACAATCAAGACCTGAAGAGGTTGAGTGAGCTGCAACAAGACCTGCGCTATCAAGGAAAGCCGTGGAGAGATCAGATCGAGGAATTCTTGCGGATTAAGAGGAAAGCCGAGCAAGAAGCGTTCAGCAGATATGGTCTCTCCTACATCGTTGACAAGTACCTACCGGACAAGTTCGAAGAAGTCGGAGCGGGCTAGGCTGCAGATTCTGATCAAATTAGTCGGGCTCATGATGACAATAGTGGGCGCGGTTATGCTCATAGCTTGTATAGTCTGGGGAGCGGGACAGTACACCTGGCTATTCGCGGTTCCGGCGTTGCTTGCCCTCTTACTCGGAGGAATTCTGCTCAGGACGGTCGGGTAAGCATATTACAGTCCAAATCCGAATCGTAAATCGGCGCCCCGGTAGCTCAGCTGGTAGAGCGTCCGGCTGTTAACCGGGTGGTCGGCGGTTCGAAGTGACGGTGTGCCACGAAAGTCCGCCCCGGGGCGCTCTCCGGGCTTGGGCAAAGCTAAAGCTGGCCTGCGCACTATGGCTTTTGGCGCACGCACTCCGCGACGATGGGCGGCCGGACTTCACCAAGGATGACGAGGCTTGGGGTGCGTGCGCCGGAAGAAGCTATTCTATCCCTGCTCTCCATCGGAAGTTGCGCTTGATCGACTGGGTTCTAACTAGACCATCCACGAATCTGGATGGCAATAATTCCGAGTGTTACAAAGCGTCACGTATGCGGTAGGAGCATCGTAGTGTGATAGCGAGCTGCCAGAGAGTAAGTTGGCGTGAAAGACTTTCACGCCTTATGGCGGGAAGACTTTACGAAAGATTAGTCGCTTTGGTGGCCCCGGTGGGATTTGAACCCACGACCAACGGGTTATGAGCCCGCCGCTCTGCCCTAGCTGAGCTACGGGGCCTTCACCGCATGACCAACCATGTTTCAGTTGGCAATCTTCTTAGGTTCTTTGATTGGACAACGAAGATCTCCGCTTATAATGACTCTTATTTGCATTCCGTGCTCCGAACTCAAAAGATGATCTCGATAGCTCAAGAGGGATCCTGATCACCGCTACTAAACTAAGGCTACTTCCCGAAGGAAGCGGCCAATGCGTGCTTCCTCGACTTTAATTTCTCGGATTTCGCCTGCTTTAATCCTCCTCAAGGCTAGCCAGTAGGCGAACCTAGGAGATGCTAGAGCAACTCCTGCGATTCCTAAGATCGTGGAGGCTTCCCGCAGCGTTGCTGGTACTACTGCTCTCCGCGTGACCGTAAGCTCAAACTTCACGTGAGCCGTCCTATGCTCGGTGCTAGCTAGAAGGATGTAGGGCGCGCTGAAGTCGCGTTCGAACACTATCTTGGCTGAGAACTCTTCTCCTGGTTCCAAGTGCCATCGCTCGATCAGCAGGAGGGAGCCGTTCGTGATCGCCCTCTCGACATCATCCCGCCTAAGAGCTCTAGGAAATTCTACCACCGCAGTTTCAATCTCGGTAATGTCGGGAAGCTCAAACGGTGGCGAGGGAAGGGGAGCTACCATAATCAACCTTCCAGTATCGTTCACCAAAATGATCTCAACGCTAGCGTTGGCAACCGCGCTTATCGAAAGCTCACTCGCATAGGTTAGCGGCCTTAAGGGTTCAGTTCTAACTCTGTCGGGAAAGAGCAAGGTCATACCCGAGCGACTCGTAGTTCCAAGGACTAGGTGGGGAAGCAACGCTGAGGCGACAGTTAGCCCGAGAGCCATCGCCAAGATTATGAGGCCGAGCCGTCCGACGCGCGCAAGAGCTTCTAGCTTACTCAAGTCTCGAAGCGGTTCACAAAGTACAGAAAGGCTATTGCGCTTACAGCTGCAACTAAGCTCGTACTTCCAGCGATCGCTGCCAAGAGCTCTTCAAAGCTCACCGAGATCTCCCATAAAGGCATCTGGGCTCCGTAGTGCAGCATAACAGCGTCGGTTGGTCCGAGGATTAAGGACGCCATTTGCATCGCTCTGGAGCCCAGAATTCCTGCAAGGATGAGTAGCAGGCCTCGGAGTACCGTAAGGCCGAAGAAGACGCCGATCGCCATCAACAGGGCTTTTCCTTTCGATTTTACCGCGAGGGCGATCAGAAAGCACAGCATCATGAAGAGGGCGAGCTCGAGTGTGGAAGAGGCAGCGATGAGGCCCACAGGGGTCGGGTAGTCGATCAAATACGACGGTCTTATGGCAAACAAGAAAAGCAGGAGGGCTACGCAATACAAAGCGATGGGCGTCGAGATCGCCACCAACTTCGTCAAGAAGATCCCGCGCCTCTTGATGGGATATGTTAGCAACGTTCTGAAGTAACCGCTTTCGATTTGTCCAGCTACATCGTAGCTGGCCGTCTTCACGATCAACAACATCGTAAGAAACGCGACCAAGCCCATGCTGATGAATACGTGAGTTACGATTTCGGCAGCTCCCGGCATCGGAGTTACAGCGCCCATAGCTCCGAAAATGCACGGTAGTAGGACGTAGATGAACGCGAGAACCTCTGCCCATGGAAATCTATAGCTCGTTCCTAGATCAAAGGCCAAAAGCTCCAGTAGCCTAGCTTCCCGCTTCACCCTTGATCGCGAGCCTAAAGAGCTCTTCGAGGCTTATTGCCGCCCCGTCTATTCCATGCAGCTTAGCGCCGACCTTCCTGGCAAGTTCGCTAACGCTGCCGTAGAGATGTTCCTCGAAGCCGCTCTTCACTTTGACAACGATATCGGCTCCTGTTCGAATTTCCTCGATGTAGGGTAGCTTAGCCACTTCTGCTCCTAGCGGTTTCGGCTTGTCGGTGACTATTCTGTACAGATTGAAGCCGACTTTTGCGCAAAGTTCGTCTAGAGTTCCCTCAGTGTGTACCTTGCCATTATGTGCAAAGCCTATCCTATCACAAACTCTGCTGAGTTCAGGCAGGATATGGGAGGATACCAGAAACGTAACACCCTCATCCGCGTTTAGTCTGCTTACTAGGTCGAGGATTTCGCTTCTCGTAGGAGGGTCGAGGTTAGAGGTAGGCTCATCCGCTATCACCAGCTCGGGATCGTGAACAAGCGCGTGCGCTATAGCGAACTTTTGCAGCGTGCCTGCCGATAGCTCCTTTATCCTCCTGTCAACAACGGCATCGAGCTCGAACATCTTCAAGATGAAGGCGGCTCTCGAGATCGGGATGCCGTACATGCGAGCAGCGTGTTTGATGTACTCCCAAACGGTCGCGTCCGGAAGGAAAGATGGCTTCTCGTAAACGACTCCAATGCGCTCCCTGATCCGTGGGTTATCCCGCGGATCTTCGCCGAAGACTCGAGCTTCGCCGCGATCAGGTCTCAAGAGGCCCAAGATGATCCGTATAGCCGTCGTCTTACCAGCGCCGTTCGGGCCTATCAGACCGTAGACGCTGCCTGTAGGAACCTTCATCGAAAGACCGTTTAAAGCCCGCGCGTGGCCAAACGTCTTAGCCAGATCGATGACTTCTACCGCGAATTCAGGCATGAGTTGTGGTATGTTGCTTCTGGAAAAAAAGGCTTTTGGGGATAGCTTTCCAACAAATTTGGCGATGATGAGGAACTTCGCGTGCGCGAAGCGATGAGCTGAGGTTCTAGCTGAGCTGCTTCTCGCTCACGCGCTACTTCTCCAAAACTTCCGCGTCAGCTTCTCGAGCTTGCCTTCTAATACCTCGACGCCTATGCCGGAGCCTTTAGGCACGTTGATCGTTCCATCAGGGTTTAGAACGAGTTCTGGCTCGATTACATCCTCCTCGTAAAACAGCGCCGGTGGCATGACGTCGTTCGGAAGCGTGAAGTTAGGCAGGGTGGCCAGCGCAATGTTGTGGGCCATTCCGATCCCAGTCTCGATCATACTCCCGCACCAAACAGGCATTCCAACTCGCCAGCAAAGGTCGTGTATTTCTTTAGATGTCTGCAAGCCGCCGACGCGATTGATTTTGATGTTGATTATGCGGCAGCTCCTCAATTTGATGGCTGCCTTTGCGTCAGCTGGCGATTCTATGCTTTCGTCGAGGCATATCGGAGTGTTGATCTTCTGCTGGAGCTCGGCATGATCTGCTAGGTCATCGTAACGCAGTGGTTGCTCGATCATCATCAGGTTCATCCTGTCAAGCTCCTCGAAGACGGGCAGATCGTCGAGCGAATATGCCGCATTCGCATCTACCATGAGAGGGATGTCAGGATAGTCTCGTCGAATTGCTTGAACGACGTTGACATCCCAACCGCGCCTGATCTTGACTTTTACACGCTTGTAACCCTCCTCGAGGCGGCGATCTATTGCCGCCAGCAGCTCTTCGATGCTCTTCTGGATTCCGATGCTCACCCCCGACTCTACTCGATTCCTGACGCCGCCGAGCAGATTCGCCAACGATCTGCCTTGGAGCCTAGCGGCGAGATCCCACAGGGCTTCGTCGATGCACGACTTAGCCATAGGATGACCACGAATGGCGTCGAGCAAGCGCAGTCCGTGCTCCGGAGAGTCGAGCTCTTTGCTCAACAGCCTTGGAATCGCATGGTCTACTAAGACGTGCCACGCAGTGGCAGGAGTTTCGTACGAGTACCAAGGCCCAGCTCCAACGTCGGCCTCTCCAAATCCGACTTCGCCCCCTCTTTCCTCAAGCTTCAGGACGATGATCTTAGGCGCGGAAATAGGTCCGAAGCTCGTTTCGAAGGGATGACGCAGACGCAACGATATCAGCCTAAGCTCGGCCCTACGGATTATCATGAAGTCGCTTTCAGGATATCATTCTTCGCTGCTCTGCGAAGAGCGTAGAAGTTGCGCCTGACGCCGCCACGGATTTCCGAGACGAGATCCGTCGCGACATAGCCGCGATCGAAATAGCTTTTGAATACCCTGCGCGTTGCGAGCCTCCACGCTCTAGCAACGTCGAGATTCGTCCTTCGCACTTGATTGAAGTCTGAGGGGATCTCGATGAGCACTACATCGGCATCGAGGGTCAAGTTGTAAGGCGTGGGGATCGGCAATTCGTCTTCGAAGTCGGCGCGCAGGGCAAATCGCGCTCCTGCGGAAAGCAAGTCGTCTAACATCAACTTCCTACCCTTTGCTAGCCTTGCTAACACGCGCGGGCTTCTGATCCACCACTCATTTAGGAAGCGATCGGAAGGAATTCCGATGTTTAGCTCATCCAGCATTTCGCCGTAGTAGTTCTCCAAGTACCGATCGCAGATCGCGCCGAGCTTGGTCAGGTACAAGTGAGCGTTTACGCTCCGGAGGGGATCGGATGTCCATAGCATCAAGTTCGCTCCTTGGTTTAGTGCGTGCTCGCGTTGGCGAAGGGATAGCTTGTATCCAATCCCCTTGAGCTGGTGCTTGGGATCGACTCCCATCATTGCGAACCAATACACAAGCCTACCATCCCTTATGGCCGGAAAGCTGAATGCGAATCCAACGATCTTCTTGTCGAGAAAGGCGCCCAGAATTAGGCCTCCGCAATCTCGGATGGCCACAAGCATGTGGCAGGGGACGACTCTGATGTCTGCCATCTTCCAGATTCGCTTCTGCAACTCTTCGCAACGACGAAGATCCTCGACTGATTCCAGCCGCCTTATCTCGACTTTAACCATCGCCTAGCTTCTCCTTCTGAAAACCTAATTTGCTTCTTTCGTCTGAGAGTTACGGGCCCCGGTCGTTCAGCCAGGCAAGGATCCCGGCCTTTCGAGCCGGAGACGCGGGTTCAAATCCCGCCCGGGGCATGAAACCCTCATCTCACGATATGTATATCCCTCCTAGTTGGAGGGTCATCTACGAATGTATATTGCGAGCATCCCTCAGGTGTAGATTCACCGCAAAGCTCTTGATCCGGATTTTGAGTCCAGAAGTATTCTCCGCATAGTGGGCATCGCTTCCTTATGTATCCAAGCTCATCGAAAAATGGAATATGATATTCACTTTCCGGGAGAGCCCTCAGATGTAACACCTAATTAAATGTGGATTTCAGCCGAATAAGCTAGCTAAGCCATTCATGACCTAAGTTGAATGGGTTTAAGTGACTAACTATGCCTCCCATCGCTAGAGCTATGAGGAGTGTTCCTATGGTGATGAGGATTGCTTTCCTCCATTTGAATTCATTAGCTAAAACTGCTAGGGTTGCTATGCATGGCATGTATAATGCAACTATTAGCGTATATGTGAATAGCTGAAGTGGCGTCATATAGGCTCTTAGGTCTGAGCCGCCTGCGATAACGGTGAGAAGTACAAGTGCCCCCTCCTTTCTTATGAAGCCATAAAGTAGCGGAATTACGGCTGTAGCTGGCAATCCTAATAGCCCGCTTGTTATGGGTGAAAGTGGATTTACAATATGGTGTGTAATGCCTGAGACCTCCAAAGCAGCTATAATTAGGCTGCCCAGTAGCAAAAGTGGAATAGCTACGTATACGAAGTACTTCATCCTCATCCATGTTTTGGATAGGACTGTTTTAATCATTGGCAGTTGAAGCGGTGGAATTTCTAGCATCATACTTGGCGTAGAGCCTGGTAAAGCCTCATGAAGTATGCGTCCAACAGCAACTATTAAAGCTAGGATAACTGCATATAATGCCAATGTATAGTGTATGCCTAGATAGGCTGCTATTATGCCTAAGATAACGGCTGTTTTTGCTGAGCATGGTATCAGTACAATTAGTGGTGCCAATATGTATCTTTCCCTTCTGCTTAATACACGTGTAGCCATAACTGCTGGTACACTACAGCCAAATCCACCCAACATTGGTATGGTTGCTCTGCCATGTAGTCCGATCTTATGTGTGATCGAATCCATAATGAATGCTATTCGTGGAAGATAGCCGGCATCCTCAAGGATGGATAAGGCTATGAAGAATACAAGGATATATGGAATCACGGCTAATATGCCCTCTAAACCCAGATTTATCCCTATGTCGAGAAACCTAGCTATGGATTCATTTGGCGAAACTAGATTGAAGAATGAGCTTAAAACCGGGGATATATATCCACCATAAGCTTCGAGCAACAATTTCTCAATGAATCCTCCACCATATACTAGCAATGCAAACATGGATGCAAGTACAATTAGCATTATTGGAATACCTGTAAGCCGATTGGTTAATATCATATCGAGCTTTTGCGATAGGGATATCTCCACCCC
Source organism: uncultured Candidatus Bathyarchaeia archaeon (assembly GCA_964480335.1). Classification (GTDB taxonomy): domain Archaea; phylum Thermoproteota; class Bathyarchaeia; order CAYZOK01; family CAYZOK01; genus CAYZOK01. Next base: position 944 of record CAYZOK010000021.1, on the reverse strand, counting down.
CCTATACTCTACAACCTCTTTGGCAACTAGCTTAGCTATCCTATATCTTTCACGTGCCATTCTTACGCTAATTGACTCCCCGGCCTTAGCCTCTATCATCTCCGATAGGTGTTTAGCCAATTTCAGAATCTCCTCGCCTTCAGGCTGCTCCTTCACCATGCTTATGAATTCGCTATCGCCCTCAAGAAGTAAGGTAGCTATAGCTTTGGAGCTGAGATTAAATGGCTTCCTTCTAAGCTTAGCTTCAATAGCATGCTTAAGCTTTTCAACCGCAGATTCGATCTCCTGGCTATACCTATGCTTAGGCTCCCTACTATAAGCGGCTTCACGTGCCACTCTAATTGCTGTGCGAATTAAATCTTCAATTCCCTCACCCTTAATCGCAACTGTTGGAATAACTGGTACACCTAAAATCTCTGATAGCTTCTCATGATTTACTTTAAGACCCATTCTTTCAGCATGATCAACCATATTTAAATCGACAATTACATTAGCTCCAGTATCCAGAAGCTGTAATACTAAAGGCAAATTTCTCTGTAGGTTTGATGCATCAACTATAACGATTACCGCATCGGGCTTCTCCTCTAGAATCGATCTTCTAGCAACCCATTGATCCTCGTAGAGGGCGCTAAGGGCATATGTGCCTGGAAGATCCATAACTCCAATCTTAACTCCATTGTACTCCACTATGCCGAAGTTAACATCAACAGTTGTTCCAGGATAGTTTGCTGTCATTACGTTAATTCCAGTTAGTTGGGTGAATATGCATGATTTGCCAACATTTGGATTCCCAGCTAGGGCGATTAATATATCGGTTTTCTCTCTTACCCTCCTTACTGCATGATGGGTGCGAAGCCTATGCATGTTTAGGATTTTCTAATCCAAATTATTGACGCTATATTACGGCCTATGGCGTATCCAGTTCCCATAACCTTAATCATTAT
>CAYZOK010000020.1:8903-12731 GCA_964480335.1 uncultured Candidatus Bathyarchaeia archaeon | reverse complement strand
GGATCCTCCGCCAGCTGGGGATCGGCCTGAAGGTAGAGCTCCGCCCGCCGAGCGAGGGCCTGCCCAAGGCCGAGCTGAAGCTCGAAGAAGGAAGGATCGTCATCCGCGCTGCAAACGAGGCGGAAGCTTGGTCCAGCCTGATCCACGAGGTCGTCGAGCTGAGGCTTAGGCCGATCCTGTCGCTGTACCGCGAGGTCGTCAACGCGCTCATTGGCTTCGTAGAAGCAGAAGCCTACCGCCGCAAGGAGCAGGCCATCGAGCAGATCTCGCGCGACTTGCCGAAGCTGATCGAAGAGGCGAAGAAGCCACCACGATCGGATGAGGAATCCTAACGTGAAGTCTGGCTACAGGGGTCGTTGATCATCTAAAGCTTGCCTAGTTGCTCATGCGTTAAGCCCTAATGTAAGACGGTTCCTAGCTCGCCTTTTAGTTCTGAGCAAGCAGACCTTCCGAAAAATAGGCCATCCAGCAGACCTTGATTAAGCATATCGAGGAAGTCTCTCAGGTCGCCTCGTCGGTAGCTCCACTGTTGCTTTCCATCCATCACCACGTAGTGGTACACCTTCACGCCATACCTCTCGTAGAGATCCATCAACTCCCTTGCGACGCAGTAGGTCTCGTACACCGCGTTCGACATTTTGCTTCCCCCGCGCTTCTCGCCCCAATACTCCTTGACTTCTATCACAACCTTGGGATTCCTAAGACTCGGAATGAGTAGGTCAAGTTGCCTAGGAAGGATGTGGATGTTCTGGTCGATCACGATTTCAGGAGGATGTCCAACGGGCGGATTTGACTCGTAGGTTATGCCTCTTGACTCGCAGATCGACCTTACGCAGTCCTCGACTTCGGCCATTAAGGGACTTCTAAACCACCCACTTTTCAGCTTCTTCTCGGCAAACGGCACCCCCTTCCGGGCCAGGTCGATCCGGATTTCGTCGAGAGTCCTCAAGTCATCCAGCGCTGAAAGTAACTGCTTTTCCCGCTCATGGAGATATCCAAACAACTCTTCCCCCATTCCGCTAGGCCTCCACTCCTTAGGACGAGTTTCCCTTATCCATCCGCGGCTACGTAATTCGCTCAGCACCTCCTTTCCGACCCCACTCTTGGAGGTCGTTGCATACCTCTCGATGTCCTTGAGGCTAATGCATCTGTGCATGGTAAGGTATCTGATCAGATGCCAGAACGGATGGCGATAGCCATATCTAGTAAAACCGGGGAGTGCTTTCACAGCTCACGACTTTCGAACCAATGCGCCTAAATCCACTCGGTCTCGCGAGCATCTTCTCTTACGATGATCTTGATCTCGTCAGGTTCCTCGAGCAATAGCGGTTGATCGATCCTGACCCTGCGCTTGATAAGGCCGATATACCTAGGATTAATTTCATAGCCTACGGAGTTCCTGCGCATAAGCCTAGCTGCCCACGTCGTAGTTCCGGATCCGAGGAACGGGTCCAGCACCGTATCGCCGACGAAGGAGTACATCTCGATGAAGCGCCTCGCGATCTCCACCGGGAACACCGCCGGATGCTCCTTTATCCACTCGCTCTCCGACTCTACGCGCCATATCTTGCGCGTGTACTCCTTCCATTTTTCGAAGGAAATCTTGCTCCTTTCCTTGATCTCTTTCGGAACGGCTCGCTTAGGGCCTGGCTTGACTAGGACGAATACGTACTCCCAATAGACGTTGCTTAGTATAGTTGCTGGATAAGGATAAGAGCCGAAGAGGGGACCGAATGCGCCGCCCATGTGCCTGTGAAAGCCCTTGTCCCAGATGAAGGTCTCGAGGAGGCGGAAGCCCATCTTTAGAGCTTGATCTAGCACCATATGGCCGAGCGGGAGCCTGTAGAAGCGATCGTCGTCCTTGTAATAGTACTTCGTGCGCACGTCAGCAACATTGAGGCAGAACCTGCCATCTGGCATGAGAACTCTGTAGACCTCCTTGAAGACGCCTCTCACTAGGTCTAAGTACTCGTCTACGTCGAACGGTTGCCCTCTCCCGAACTTGCTGGTAACGTAGGGCGGACTCGTAATGGCCATGTGCACGGAAGCATCAGAAAGCTCATCCATGCTCCTAGCGTCGCCGATGATTATGAGGTGTTTAGTGGCCATCGCTTCAGTTAGACATTGGGTATGCCATTGCTCGTGGCCAACGGGGGATCGTAATCTGAAGGCACCTTAAATCCTGAAAGCTAGGCATAATTATGCTTCAAGCCCGTCTTTCTCTCACAACTCTTTCTAGCATTTTTATGAAAGCGTCACAAGCCCTTCGATGATCCCTGAACAACTCGAGGAGTTTCTCGGGCTCAAGGCCCGAAGAAGCCATCATTCCTATCGCTTGCTTTACCGCCTTCTCAATGGCCTCGCTTTCAGGGCGACCTCTGGATAGCCAATACCTCCTTAGCCTTATAGCCGATATCAAGGCGCTTTCCGCATGCCTCCTGACCCATTCATCGGCCGGTAAGATCCTTCCCAACTCCTCCCCCATCCCTAGGGGGAGGTATAAGCATTCCGAGTAACAATCGTGGAAGCATATCAGATCAAGGGAGGATCTGCCTAGGGTGCGACAACTCTGAGTTCTTCGAGCTAAGAGGTCAGGGAGCAAATCTCCTCAGCAGGTAGCGCCCTCCCGATAGCTCCTTCACGAAGTCCCAGCCTTCCTCGAGCCGCTCGAGCAGCTCCTCCTCGCTCCTCGCGATCAGGGCGCAGTTCCGGCCGCTGCCGCGCGGGTTCCCTCCCTCCTCCCTCAGCCTCCTGAACTGGTCGATGGCCTCGTCGACGCTCCTCGCCCGCGCGAGCACCTCCTGGAGCTTCCGCAGCCTCTCCTCTGGAAAGCCTAGGAGCCTCGCCATGTCGAGCAGCTGCCTCTTGCGGTACTCCTCGGCCGCCACGTCGCTCATGATCGTCAGCTCTGGAACGGCCTTTGCGTACTCGCGCCTCAGGTCCTCCAGGCTCGGCCTGAAGTAGGAGGCGTCCAGGTACGCCGGCCTGTGCCCCATGAAGTACTCGACGAAGGCGCGCCCCAGCCCTGCCGCTTCGAGCCTGGTCTTGAACCACTTGCGCAGGACGTACGGGTGGATCTCGTACCGCAAGCGTCGCTGGTCGGCACCCCTCTCGCGAACCTTCAAGCCGGACTTGCGGAACAGCCGGTCTAGGATCTGCCATACCGCTGCGTGCGTGAGCTTGCCGCCGGACCTGCCGGCGAACAGCGGGCTCTTGGGCGCCAGCTCCTCGCCTCGATCCTCGCGCTGGCTCAGGTACGCGATGAGGAACCGCTTGGCCTCGGGCGTCGCGAACGTCGTGTAGCCCCTGCGCTCCTTCTCGCTGGCCGGAGGCACCCGAACTGACGGGATCTCGGCGGATAGGTCGACGTCGCCGAGCTTCAGCTCGCAGAGCGTGTTGATGCGCACCCCGCTCGACGCCATGAACGCGACCATGGCCTTCCCGCGCGCACCCGCGTTCATCAGCAAGAGCCTCAGCTCGTCGCGCGACGGAACGCGGTCGACGTGCGAGATCCAGACCTTCGGCCCCTCGAAGTCCTCGAAAGCTTCCTTCGGCACGCCGTTCGCGACGAGGAACGACCTCGCCCCTTGCAGGTAGTTCCGGAGCGTGTTGCGCGAGACCTTGTCCACCAGCGCCAGCGAGAGGCGCTCAAGCGCTTCGGAAGGCGCGAGCTCTCCCTTGCGGATCCGCTCCACGGCTTCGTCGGGGCTGCAGCCCAGCGCTTCGCACAGAGCTCTGACGCCGAGCAGCCAGACGCTGACGGTGACCTTCGCTAGGCCCTTTGCGCGGCACCTGTCGAGGAATCGCTCGACGCTGGGGCAGCCTGAC
>CAYZOK010000020.1:0-8803 GCA_964480335.1 uncultured Candidatus Bathyarchaeia archaeon | reverse complement strand
TAGGCCCTTTGCGCGGCACCTGTCGAGGAATCGCTCGACGCTGGGGCAGCCTGACAGCTGCGAGAGCGGCTTGGGCATTCCGTAGTGGAGGAGGACGAGGCTCTATATGTATATTTCTAACGAATATGCTTCAGCTACTTCCTAGACAGCTCAACAGCTTCATCTTGTGCAATAGCGGCGCCGAGGCTGTCGAGGCTGCTCTGAAGTTGGCCAGAAAATCGACTGGGAGAAAGGAGATAGTCGCTACCACGCGGGGATACCACGGCAAGACGATGGGAGCGCTATCGGCGACGTGGGAGAGAAGATATCGTGAGGGGTTCGAGCCATTAGTTCCCTACTTCAAGCACGTTCCCTTCGGAAAGCTAGGGGATGCCGAGAAAGTTATAGCCCGCGAGACCGCCGCCTTGATAGTCGAGCCCATTCAAGGTGAAGGAGGCATTCGCGTAGCTCCTGATGACTACTTGCGGGGATTGCGAGATATATGCGATGAAAAGGGAGCTCTTCTGATCTTCGACGAGGTTCAGACGGGCTTGGGAAGGACGGGTAAGACGTTCGCATTCGAGCATTGGGGCGTAATCCCCGACATCGTCTGCTTGGGGAAGGGCATCGGAGGAGGAATCCCGATGGGAGTCGTGGCGACTTCTAGGGAGATAGCCGATTTTCTAGGGCTCGGAGGGCATACTAGCACGTTCGGCGGCAATCCATTGGCATGCGCAGCTGGTTCTGCCGTGCTCGAGGTGCTCACTGAGGAAGACCTTGTTCGATGCGCAGCGGAGCTGGGGTCTTGGTTTAAGCTCGAGCTGGAAAAGATCGCTGCCTATCTGCAGGTTGCTCGAGAGGCTCGCGGTCTTGGGCTCATGCTAGGCCTCGAGTTGCGATTCGAGTGCAAGGACGCTATTTTGGAAGCGCTGGATAGGGGCGTAATCCTGCTGGAGGCGGGGCTAAACGTAATCAGGTTTCTGCCGCCGCTTGTAATCGAACGGAGGCAGCTCAGTAAGGTGATCGATGTGCTCCGCGAGGTGCTTGAAATTCATGAAGCGCGATTGCGTTAGCCTCCTCCTCGACATGCTGAGGATCTACAGTCCTTCAGGAAGTGAGAGAGAGCTTGCGCTCTTTTTGGCAAGCGAGCTCGAAGAGCTTGGATTCCTAACTCGAATAGATAACGTTGGAAACCTCATCGCCTGCGCCGGATCCGGAAGGCCTGCCGTCTTGCTGTGCGGTCATCTAGATACCGTTCCCGGATTCATCGAGGTCGAGGCTAGAAACGGAAAGCTCGTCGGCCGCGGAGCCGTCGACGCGAAGGGGCCCTTTGCTGCCATGATCTTCGGCGCTCTCGAGTTTGCCGATAGCGGAAAGAGGGGTTCGATCACCCTGCTTGGTTGCGTCGAGGAAGAGACCTCGGGTAAGGGAATTAAGCACGCGGTCAGAACCCTTCCTGAGTTCGACTATGCGATCGTAGGAGAGCCCAGCGGCATCGATAGGATAACAATCGGCTATCGAGGGAGGTTGCAAGTCGCCCTCAAGTGCAGGACTAAGGGAGGTCATGCTGGCTCAGCATGGTTGTACACAAGCGCTGTCGAAGAGGCGTACGAGGCTTGGCGCGCAATTCGAAAGCGGATCTCGCAGGTAGGGCCTGACAAATTTCACTCAACATCCGCGTGCCTCACGGAGATTCGAGGTGGCGAGGCTGCCAACGTAGTCCCGAGTTCTTGCGAGCTCACGATAGATGTCCGCATCCCTCCAGGCCGAGAGCCTTCTGATGTCCTCAGAGCCATCGAGGCGGAATTGGAAGCTAGAAAGGCCTCATTCGAGCTCTGCGTGAAAGATTGCCTAAGGGCTTTTGAAGTCGATAGGGAGTCTCCTCTCGTCGACTGCCTCCGCAGGGCAATTCGAGAAGTCATCGGGAGGCCAGCCATACTTACGCGAAAGACTGGTTCGAGTGATGCTGGTTTGCTCTTAGGCAAGGCGAGATCCATCGCGATCTATGGCCCTGGAGATCCCAGGCTGGAGCACAGGAAAGATGAGGCTATCGATCGAGCAGAGCTCGTGCTAAGCGTGCCCGTCTACAAGCGAGCTTTAGAGCTCTTATCTGAGCGATTTAGCTAGTGAATGGCTCGGCTGGAGCTGTGTAGGTCCGCCCGCTTACGTGCATTAGGGGCTTAGCCCTTGACACATCCCACTGGACGTCGAACAGATTCTCCTCGGCTGTCGCAGCTAGTACTTTGCCCACGAATAGCGTATGGTCGCCAGTCTCGATCTCATTAACTAGCTGGCATTCTAGGTGGGCGATACACTCCTTGATTAGCGGAGGTTTCACGCATCGAGCAGGTTCAGGCGTTAAGCCGCTCCTTTTGAATTTATCAACCGTGCGGCCCGACAACGAGCCACAGATCGTCGCTTGCTTTGCCAGCCCCTTTGAAGGTATGTTGATGACGAATTCTTTCGTGTTTTTGATGAGCTGGTGCGAGTACCGCGTTTTGCCGACGGAGATCGCGACTAGCGGGGGGCTCATGGAAAGCGGAATGCTCCACGCTATCGTGATGATGTTCGGTTTCCCCTCCTCGTCCACGCACGTCACTAAACAGACAGGGCGTGGGCCCAGTATTCGCCAGAAGCTGCCTAAAGCATCTTGCTTAACCATCACTTGATTTTCGAGCAAAATACGAAAAGCATTCGCGATTCGAAGAACCTAGAGAGCTTGTCGGAGGAGGAGCTCAAGAAGCTCGAAGAAATCGTCAAGAGCAAGGTGGACTTGGTCGGCTCGCACGGCTGGAAGCACATAAAGCGCGTCCACGACCTTTGCGTCTACATAGCCGAGCGAGAAGGAGCTGACATGGCGATCGTGAGAGCTGCTGCCCTTCTACACGATGTGGTCCCAGCTAGGAAAGGCCACGTGGCTAAGAGCGCGAGGGTGGCGAGGGTCATCCTGAAGGATCTCAAACTTCCAGAGAAATTCGTCGAGAAGGTCGTTGATGCCATAGCCTCACACGGTTATAGGGAAGGCGGAGAGCCGGATTCGCTCGAAGCTAAAGTCCTTTGGGATGCTGACAAGCTCGATGCGATCGGCGCCATCGGGATATACCGCGTTTCCGTCTACTCGGCTGAACAGAAGCGCGATTTGAGGGGCATGTTGAAGCACTTCGAGGACAAGTTGCTGAAGCTGAAGGACTTGCTCTATACCGACACGGCGAGAAAATTGGCTGAGGCTAGGCACGAGCTTACCGAAGGATACGTTCGTCGGCTCAAAGAGGAGCTATCCTTCTTCGGTGAGCTTTAGAGCTATCGAGAAAGTTTTCTCGGCTTCTTCCACGGAAGCCACCCCTATTGTAACGCAATCTAGCCGAGGAATTGCAAAGCTGAGCGCTTCCTGAGGGTCTAGAGCTCCGGCAGCAAGAACCTTCTTGCCTATCAAGAAAGAATCGAGTTCGCGCGCAGACTTCAGAACATCGTCGGGCTTTCCGTCCATGAAGATTCCTCGCTTGTTGAAGGGAAGCATCACGATGTCGATGTCGATTCCGAATTCCTTGAGCCTCCTAAGCGAGCGCAGGGGCCTGTGCATTGCCACGCCAGCTAGACAGCCAGCTTGCCTCGCCTTATCCAGTGTGCTTTCGAGTTCTTCTCTGCTAGTTGCGTCTGTTATCTCTCCGTGAACCAGCATGGCCGTCGAGCCTAGCTCAGCCAACGTTTCTACATCGGCCTGAATATCGCCTACTCCAATGGTTCCGATTATCGTTAAGTCCCCAAGCTTTCGTTGCGCAACCTTTACCGCAGCGACGACATGAGCGTAGGGAAGCAGCTGTATTCCAGACACTCCGAGCTCGAGCGCCTTCTCGATTATCCTGAGGATTTCTTCCGGCCTGTCATAGAAGCGCTGTAGATATGCGAAAGCTCGAGGGCCGAACTGGCCAGCTCCGATAAAGGGGGACGTGCCCAGCAGGATCCTCGGCAGCCTTGCACGAATCTGTCGAGCCTGCCCAACAGCAACTACCGACTTCAACGGCTTCAATCAGTAAGATTAAAGCTAGCTAATCGGTTTTCGGGATGAATTGGCCAGGCGCGCTCTTGCCATCGTCGTTTTGCTACTGCTCGCAGCGCTTCTGCATCCTATCTGTGCCGTTCGAGCTGAGCTCATCTACGAGTTCGAGTTTCGAGCGTCCTACACGTTTGAAAATCGGGGTGAGAAGGCCTATGAGATCGCTCGCGGCGAGAAAGTGTTCCTGTATTCAGCGAACGATACGCATCAGAAACTCGTAATCAAAGAGGCCAGTCACGCATGCTTGGAGATCTTCATCGACGATGACAACAACACCATGGCGATTCTAGACCTTCCAGATCTTCTAGAGCCTGGAGAGACGCTAGCGGTAAACATCTGCTATGCTGTTCAGGTCTGGAGGTACGAGACGCCTCGCCTAAGCGTTGACTTGAGTGGAACATTAGCTGATATTCCAATCGAGCTCCGCGAGGGCTATTGCGATCCTGTAGGCCCATGGAATTACACCAAGTGGCCAGAGATTAAAGAGTTAGCGCTCGAAATAGGCAAAAACGAGAGCCGAGTTCTGGGATTGCTGTACGAGTTCGTCGACTGGATAACGCGGAACATCGCGTATGAAAGTTCGCCATACCCTCGCTATCCGAATGAAACCCTTGCGGAAGGCTCGGGAGACTGTGATGACCAAGCGAACCTGCTAATCACGTTCTGCAGAGCAGTCGGCATTCCAGCTTACTTGCAGATAGGGTGCGTCTACATGCCCGGCAAAATGCACACGTCTGCGTGGGATGACGTGGTAGTAAGCGTGGCGGAGAACGTAGGATTCCACGCATGGGCAAAAGTCTACGTCCCGCCCTGGGGCTGGTTGCCAGTCGACTTGACCTTTGCAACGAAGGGTAGGCCTTCGACGGCCATCGAGCATTCAGCTATCGCTCGCCACGACGTGATCGCGATCTCTTTGTACAACGTGATCGTGAGCGACTACATATCGCACATGAAGGAGTACCATTCTATCCTCAAGGAGGAAGGGCTCTACGTTCGCGCCTACTACGCCTTGAATCCGGCCATCCCCATCCAAGCGAGATTCGGTCCAGCCTCCCTGATAGTTGTGGGAGTGGCTTGCCTGGCGGTCATCGTGAGCGGGCTAGCTTTCTCCTATGCTCGAGCTAAGAAGCGCAACGCTGTGAGCGCGTAGACCTTGCTCGCCTTCACGACGTCCGATGCTCTGATGCTCTCATCGTAAGCATGCGTCTTCTCGATGAAGCCAGGGCCAAACGTGAACGTCGGCATGCCCTTCTTTCTGAAGCGCCATGCGTCTGTTGTAGCCCAGATGGCTATCGGCGGAACACGCGTTCCGAAAATCTCCTCGGCGCTCCAAGTCAAAGCGCGGAGCAAGCTTTCGGTAAGCGGCGAGTAAGAGGGTTCTGATTCCTGAACAACCTCATATAGAACTCCCTCCGGCAATCGCTTCTTGACGAAGGCTTCGAGCTCTTCCCTTGAGCCACCTATCGGAATCCTGAAGTCTACTTCGGCCTCGCAACGCTCTGGCACTACGTTGGTCTTGGTTCCGCCGCAGATCGTTCCGACATTAGCTGAGTAATGGTCGAGCAAGCGAGAAAGTTCCTCATGAGGTCTGCCGACTTCTTGCGCAATCTTAGCCAGCACCTCCTTTCCATTCAGCACCATCTCCTGGGCGTCGTTTGGAGTTTTGACCTTGAGCTCTTTGACCTCCTGAAGCTTTTCGAGGAATCGGCTCAGGAGCAAGATGGCATTCCGACCCATAACTGGCCAGCTTCCATGAGCGGGCTTTCCCAGCGCGGTAAATTTCAGCCAAAGGACTCCCCGCTCGCCAGCATCGATCGTGTAGCCATAGTGCTGATAGGCAGAAGGTTCCGCTATCAAGCATGCATCTCCCTGAATTAGATTTTGATCTAGCAGCCACTTGGCTCCAAAATCTCCGCCGATCTCCTCGTCGCAGACGAAGGCTGCAACGACCTCGCCCTCGATATCGAGCTGATCAAGGGCTGCTAGCGCTGCAAGCGATGCTGCAACTCCGCCTTTCATGTCGGTCGCTCCCCTGCCCAGTATCTCGCCATTCTTCACCTCGCCGCAGAATGGCGGAAAGCTCCAGCGAGTAGAGTCTCCCGCAGGAACAACATCGAGATGCCCGCATAGGATTAGGCGCTTACCGCCGCTCCTGCCCAAGCGGGCAACTATATTGACGCGACCAGCCCTAGGCTCTACTCGCCTATACTCAATGCCATGATCCTCCAAGAAGCGTTCAACGATCGAAGCAGGGTTCGAGACATCACCAGGCGGGTTCTCGCCGCCAGCCTTGACCAATTCGCAGCATAGGCGGATGATTTGGCTCTCTCTTTGATTAAGGAACCGGCAAATCTTGCGTTCGGATCGCTGCGAGTTCACAAGACTCCTTTTCAGCGAACCTTTATGTTGCTCACGCGAGGTTTAGAACGGTTTGAAATACGCCCTTCTAGCTGACACCTATGAAGTTGTCGAAAAGACTACGAAGCGCCTCGAGATGCGCGATCTCCTCGTCGACCTCTTCAAGAAAACTCCACCCGAGATAATCGACAAAGTAGTCTACTTGACGCTCGGCGAACTGTATCCGCCATTCGTTGGAATCGAAGTAGGGATAGCCGAGAAAATGGCTCTGAAGTCGATTGCGATCGCGAGCGGAGCTAGCGATGAGCAAGTCGTCAAAGCATTCAAGGAGAAGGGAGATATTGGCCTCGTAGCTGAAGAGCTCTTGCAAAGCCGCGCTCAAGCCGCGCTCTTCCGCGAGCCGCTGACCGTCGAGCAGGTCTACGAAATTCTGGACAGAATAGCTCGAGCAAGCGGACCTGGCTCTTACGAGGAGAAGATCAAATCCTTCGCTAGCTTGCTTGCAGATGCAACTCCGAAGGAAGCTCGATACTTGGGCAGGACGGTCACCAAAAGGCTGAGGTTAGGAATAGCCGACATGACGGTTCTCGATGCTTTGGCCATAGCGTTCGCAGGCGGAGTCGAATATAGAGTCGAGATCGAGCGAGCATACAACCTTTCTTCGGATCTGGGCCACGTCGCGAGGACGTTGGCCGAAGGCGGAATGGAAGCCATTCACGAGTTTAAAATTACGATCGGAAAGCCCATCAGGCCTCAGCTTGCCGAAAGGCTGGCTAGTCTAGAGGAAATCCTCGACAAGCTAGGCGGAATCGGATCAGCTGAGTACAAGTACGACGGGCTAAGGCTTCAGGGCCACATCCGTGAGGGCAGTGTCATGCTCTTCTCTAGGAGGCTCGAGAACTTGACCAACCAATTTCCAGATGTCTGCAAAGCGCTCGTCGAGGGAGTCAAAGCAAGAGAGGCGGTCGTCGACGGAGAATGCGTTCCCGTAGACCCCGATACTGGAGAGCTGTTGCCGTTCCAAGTTGTCGCTAGGAGAAGGGGCAGGAAGTACGGCATCGAAGAAGCCATGAGGGAAGTTCCGGTGGTGCTGTTCCTATTCGACCTGTTGTACCTGGACGGCAACGACCTGACGGCTGCCCCCTACATCGAGCGCAGGAAGATGCTCGAGCAGATCATTGAGGAGTCGGATAAGCTGAGGCTAGCTAAATACATAGTCTCGTCGGACAAGCGAGAGATCGAGCGCTACTTCGAGAAAGCCGTCGCAGAAGGAACCGAGGGGCTGATCTTGAAGAGTCCAAGTTCGGTCTACGAAGCTGGCAAGCGAGGCTTTGCGTGGATAAAGTGGAAGCGCTCGTACAGATCCGAGATGGCTGATACCGTGGACTTAGTCGCCGTCGGAGCATTCGCTGGTCGAGGGAAGCGAGCTGGCACGTACGGAGCACTCTTGATGGCAGCGTACGATCCTGAAACCGACTCCTTCAAAACCGTGTGCAAACTCGGAAGCGGGTTCACGGACGAAGACTTGGCGAAGCTGCCCGAGATCTTCAAGCCGCATATGTTCGATCACAAGCATCCGCGAGTCGACTCGACAATGGAAGCAGACTTTTGGTTCGTGCCGACGAAGGTTCTCGAAGTCATCGGAGATGAGATAACGCTCAGCCCGCTCCACACGTGCGGACTCGACGTGATCAAAGAAGGAAGCGGGCTAGCGATACGATTCCCGAGGCTCATCAGGTTCAGAGAAGATCGAACGCCTGAAGATGCGACGACAGTCGGCGAGATAATCGAGATGTACGAAAGGCAGCTAAAGCATATTCGTTGAAGAAGTACATACTCTGGGTACTTCTTCGATCATCTTCCGCCTCGCCATTGTCCGAGAAGCAAAAGGAGGGCTAACAGCGGAAATACTAGCACGTTCGGCGGTAATCCATTGGGCAAGGATTTTTTAAAACTTCCTTACGTCTTTATGATGAGTAAGTTCAGCCCTTGTATCGCTTTCGGAACGCCGCTGTGTTGTTCTGGTTCCGGCACGCTTCATGACTGCACCGGTTCCGGTACTGTGCTGTTGTTCCGCTTCCGGTACTCGAAATGCTGGTATCGTTGTTCCGGTTCCGGTACAGTACTGTGTACCGCTTCCGGTACACCAGCAAGGCTTCGGCGACGAAGCGTTAGCAGGGAGATAAGAACTGCCCTGCTAGGCTTGGGATGAGCGAATCCCATTCCCGCCACCCGTGCTATCCCGCTACCTGAGCCTGCTAGATGAGGAACGAGGCAGTGAGTAGAGACGAGCCAAGGGTTCGAACGCGAATCCAGCTGAGGCGGGCTCAAGGGGCGGGAGAGGCTGAACGGCGGGGACAGAATGTGAGGGGTGCTGAAGAGGACAACGACGGCAGAGGTCTCAAGGCGTAA
>CAYZOK010000019.1:6214-13680 GCA_964480335.1 uncultured Candidatus Bathyarchaeia archaeon | reverse complement strand
CTGTGCACCGCATAGCCGCGCCGGCTCGGCGCAGCGGTCTTATAAACTTCGCTCAACTCCTAAGCGATGTCATCCTTGATGAGCCGAATTCGTTTCATCTTGATCGATCTCATTAACACATTACTGAGCTACGAAGAATGCATGCGCAAGAGCGCCTCAATCGAGCTCCGCGTGCTCTGGCAACATCGAAAGGATCTCTCCGAGGGGGAGTACATGCGAGCCAGGTCTAGCGCCCTTTCAACACAGGGGATCTGTTGGAGGACACGCGAGTATTGGCGCCTGCTCGCGAGTTTGCTCGACATTCGAAAATCTCCTGAGGAATTGCTTGCATCGTTCGATAAGCTAAGTAGGCAGCTGACCATGGAAACGGTAAAGCCCTATGCAGATTCGCACTTCGTGCTGAAAGAACTAAAGCTGCGTAGGCATAAGCTAGCCCTCGTTACGAACCTAACGCCTTGGGAGGCAAGGTTCATCGACGACTTCGAGCTTGGCCCGTACTTCGATTCGATCGTCGTAAGCAGCCTCAGAGGCGTTAAGAAGCCTGATCCTCAGGCATTCCTCCTCGCTTTGGAAGAACTGGGAGGCTCTCCAGCCGAAGCTGCGATGATTGGAGACCGTTACGATTCCGACATCGCGCCTGCTAAGAATCTTGGGATGCTCACGATCAGAACTAGGCGAGGCTGGTTTTCAAACCAGCTCCCTCCCTCAGATCCATTTAGCAGGCCTGATTATGAACTCAAGGTGTTGAAAGAAGTTCTCAGAATTCCTGAGCTTAAGTCTCCTGAAGCCTAGAAAGCCTACCCTTTCGGAGAGCTCTCTTTAGGATTGCTTGGGCAACCTGTTGAGCCATGTCGGTGAGCTCCTTTAGCGGCTTCATGTCGTGCTCTTTGAAGCCTATCCGGACTTCCTTAATCTTGAAGCCCTTCTCAGCTATGTCGAGTAAAAGTCCCACGTCTACTCCCCAGTCCTCTTCGAGCTTAATCGTCTTGAAGACCTCCTTTTTGCCAGCTATCTCGCCGCTCAGTGGTTGATCAAAGCATGCGTACTCCGGGAAGAATAGGCGTAGCAGAGGCTTTGCTACGAGCTCGGTCACCCTACCAGCACGCCGAGCGAACGTTCCCTTCACAAAATCAGCCTCTCCCCTGACGATAGGCTCGACGAGCAGCTCGATCATTCGCTCGTTTATGTTCTTGATGTCAGCGTCCATGAAGACGATTACATCCCCGCTTGCGTAGTCGATCGCATCCCGCATAGCAACTCCCTTACCCGGATACTTCATCCAGCTTTGATGTAGGACTTTGGCGCCGGCTCGTAGCGCCTTTTCGACCGTATCATCCGTGCTTCCTCCATCGATGACGAGCACCTCGGTGACGCAGGAGGCTCGCTTAACTCTCTTAACGGCTTTGGCTATGAACTTCCCTTCGTTGAACGCTGGCAAGACAACCGTGACTGAAGCTTGTTTCGACACGTCGTATACAATTAGCGGCGGACTTCTTATTGCCTAGGCGCGGCTAGCGCTTCTTCTTGATCCACCACTCGATGTACTCGCGCCTTCGCACCCTCTTTAGCTGCTTAGCCGTAGGCTGTCTTGCCCTTTCGCGCTCTGCTATCAACTCGGCTCTAGTCAGCATTAAGCCACAACCCGTGCAGACGTACGACCTCAGCGCAGGATCGTAGACCATGAGATCTCCGCATTCAGTGCATGAAGTTTGAATTCGCTGCTTACTAGACACCGATTTAACGAAACGATTCGTGCTTCTAAGATCTTTTAGAAGCGAATGGATTCGGCAACAAGTTGGGACAAGTTCTTCAGGCGTTGCCTCAAACTGGAGGAATCCGAGCGCGTCAAGATAGCCAAGCTGCTTAAGCAAGATCCAGCTCAAGCAATCCGACACCCGAAATATTTCTGCGCGCAGGTGTTTGCGATCCTGCGCTTCGTGGAGGGCTATCGAGAAGAGCTTCCAAAAAGCATCCGCGAGGTAGCCGAGCGAGTTAACGCGATCCTCTGGAAGCCTTAATCTCCTCTTCAGCTATGGCGACGGCATGGCTCGTGCCAATCCTCGTTGCTCCAGCTTCGATCATCGCACGAGCATCCTCGAGCGTCCTTATGCCCCCAGCTGCTTTGACACCTACATCTGGACCTACGACTTGGCGAAGCAGCCTAACGTCGTCAACAGTAGCGCCCTGTGGACCAAAACCGGTAGATGTTTTCACGAAGTCGGCTCCGCATTCCTTCGCCAACTTGCATGCGAGAACCTTCTCTTGGTCGGTGAGGTAGCAGGTCTCGATTATCACTTTAACTAGAACGCCGTGAGCCTTGGCCACGTCAGTGACCGCTCTTACGTCTCGCTTAACGGCTTCTAGATCCCCAGACTTTAAAGCGCTTACATTGAGCACCACGTCGAGCTCCTCCGCACCATCCTCGATTGCCTTTCTAGCTTCAGCCACCTTGACTTCAGAAGCGGCATAGCCGAGCGGAAATCCAACCACGGTGCATACACGCACTCCGCTGCCTCTCAAGAGCCGGCTTGCCATTTTGACATAGGATGGAGGAACGCAGACTGCCGCAAATCCACAACGCTTAGCTTCCTCACATGTCATTCGAACGCCGCTTGCTGATACGTCAGGCTTCAAGATAGCATAGTCGATGATCGAGGCTACTTTCATTCTAATGAAACGGCTCTAGGCTCAGCAGCCCCGCCTCCCTTGCGAGCTCGATTGTTCGTTGCCTTTCTTCTCGCGTAAGCCTCCTCCTAAGCTCAGGAACTCTGTGGGCCTCGTACTCGGGCCTGTACTGCCACATGACGTTAACTCTCGTCATCGGCCCGAGCGTTTGTGCGATCCAGTTCAAGATGGGCTTTGTGCAGCATTCGAGATGGCAAGGCAGAACGAGCACCCTGATAAGGGGCTCGCCATACTTCCTCGCCATTCCTAGGTTTCGCCTACAAAAGTCCCAGTAGCGAGGAGCATTCGAGACCCGCTTCGCACATGAGTTGCAACCATATTTCGCATCGTTCAAGTACACGTCTGCGAAGCCGATCAGCAACTTTGCGGTTTCTTCGGCATAATACGAATTTGAATTCCAAACTATGGGTACGTTACGCTTAACCCTTCGGAAAACTTCAAGCCATTGCCAGAGCCAGGGAGTTGGCTCGCCGCCTACTAGGTTGGCGTTTCGGTTTCCAGCATCTCGAGCTTTATCGATTAGCTTAGCGAGCCCCTCAGAACTCATCGCTTCGCCGAATTCGTACCATTGCGATATCGACCAGTTTTGGCAGTGGACGCACGTCAAGTTGCATCCGCACGTGAAGATCGTGAACGATGGAACGAGCGCCGCCTCCTCGCCTACGTGCGTGAACATGGTCGAGACTCGGATGTCGAGTCCACACCTACAATATCCGATCTCGCCTTCGAGCCTGTTGACTTCGCAGCGCCTTTCGCACAAGACGCAGCTCTCAAGAATTCGCTTGGCAATCGCAGCTTTGAGGTCTAAGTAAGATCGTTCGGCATCGGGAAGCGAAGCGAAATCAACTTCGCCCGAGTCGATCTGAGCTTCAAGCTCGCAGTATTCGCCGATGAGGCCATTGTGCTCCTTCCACAAGTCGTTTAGAGAATCGTCCTCGTGAAAGCTGGCTTCGAGCTTCTTACTTATCAGGAATTTAGCTTTCTTCCTCTCCTGGAAGACATCGAAGTACCGCTGCAAGCTCCTAACACAGGCTTCATCGCCAAGAACCGCAACGGCATCGGGCCTGGCCAAGCGCCACATGTTGCAACAGCCAAACTTCGGACTTGCAAGTTAACAACCCTTCGGAAGCTGGAGTTGAGCCTAAATTAGAAATAGATCGGGATTGCTTCCCTTCTCAGCAGCCTCTCGTACTTTAGGACAGTTACGCGCAAGCCAGTTGCCGATGTTGACATCGAACGGGAAATGCCTCGGGCATCTATCCCCATGAACCCTCGCAAAGAGACTATAGTGAACGAACGATCTCGACGGGCTTAGCACACCGCCCTTAATCGCTTCGCATTTGCTGCCTTGCATTATACCTTAACACTTCTGTAGTTCCTGCTCAATCTTCTCGAGAGGCGTAAGTCCGACGAACCTCGCGACCTCACGATCGTCTGACATCAAGACTAAGGTCGGAACAGCCATGACATCGTAGCGATCTGCTAGCTCGGGATTTCGGTCGATGTCTATCTTGACTACTTCAACTTCGGGATGGCGGCGAACAAGCTCTTCGAGAATTGGAGCCTGTGCTTGACAAGGAGGACACCACGCGGCGTAAAAGTCGAGTAGCCTTAGCTTGGGCACGTCACTGGTGTCTGCCTCTTCCTTTTATCTCACGCTACGTGCTGTGTTGAGGGAACTTGAGGGAAGCGCTCTGCTATGAACCTTTGGGCGATGGAAGGGTCCAATGCCATGTCTGCGCCCGCCGATGTGTAATCTCCGAAGGAAAGACCGGTTTTTGTCGGGTTCGGAAGAACGAGAACGGCAAGTTGTACTCGCTAAACTACTGCAAGCTCATCGCGATGAACGTCGATCCGATCGAGAAGAAGCCTCACTTCCACTTCAATCCCGGATCTTCGGTCTTTTCGATAGCCACCGTTTCGTGCAACTTCAGGTGTCGATACTGCGACAACTACGAGCTCTCGCAAATCTTGCACGAAGGCGGCGAGATACGCGGCCGATACATCCCTCCCGAGCGCATAGTGAAGCTAGCCAAGGATTACGGATGCCAAGGGATCAGCGAGACCTACAGCGAGCCAACGATCTTCATCGAAACCTGCTACGACGTCAATAAGATCGCCCACGACGAGGGCTTGTTCTGCACTTGGGTGACAAACGGATACTTGACGCCAGAAACTGTCAAGATGATAGCGCCGTACCTCGACTGCGCAGTAGTCGACTTCAAGGGTGGCGGAAATCCGCGTTTCTACCGCAAGCTGATCGATGTTCCGGATGTGGAGCCGATCTACGAGTGCTTGAAGACCATGAAGGCTGAGGGCATCTACACCGAGATCACGAATCTAGTCGTTACGAAGTACGGGGAGGATCCCGACGACATTCGAGCACTGGCTTCGTGGATACGCGACAACCTCGGAAGAGAGACTACATTTCACCTCCTTCGATTCCATCCAGACTACAAGTTGCTCGACGTTGCATCAACTCCTGTTCCGACGCTTGAAAAGCTGCGCGAGATAGCGATGGAATACCTTGACTATGTCCTAATCGGTAACGTGCCAGGACATCCCGGCGAGAATACGTACTGCCCGAAGTGCGGCAACGTCGTGATCAACCGCTTCAGCTTCAGCATAGTCGGCTGGAAGCTAGAAGAGCGCGATGGAAAGCACTACTGCAAGTTCTGCGGTCACCCGATCCCGGTCGTCGGAAAGTACTGGCCGGGCGGAACTGGATTTCCACTTGCGATCTTGTGAGCTAGATTATTTCGATCTCAACTCGCCTTCCCTTAGGATCGTAGGCCACAGTCGATCCGAGCACATAGGGATACGCCAAGATGAGGACGACTCCAAAGCATGCATCCAAGTCCTCGATGGATGGCCTCAAGGAGCCTGAGGGATGCGAGTGCGCGCTGCCAACTAACTTCGTATCGAACGGAAGCATCTGGAGGGGGAATTCCGCGAATCCTCGTCCGTGCGTCGCCAGAGGCGGAATCACTAAGTCCTCAACGACGATCGCGTCTTTCTCCCGCTTGCCCCTGAGCAGGAACAGAGCCTCGCGCGGGTGAGCGTTCCTCGCCGCTTCTAGCAACACCTCAAGAGCTTCGCGTTTGATGACGACCTTCATCCTAACTCGAATTGATAAGCCAAAGCGCAGAGTCTCGTGTGATGAGCAAGCCCGAGCTTCGGATAACCAGGAGCGAATCTTTCAGGCAAATTTCGGCTTCAGCCATAGTCATTTTGCACACGCCAGTTGAATTCAGGATCATGATCTATACCGATTATCCAGAATACGGCCCCGATCTAAAAGTCAAATCGATCGAGCGAGTTCGCGAAATGGACATCGTACTATCCCCTCAACACGCCAAGATCTTGCTAGGTGCCCTTAAGGCGAACATCGAGAGATACGAGAAGCAGTTCGGTGAGATAAGGCCAATGCCAAAAGCTCCGCCCGTCAAGCCGCCAGAGTACGCCGTCTAGCCTATAAGGAGCGAGGACAAACCCTCCGCATCGCCTTGAACGATCAGCTGGTCCGATGGACCACGCTAGCGCTGGCTACATCGCTTGCCGTAGCATCTTGCGTCCTCCTCTTCTCCATCTCCCCGATGATACCGGGCATAGCGCGCGAAATGGGCATCACGTACGCTCAAGCAGGCCCCTATTCTCGATCTGCTTCGCGATGGTCGTTACCAGAATTCCATGGGGCGTACTCTGCGATCGAATCGGTTTCAGGAAAGCGTTGGCTCTCGCCGGGATCGCCATGGCATTATTCGGCACCTTACGCGCCTTGGCGCCAAGCTACGAACCCATGCTCGCGCTTCAGCTCCTCTTCGGGCTTGGCTACGCTGGAATTATTCCCTGCCTTCCCAAGCTCATATCCGAACTGTTCCGCGAAGGAGAGGTCGGATTCGCAACAGGAATCTACACATCTGGCCTATCGTTGGGCGTGATCGCTGGCTACGCGTTAACCGCTTGGCTACTCGACGTTATGGACTGGAGATCGGTTCTCTGGATCTATGGGCTTGGCACGGCACTCTTAGTAGCTTCGTGGATTGCGTTGGCAAAGGAGCCGACAGTTAAGCGCGCTAAGCGTAGCTTGCTCGAGGATCTCGTTGCAGCTTCTAAGACGAAGAGCGTTTGGATCCTAACAGGAATTTTCCTCTGCGCAGTAGCAACTCATGACACGCTACTAGTTTGGCTTCCAACCATCTTCGAGTCGAAGGGAGCTTCCACTGTAGAGGCTGGAATTCTAGCATCAGCATTACCCCTTGGCTCCTTGCTGGCAGGGCCCATCAGCGGAAGGTGGTCAGACAAAGTAGGCTCAAGGAAAGCGGTGCTACTCTCGCTGGGCTTCCTAGCAGGTCCAGCTCTCGCTTTTATTGCGCTGGCACCCATTGAGCTGGCTTGGCTGGCGTCGCTCCTCCTCGGATTCTGTACGATGGGGATCTTGACTATGGTCTTTGCCGTTCTGAGCGAACAACCTGAGATGACGCATCGACAAGCCGGTGCAGCGGGGATAGTGACCTCTGTCGGAAACGCTGGTTTGATCGCGATGCCCATTTTCACAGGCTACGTGCACGATGCAACAGGCTCGTTTCTTCCGGCGATAATCATGTTACTCTTTGTGGTCGAAGGCGCTCCTCTCCTCGGCCTCCGCCTAAAAGAAGCTCGAAGCAATAAGCCGGAAGAGACTTCTTGCCGTCCTCGACTAAACTGTTGATGCGCAGGCGCCGTCAGAAGCACCCTCCTGCTAAAGTTGAAGTTGGCAAGGACGCTTACGTAGCCCTCGC
>CAYZOK010000019.1:4825-6114 GCA_964480335.1 uncultured Candidatus Bathyarchaeia archaeon | reverse complement strand
CCCGAGGCTATAGTGCTAGCTGCGTTCATGGCGTGGCTCCTGTCTCAGGCTAAGTACTCTTGCGTCGGGCTGCTGCTGATTCCCACACCGCTTCTTCCTGACCTCTGGATCATGGCTTCGATTTTCCTCTCTTGGTTCTTGGTGTCCGTAGCTTGCGAATTCCTAGCCCTTCTGCTCATCGGGAGGCGAGGCGGTCAAACCAGCTTGCTGGCCGGAATACCGATTTCGCTTCTGCCGATCATGGTTTTACCAGCTACCGTCGCTTTGGAGACGCTGAAGCAGTGCTCGAGGAGATCGAAGCCAGTCTCGACTTTGTCGAGGATTTAGTTGAAACGCTAGAGGAGGAAGCAGCCGAAGAGGCCATCGAAGAGCCCAAAAGGCAACGCAAGCGCGTGAGCGGGGCTCTCGAGAGACTTGGAGAGGTTCGTGAGAAGCTAGAAGAGAAGTTCGAAGAGATCGCCGAACGTGTTGCTGAGCGCCTGGAGAGATTCGAGGCCAAGTACGCGCGAGCTCTCGAAGCGATTGAGCGTGCGATGGAGATCATCGAAAAGCATCCAGAATTTGCCGAGCTCGCCCTCGAGCTCGCCAGAAACGCATCTGAGATAGCTAGGGAATAGTTGGTGCTTGGCCAAGGCTGAAGAGAAGCTTTGCAAGCTGCATGAAGAGCTCGAGAAGTTTGGGCTGAAAATAGCTCGGGAGAGAATCGAAGCCCTTCGCGAGGAGATCGAGGCGCTATACGATCGCTTACTTGAAGAGGTAGAGTTCGACTTCGAGCTTCCGAAGCTCGGCTTCGAGTGGATAAGCCCAGCTGAAGTTGAGTGTGAGTTTGAGGCTGAGGTCATTACAATAGTTGAGTTCGTCGACGCCGACAACGACAGTCAAGTTGATGAAGAAGAGGTCGTCCAGCGCTTACATTTGGAGGACATTAGCTGGAAGATCACCGTCGAGGCATTGCTTGATCCCGAAACGAACGAGACTCGCTGTAAGGTTACGTATGAGTGTGAAGTCGATGGATGCCGCATACGCATAATCGCGTGGGTCTGCCAGTCTTCCGAAGAACTAGTCGATGGAGCAGCTGAGGAAGCGAAGCTGACATTCGTAATTGAAAACTGGCCGTGGGTGAGAGAGGACAGCTTGATCGCCATCTATGCAACGATCGAGGTTGAAGTCGAAGGCCCTGCGCTACCTATTCCGAAAACGATTGAGCTATTCGGTGAGCAAGGAATATACATCGAGCTACCCGAAGGTTACGTCAAGTTCGACTGGACTCGAAACGTGACTATCGACGG
>CAYZOK010000019.1:2041-4725 GCA_964480335.1 uncultured Candidatus Bathyarchaeia archaeon | reverse complement strand
CGGAATCGAAGACGATCCGGCCGAGCTGGCGATAATCAGGGAAATCGCAGCACCAGCTCCTGTGGGCGTCATCGTGCAGCCGCCAGTAGTCGATCTGACCTTCCTGACGATGGCGGTGCTGGTGCTCTGCGTGGCAGCAACTCCGCTAGCGCTTTTCACTATCAGGCGCCTTCGAGGAATCCCAAAGCCCGCAGCAGTTCACGGCTAGAGAGAACCGCTAAAGGCTAGCCAGCGCGTAGTGCGTAGCGATCGTGATAGTCGTTCCTGGGCCAGCGTCGCGGGAGCTCGCTAGAAGCGTAGCCAGCCTGCTGAAAGCCAGAACGGTCGAGGCAGAGTTCAGGCTATTCCCCGATGGCGAAAGCTACGTGAGGCTGCTGGGGAAGGTCGCTGGCGAGCGCGTCGCCATCATCCAAACGACCGGCCCTCCGCAAGATTCGAGGCTTGTGCAAGCTTTCCTGCTCACAGCCACAGCTCGCGACCATGGCGCAGCCGAGATCTCGGTCGTAGCTCCGTACCTAGCCTACGCCCGGCAAGACAGGAGATTCCTCGAAGGAGAGCCAGTCAGCGTGATAACGGTGCTCGACATGTTGAAGACCTGCGGAGCTAGCGAGCTAATCACCGTCAACGCCCACAATCCAGACGCTTTGAAGCGCTCTAAGCTCAAGTGCCGCGATCTATCGGCATTTCCACTGCTCGCTGAGTTCTTCCGCAATCGAGGATTTGCAAAGGCCCTCGCCCTAGGATTGGGCAAGCGAGGAGAAGCTATGGCTGCAGAAGCGAGCGACGTTCTTCAGGGCAACTTTGCTGCCTTCGAGACGAAGCGAGATCCGAAGACGGGAGAAGTCGTAGTCGAGAGGCCCGAAGTCGACTTGCGGGACCACGTCGTCATTCTATTCGACGATATCATAAGCACTGGAAGCACTATGGCAAAGGCGGTTGAGATCGCCAGAAATGCTGGAGCTCGCGCGATTTTTGTAGCATGCGTCCATGCCCTATTGCTGGGAAACGCGTTACGCAGGATAATGGACAGCGGAGCGAGGCAGGTCGTCGGGACGGACACCATTCCGAGCTCGATAAGCGCCGTTTCGGTAGCTCCGCTCCTAGCCGATGCTCTTAGGCGATGACGCGCCTGTTCTTCCTCCTCTCAGGAGAGCACGATACCCTCCCTCGCAGCGAGCTCTACGCTGCGCTCGAAGCAGAAAGGCTAACCTGCCGAAGCTTGGCTCGTTTTCCGCAAGTCGAGGTGGCAGAAGGTGATCTGGCCTGCGTCGAAGCAGCTGCTAGGCGTTGCGGAATGTTGAAGATTGCAGGCTTAGCGCTTCTCGAGTGTGAAGCCGACGCAATACTTGACTACGCCAAGGGGCTCGATCTGACCGACATCATGAGGTCAGGAGAATCCTTTGCCGTCCGCATAAAGAGAATCCAAGGAAGCTCGCGAGATCTCAAGCGCGATGCGCTAGAGCGCGACCTAGGCGCAGCTGTGCTCGACGCCTTTCCCAAAGCAAAAGTCGACTTGGAGAATCCGGACAAGATATTCGTCGGATTTCTGACAGGAGGTCGCTTCGTCTTCGGGCTGAGGTTAGCGGAAATTCGACCCAAGCCCTTCCTCGACCGCAGCCCACTACGAAGGCCCTTCTTTCACCCTAGCACCATGCCCCCCAAGCTGGCCAGATGCATGGTTAACCTAGCAAGAGCTAGGAGAGGCGAGACTATTCTCGACCCGTTCTGCGGGGTAGGCGGCATCTTGATCGAAGCAGGACTCATTGACTGCAGAGTGCTGGGCTCGGATCTTGACCGGGAAATGGTCGAGAGAGCGCGTCAGAATCTATTGTACTACGGCATCGATCCGATTGGCGTGGCCGTTTGTGATGCTAGACACCTTTGCTTCTCTGAAGCATCATCAATCGCCACGGACCCTCCCTATGGACGCGCATCGAGCACGATGGGCGTGAAGCTGGCCGAGCTTGCATCAGATTTCTTGAACTCAGCTCGGGATATCTTGGCTAAGGATGGCTTCCTCTGCACGGCTATTCCCCAAGACATCGATGTGGAGGGGTTGGCGAGAGAAACCGGATTTCGCGTGGTCGAGAAGCATGCTCTGTACGTCCACGCTGGCTTGACCCGCTTGATAGTTTCGCTGAAGGCTTGACCGATCTCGAGATAATATTCCTAGGAACTGGCGCGAGCATCCCCACAGCGAGGCGTAGCCTTCCCGCCATCGTAATCCGCAGGAAGGACGAGCTCATAGCATTCGACTTCGGAGAAGGAGCTCAGCGCAACATGATGCTAACCAAGCTAGGCCTCAACCGAAAGATGAAGATCCTGATCTCGCATCTTCACGCGGATCACCTATTCGGGATCCCGGGCTTGATACACAGCATGTCGTTGATGGACAGGAGGAGAGAGTTGGAAATCTACGGACCGAGAGGGGCGAAGCAGTTCATCGAGGCCGTCTTGAAGACCGTTCGCTTCACGCTCCGCTTCCCGATTAGAACATACGAAGTTGGGGGTGGGCTCGTCTGCAGAGAGCGCGAGTACGAGATTAGAGCAGCTTGGGCAGACCATCTGATCCCTACTTTGGCTTATGCACTGATCGAAGCTCCCAGGCCGGGCAAATTCTACCCTGAGAAGGCGATCGAGCTCGGGATACCTAAAGGTCCGCTTTGGAGCAGGCTCCAGCGAGG
>CAYZOK010000019.1:0-1941 GCA_964480335.1 uncultured Candidatus Bathyarchaeia archaeon | reverse complement strand
CCGTCGCCGAGCGTAATCGAGCTCGCTAGAGAAGCTGACGTGCTCATCCACGACGCTACGTTTGAGGATGCTCTTGGCGATCGAGCCGGAGAAACAGGCCACTCAACGGCAGCTGAGGCAGCTCGGATTGCAAAGGAGGCAGGAGTTAGGCAACTTGTGTTGACCCACATAAGCGCTCGCTACGACGACGCTAGCATACTAGCTGAAGAGGCTAGGAGGATATTCCCAAATGTCATAGTTGCTGAAGATTTGATGCGCATCCCTGTTCCGCATCCTGAGTAGAATTACGATTCAGTCGCGCTCAAGAGCATGTGCAACCTGATGAGATCGAACTTATCCTAGAACTGGACTTACCTAGGGTTAGAAAATCGATGGGAGAGGATGGTGCCTGCAATAATTATGGCTGCAAGAGCTCCAAGAACGATCGACCAAGGAGTTCGAAGAGGATAAACTACCTCCTTGGTCCAATAGTAGGCAGTTAGCCAGAACGACACTGTAACGGAGAGAGGCTCTCGAAGGTCTTTTCTCTCAATTATAAGGTAGTACTCACCGCTCCGAGGCAGAATAAATTCAAATTCATCTTGCACAACCCAATCACTTTGATAAATAGGTTTGTAGTTCAGGTCTAGCGTCCAACGTATGAAATTTTCCTCGTCTACAAATGTCACTCTGACCGGAATATACTCATACTCTAGTTGTTTCCACTCGCCTGTTTCATAAGCTGTGAAATTTCCGCAAATCGTATAGTTAAGTCCGCTTATTTCAGCCTCCAATTCCATGAATGTAAATCTCTGATCTCGTCCAATAACGAAGCCCAGATAGTACCATCCTAGTTGATACCCTCTTAGCAGATCCCAATCTACTCGATACTTCTCCTTTTCCTCAAGCAGTTCCTCAAGCCCTTCGTGTCTTAACCCAAATGGCCTTTCCTGATGGCGGGCTAAGATGTATGCTGAGTAGTTATAAAGTATAATGGAGCCCATACTCAATAGCAAAGCTGTTGCGATCAACGATACTCTCTTTATCTTCAATACACTTTCCCTGGGTTATGGCCCTCAACGAGGAATATCCACTCTTGTATGTGGTCATGTGGTGAGGGCGTTGCGAATTTAAGTATTAGCAGATCCGATTTCGACAAATCAACTCTATTATCGTCACTACGAAGTAGCAACTGTTTTACGTTCCCGTAGTCAGAATGATTGGCGGACACTAACGGCGCCTTGTGTGACCTACCATTGCCATCTACAATATGTAGCCCAGCATAGTCAATGTAAGAATGACTTTGATTATAACCAATGCCCAATTCGGCCAGTGTAAAAACAACATATTTACCATCGACAAATTCCGGGTTATTTGTCATGGAAGTTTCGAGAGTTATGTCGGAATCTCCATGCATCTCAAGCAGGGCCTCTCTTACATATCCTTCATCCGTCCATACGAAGAGTACTGGACAACCCCCGGGGGCGGTAGGCGGCTCCCCTATGTAGAGCTCTATACTTTGCCACCTCTTAAGATCAGCAGCGACGTCATAAAACTCTTGGTAGAGGTAGGCATAGTAATATGTCCCCTCGTGGCGAATGGGTACAGTCCCATAATATACGTTTCCTGTACCGCGGTGCAGCTCACCCATGAGAGTGTCAGTTCGTGAGTCGTAGATTTCGTAATATAAGAACCAATATGGTCCAGCTATGTAGAACGAATGATCAAAGAGGACGAAGAAATCAACGTCCCCCTTTAAAAATATGTCGCCGTCCTCGGTGTACCCCGCCAGTGACAAATAGATTACATTATCATATATAGCCTGGAATGACTTTCCTATCTGAAACTACTATCCAATAGCCAGCAAGAGCGAGTGGAATGGATCCTACCATGAGCAAAATAAACATCAGAGCCTTTAGCTTGGGCATCGAGGCGATGTAAGGCTACTGGATTTTAATACTT
>CAYZOK010000018.1:11172-13901 GCA_964480335.1 uncultured Candidatus Bathyarchaeia archaeon | reverse complement strand
TTGATTGCAAGGTCTGCGGCAACAGCTGGGAGGTGGAGAAAGATGGCGAGGACTGGGAGGGAAAATTCGAGGTTCAAGAGGTTCGAAAGAGGTTGTGGCGTATTAGATGCAGGAAGTGTGGGAGAGAATACGAGAGCGGATAAGGCGGAGCCATCGCTAGCCACGAGCCTTTTTCCTCGGCGATCAATCGAAACTAGCGGAGGCTCTAAGCCTTTCATCGCTTTCCGACCAAGGCACCTCTCACCTCAAATAAAGAGGGCTCTCGAACCGACCAAGTTTCCTGAAGCAGGAATTTACGCGATCGTCGTTTGCGTGAAACGCGACGTTACGATTCACATTGGGGCTCTTGGCTCGCTCTCCTTCCAGAAGGGTCTCTACGCGTACGTCGGATCAGCGCAGAAGAACCTTCCGAGCCGTATCCAACGCCACCTGCGTCGCGCGAAAAAGCTGCGCTGGCACATCGATTACCTATTAGCGAACAAGCATGTGGACATCAGGCGCATCCTCTTTAGATACTCGGATAAGCCGACGGAATGCGCGATTGCTAGGCAACTCGCCAGTCGGGCCAAGCCCGTAAAGGGATTTGGCTCTTCAGATTGCACTTGCATCAGCCATCTATTCGGGCTCAGAAACGACTTACTGCTTTTCCTTGAGCGCTTGTTCGAATAAGACAAGCTACCTAGCTAAGGACTAAGAGAATCACTCTGAGCAAGAAGTAGGCGCCGAACCCTAGCAATATGCAGCCGCATGCATATACGACTAAGCTCATCGCTCTCTCGCTCAAGAATCGCTTTCCCTTGGATATCGAAGCTGAGATGAATGAGCACCAGACGAGGTTCAAGGGACAATGCGCCAGCAGCAAGAGCGCTAAGCCGGACAAGCCCCAAGCGGCGGTCAGCGATATCAAGGCTGGTCCTAGGGCTATCCACCATGCGATGAAAAGCGGATTGAACGCGGTCGTAACCATTCCGCCTACCAGAGGATCGTAGATTGTTGGGCCTTCCTTGGCAGGCCTCTTCCTGAACGAGCGTATGCCGAGATACGTAAGGAAAATTCCGCCTAACAAGCTTAGAGCGAAATCGACGATCTCTAGCTTCAGGACTTCGCTTAGCCCTATCCATAGCGCTGTGACGAAGGGGATCTCCACCATGATGTGGCCGAGCGCGACGAGGGGACCAGCCCTAAATCCCTTCTCACTCGAAGTCGCTACTGTAACTGCAAACATGGGGCCTGGAGAAACTACGCCTGGCATGGAGACTGTTACGATTACGGCTACTGCGGCGAGAACTGCTGCCAATTCCATCGAACGGCTTTAAACTTGAAGTGACACGCTTAAATTTCCACCACGGCTACCAGCTGCTACCGTCTGCACAATCCAGTTTTCAGCTTCTGAACGGCTTCCTCGATCCTCAGCGCAATCGTGCCCGGCTTCACTAATCCAGCTTCCTGCAACTTAAGGAATAGCTCAACAAGAACCGGAACCGAGAGACCCGCCCGCTCCAAAATCTCACGCCTCACGAGCACTTCGTCAACCGGTCCTTGAGCTACGATTCTCTTCTCAGATCCGAGTATGTAGACGCGGTCGGCGACTTCAGGAACTAAATTGACATCTTGAGTAGCTACGACAAGAGTTACGCCTTCCTTGCTTAGCTTATTCAGAAGGTCGATCAGAGCCTTCCCGCTCCTCGGATCCAAGTTTGCAGTCGGCTCGTCGACGAGTAAAATTCTTGGCTTTGTAGTCAGCACTGCAGCTACAGCAGCTCTTCGCTTCTCCCCCTCGCTCAGCCTGAACGGAGGCTTTTCGATGAGCTTCTGAACGGCCAGTAAATTCGAAGCTTCCGATACTCGCCAGTCGATATCTCCTTGAGGTAATCCAAGCTGTGTCGGGCCAAACGCTAGATCCTCTTTAACAGTGGGGCAGGAGAGCTCGTCGTCTGCATCTTGAAATACGAACCCCATGCGCTTCCTGAGCTCGGGAGCGGTCTTCTCGTCCATCTGCCTGCCAAAGACTTTGACGGATCCTCGATCCGGTTTCAGCAGACCATCTATCAGCATGAGCAAGGTCGACTTGCCAGCTCCGTTTGGTCCTAAGATGGCAACTCGCTCTCCTTCGTAGATCACTAGGGATGCGCAGTCGATTCCAACCGTCCCGTCGGGATACGCGTATCGGACATTCTCTACCTCGATGGCTGGCTTCTTCATGGTAGGAGGCTGCGCTCTATAGCGATTGCAAGGCCGATTAGAGCGGCGCAAAGGAGCCCGAAAGCGCAGTCGCGGCGCGTGCAACGAGTGGTTCGTTTCGTCGGCTTTCCGCTTCCATATCCTCGAGATAGCATCGCCCTGTGCACCTTCTCGCCCCTTTCGTACGCTTGCAGGAAGAGGAAGCCAGTGGCGTAGATCAAGCAGCGCTGCAGATCGCCGATCGAAACTCTCCTGAACATCCGGCTTTCGATCGCCCTGAGCTTTCGATACACCATGTCGAGGAAGAGGATCGAGTACCTGAACGCCATAGCCCAAATGGTTACCAGCGGCTTTGGAAGTTTTAGTCCCTCAAGAGCCGCGATCAGCGCGGAATGCTTGGTCGTCAGGATGAGTAAGACGATGAAGGCTACGCAAGCCCAAACTCTCATAACGAAGGATGCTGCAGTCAACAGCCCTTCCTTCGTCGCTGTCAAGTATAGGGGGCCGATGGCTATCGAAAAGACAGGCAGCCCAGCGGTAATGAATGG
>CAYZOK010000018.1:9909-11072 GCA_964480335.1 uncultured Candidatus Bathyarchaeia archaeon | reverse complement strand
CTACTGGCCAATTGATCATCTGAGCTGCGAATACTGCAGCGGTTAGCGTAGCGAGCAGCGGGACGTGCTCGTCTCTCATGACTATCCTGCCCCTCCGTAGCGCGAGCCCTAGAAATGCCGCTGCAAGGAGGTAGAAGAGCGCGCAGATCCAAGGATCGAGAAAGCCGTCAGGTATGTGCACGTTCCGACTACGCTTGCTAGTAATAACTTTTATCCAGAAAATATTACTACGAACTTATGCCTTCCGCCTTCGTGAGCCTATCCATAATTGCTCTTCCTAGCCCTACTTCAGGAACGGGTTCAGCATAGATGATGTCAAGGCCAGCCTTATCCAGCCTGTGTAAGCATGAAAAGAAGTTGTAGGCAGCTTCACGGAGATCCCCTGAAGCAGAGAGAATTTCCACCCTTTCAAAAGGAGCCTTATCCTTCGGTGGCCTAAATGCGAGCAGTCCAACCTTCTTCCCCTTTGGCACATCGAGAGACTTGTTCCTCAGAATTTCAAGCGGCGTCCGCGGGGAATAGTGGCGTGGAAACTGCCCTGGTGAACGCGGACGCTTGGCAAGCGTAGAGATTTCAGCTTTACCGATGACTCTTTCTATCTCCTCTACGGGCAGACCGCCGAGCCTTAAGACAGTGGGCTTATCGGTGAGGTATAAGACCGTCGATTCAACGCCAACGGGACACCTTCCGCCGTCGAGTATCAAGTCGATCTCTCCTCCTATCTGATCTGCTACATGCTCGGCAGTGGTGGGGCTCAAGTGCCCGAAAAGATTCGCGCTTGGCGCAGCTATCGGGACATTTGCTTCCTTGATAAGTCTTAATGCCACAGGATGAGAGGGCATCCTTATCGCCACGGTTTCAAGCCCTGCCGTAACTATGTCGGGCACGATCTCGGATTTTGGTAGAACTAAGGTAAGGGGCCCTGGCCAGAATCTTTGAGCAAGCATCCTTGCTTTCTCATCTACTCCTAAGGATAGACGCTCGGCATCTTCGAAATCTGCTATGTGCACGATGATCGGATCGAAATGGGGCCTTCGCTTTACCTCGAAGATCTTGGCCACCGCACGAGCATTGAAACAATTTGCCCCCAGCCCGTAGACCGTCTCGGTAGGAAAAGCAACGAGCCCGCCTTCTCTTATCACGGAGGCCGCTCTCTTTATAGC
>CAYZOK010000018.1:0-9809 GCA_964480335.1 uncultured Candidatus Bathyarchaeia archaeon | reverse complement strand
GGTGGCTAAAGCGGGAGGAACGGAAGTCCTGATGGGGCCGGCGGGATTTGAACCCGCGACCACTAGCGCCCCAGGCTAGCATCCTACCAAGCTGGACGACGGCCCCTCTCTCTTTCCGTCGTCGAAGTAAATTTGACTACTCCAGCCAGCTGGGCTTCCCGGCTAAGAAATCCATGAGGAACTTCGCGAACTCCCGGTTAGTCAGGTAAAAGTCCGCTATTCCCTCATTTAACAGAACCTCAGAACGCGCGCGAGCAACGTCGGCTATATAGTCCGCCACTCCGACCCCCTTTCCACCGTCTCGAGCTAACAACTCGCGAACGAGCTCGGCTGCATCCAACTTGCTGCGCTTTATCTCGACGTACAGCCTGTCACGCTCTATCCAAGGCCCGGCGACCGTCCTCGCCGATCTTGACCATTTCTCAACAAACTCTTCTACTCGCTTCGAATTGATCGGAGGTCCCACGTGCACTTTCGTAGGCGGAAGTCGGGCTTGCTCTAGCTCGAACACGAAGATGCTATGCCTGGCCTCGTCGCTCCAGACAGATGATCGGAGCACTCGGAATTCGTACCGCTCGAGCAGGTTCTGCAAGGCACGCTGAGACCTGTATAACTGCCCCCACAGTACGTCCGGAACACCTCTCGTGCCATCCAATCTGACAAACAGGAGGTCGGATCCCCTTGCTCTCAGCGCTTCCAACAACCCTTCTCGCGAGGGAAGTTTGACTTCGGGCGGATAGAAGAAGGTCTCGCTAGGTCTCTCCAAGAAGAATCTAGCCGCGACTATGAACTCGCTCAGCCGTTGCCTCTGAACGGCGGCAGCTACGTTGCGCCTCGGATCTATCGGATCGATAACCGTCATCGGATCTCCTATGAATAGCCTTCTAGCATCGCCCTCCCGTCCCCTATAGTGCCCGGCCAGATCTATCACGTCCTTTCGCAACCTAGGGGCGCTTCGCAAAACATTGAGAAAAGAGCCATAGTGGAGAATCAAAAGCTCGCACAAGTAGCCGCTAAACCCGCCTACCTTGATTTCAGCTCCGTAGACGCCGATCCCCTTCATGAACCTCTTCAGCAGCCTAACCTGATCTCTCGCCTCAGCGGTTAACCTCTCTTTCACGAACATCGTGTGGTAAGGTGTGCGATCGGTCGCGCTGAGCCAATTAGGCGGTTCGACAGCATAGCAAGGAACCACATTGACTCTGACGCCCTCGATCCACGCCTCGATGTAGGGATGCTCGGCATAACGCTCGATCGCCCTCACGCCTTTGAAAGCCTCCTTTGCGATGTCGAGACATATGGTCCTGAATCGTCTGCGCTTGATGGCAGGTGGAAAGCGCATGAATATGTCGACGTCAGCCTCTCCGCTGAGCCAGGTGCCCTTGGCTACCGATCCGTCGATTCGAACATCGGCTCTAAGGCCGAGCTTTTTGAGGGCTCCTTCGACCCTGCGCTTAACATCTTCGGCAAGCCGCGCTACTCGTTCCTCCTCATCCCTTTCCGGCACTATTTTGGCAAGAATTCTTGAGCAAATCTCTTCAGCCGACAACGTCACAATCCAAGAGAATCGGCGCTATGAAAACGACTGTCGTAATCGCCGAGAAGCCCTCGGTCATGCACCGCATAGCATACTCGATAGCTCCTTCGGATGTCAAGCCAAAGCGCCTTCGACTTGGCAAGGCCTCTTACTACGAGCTGAAACTCGATGATCGCCTGATATACGTGTGCTCGTGCGCCGGCCATCTCTTCGAGAGCGACTTCAAGCCCGAGCTCAGGCGGGATTGGAAGTACCCAGTCATAGCAGATCTCAGCGAGATAATGTATGAACCGCGGCCTGGCGTCAGGGACTTCATCGAACTCGTGAGAAAGCTGACGAAGGATGCTGATGAGATCGTGATAGCTACCGACTATGATCGGGAGGGGAGCTACATTGGGCTAGAGTGTCTGGAGAACATCTGCAATCTCGAACCGACGGATCGGCGCATCAAGCGAATGCTATTCAACGCGCTAACGCCCAAGGAGCTTCGAAAGAGCTTTGAGAACCTCCAGCCCTTCGACGTAGACCGCGCTGTCGCGGGAAAGCTTCGAGCTTACCTGGATCTGCTCTGGGGAGCCAATGTGACGCGAGCTCTTACGCTAGCAACTCGCAAGTTCAAGCCGGTCAGGCTACTCTCGGCTGGAAGGGTTCAAACGCCGACTCTGAAGCTGATACTGGATCGCCACATCGAGCGAGAAAGCTTCAAACCTAGAGACTTTTGGGAAGTTCATGCCACATTCGCCACACCTACGGGCCAAACGCTAGAGGCCGTCTACATAGATCCTCGCCCTGAGGACGGGAAATATCCAACGAGAATCTTCAGCGAGACTCAAGCGCGCTCCGTCGTGGAGGCGTGCCTAAAAGCATCGTTAATTCAAGCGGAAGTTTCGGTTAAACGAATCGAAGAGAAGCCTCCGATACCGTTCAGCATAACGGTGCTACAGCGAGAGGCGCAACGCCTCTTCGGCTTCTCACCTAGCTATACGAAGAAGCTCGCTCAGCGGCTCTACGAGAGCGGCTTATGCAGCTACCCTCGCTCCGGCTCAACTAAGTTCGACATGAGACCCGGCAAGCACGACAGGCGATACTTCAGAGCGCTCCTGCGGAAGTTACGAGCCTATGCAGAAGAAGCCGTCGCTGAAGTGATCGAGAAAACGAGCTTTGTCCCAAGGCAAGGAGCAGTCTTCGACATGGCACATCCGCCCATACACGCCGTAGATGTTCCCAACAAGCGGAAGCTCTCCTCCGACGAGCAAAAGCTCTACGAGCTCGTTTTCTGGAGGACGATCGCCCTCTTCGCTCCCAACGCGTCCTTGGAAGAATCTGAAATCGTAGTGCGCGTAGATGGGATGCGCTTCGAAGCGAAAGGCCTCAGGCTCCTGGATCCTGGCTGGAGAAAATACTATCCATTCGCTCGCAAGCTCGACGAAAGGCTTCTCCCCCCGGTCAGGAGCGGCGAAACATTGTCGCTCAAGAAAGCTTTCCTCAGGAAAGGCCAGACGAAGCCGCCGCGGCCATACACGCCTGCCGACATCATAAGGCTCATGGAGAAAGTCGGAATCGGCACTCCAGCAACTCGCGATGACGAGCTTGACAAGCTATACCAACGCGGCTACATCCTGGGCAGGAAGGTCGTCCGACCTACCCCGCTAGGCAGGGCCGTCGTCGAAGTACTTGAAGACCTCGTGGAGGAGCTCACCTCGCCCGGTATGACGGCCCGCATGGAAGGTGATTTGACGAAGGTCGAGTTCGGCCAGCTCTCTCCTGAGGAATTCGCTCAAGAGCTGAGGGAGGCGCTCGTTCAGGTTCTGACCAAGTTTAAGTCGAGTGAAGCTGAAATCGGAAAGCGGCTCGCTCAGGAGATTCCTATCTGGCGCACACCTCGGACAAGGTCGAGTAGATAGGCCCCTTCTGCGTCAGGACGCTTCTCTTAAGCCTGAGGACTTTCGCTTCAACCGATCCTATCTCGACATCAGCGAGCTTCGCTAGGGCTTCAGCTAGGCGCGGGCTTCTCGCCTTCACACGAGCAATCGTCAGATGGGGGCTAAACTCGCGCCTTTCAGGCGGTATTCCCAAGCTGGCCATCCGCGGCTCGACTTGCTTGAATATGTCGGCGAGCTCGGCAACCCCTTTCTTCACCCCAATCCAGATGACGCTAGGGCGATGTTGCGCTGGAAATGCTCCTAACCCTGCGAGCTCTATCGTGAATGCCTTGAACTTGACCTCACGCAATGCTTGCTTCGCTTGCTCGACGAGACTTCGAGGAATCTCGCCCAGGAACTTGATCGTAAGGTGGATGGCATTAGGGTCGACAAGCTTGAGCTTAGCTCCGGTCTTCGCGAGCACGCCTTGCACATCCGAGATCTTACGCCTAATTTCTTCATCTTCTATGTCAAAGGCGACAAACGATCTGACGAGCTCCGCCAAGTTTTCGACTACTTAAAAGATGCTCCAGAATTAGCTTTCGCGATGCCTGCAACTCTCGTGGCGATCACCGGCATGCCCGGCTCCGGCAAAACCTCTGCTGCTCGAGCGATGGCAGAGCTCGGCTATCCCGTCATCGCGATGGGTGATGTCATACGCGAAACAGCGGTTTCCCTCGGGATGGAGCCGACGCGGGAGATCTTGGGCGAGATCGTACGTCGCATTCGGGAGGTGAAGGGACCAGAAGCCGTGGCAAGAGGATGCTTGACGAAGATTCGCTCCATCCGATCACCCATCGTAATTGTGGATGGAGTGCGAAGCTTGGACGAGGTTCGCACGTTTCGTCGAGAGTTTGAGGTAATCTTAGTTGCCATTCACTGCCCGCTCGAGACCAGATTCCGCAGACTTTCCACCAGAGGGCGACCTGACGATCCGAGGTCGATCGAAGATCTGCGGGAGCGCGATGAGCTTGAACTTAGCATAGGCTTGGGGAGCGCGATCGCTTTGGCCGATCACGTGATCGTGAATGAAGGAACGAAAGAGGAGTTGTGCGCAGCTGCGCAAGACCTGCTTAGGAGGGTAGAGCGTGAGCTCGGTCTGCATTGAAGTAGAAGCCGAAGTAAAGCCGACCGAGGATCCGGAGAAAGTCAAACGGGCGATCTTGAATTTGTTTCCGGCTTCAAAGCTTGAGACTGTTGAACGAGCTGGCCGAACCTTTCTCACGACCTCGCTCGACGGTCGCGAGAGCCTGCGAATGTTCAAGGATCGCTTGAAGATCCAGCGCATTCGAGATGCAGCTCGAGCCCATTTGCTGGCGAGAGCGGCTGGGAACAAGATCATGTTCTACCTGAACAAGCAAGTGGCGTACGTTGGGCGGATATCGTTCTCGCAAGCTGAGTACGAATCGCCGCTAGGCCCAATTAAAGTCAAGATTACATGCGACAAACCAAGAGAGCTCATCGACTGGCTCTCGCCTAGCTCGAGAGCCCGATGAAGCTAGGAGCCTCAGCTCTCCATTTCGTCGGGAAGCCATTTAGGGAGCTGGTCGAAGCGATGGCTCGCTCAGATGTTAAGTACTGGGAGCTCGTCGACGAGGCTACGATCAAGCTGAATGCGAGGCGAATCGCCATTCTTCAAGGGCTACGTGAGACGTATGGATTCGAGCATGTGGTTCACGCGCCTTTCGCGGACACCAACATAGCTTCGCTGAACTCTGCTTTCAGGCGGATGATTCTCAAGAGGCTCGATCGCTCGATTCAGCTTGCGGGCAAACTCGAATGCTCGATTTGGATAGTCCATCCCGGAGGTCCTAGCGGCTTAAGCGAGTTCTATCGAGGCAAGGACCGCCTCCTGAACATCGAGTCGATTCGCCATCTGGCGAGGGAGGCATCGAATTTCGGCATAACCGTCTGCGTGGAGAACATGCCCGAGCCGTTTTTGGCCTTCCTAAAAAGACCTCTCGAAATTCGGAGATTCTTCGACGCAGTTGCTCGCGACGACGTGAAGCTTTCACTCGACATCGGCCACGCTCACACGGTGGCTCC
Organism: uncultured Candidatus Bathyarchaeia archaeon; assembly: GCA_964480335.1. Lineage (GTDB taxonomy): Archaea > Thermoproteota > Bathyarchaeia > CAYZOK01 > CAYZOK01 > CAYZOK01. The sequence goes on along the minus strand of CAYZOK010000018.1, from coordinate 4,304 downwards.
TCTCGAAGAGTTCCTAGGCAAGCTAGCGGATGTCATCGCCCATTTGCACGTGCACGACAATGATGGTTCCTTCGATCAGCACCTTCCGATCGGAGACGGCACCGTAGAGTGGGATCGCTTATCCAGCTGGATCAAGAAAAGCAGGTATGCTGGCCTCGTTATAGTCGAGACGTTCTCAGACCCTTTACCCGAGTTAGAAAAGCTAGCTAGACTTCTTCACTAAGCCGAGCTTCTCCCAAAGCTCTAGATGCAGTATATGGGCTAATCCTCGACCCCTTCTGATCTCTTCACGAATTCTACCCTCCTGCTCCATGATGTCGACGGCTCTATTGGCGATCTCGACGGCTTCTTCTTGAGGAATCACGACGACTCCGTCATCGTCGCCGACTATGTAGTCGCCAGGCTTGACCTTCTGGTTGCCGCAGACGATTTCGACATTAATCTCGCCCATGCCCTTTGGCTCGCCAGCGGTTGGCGATACATGCCGAGCGAAAACTGGGAATCTAATCCTAGCTATTTCTTCGACGTCGCGGACGGCGCCATCGATTATAGCCCCTGCTATGCCTTTGAGCTTGCAATTGTGGCCAGCGAGCTCCCCCCAGACGGCCTCTTTACTTCCTCCTGCATCGATCACGATCACGTCACCTTTCCTTGCTGCAGTAATCGCTTCGATAGCCTTTGCCCAATCGCCGGGATACACTCGAACGGTGATGGCCCTCCCTACGATCTTCAGACCGGGCACGATGCTCCTTATCCCCTCCATCTGCCCTGAGCGGTGCATGGCATCGGATACGTTGGCTGTCGACACCTTCCGAAGGGCTTCGAGAACTTCGCTGGGCCCGTACTTTTTGTAGAGCTCGGTTTTGACCGGCTTGGCGGTAATCATAGCTTCTTTGATGGCTCTCGCAGCTTCTTCCGCGTTCGGAGCCTTCGTGATAGCTCCTCCAACTACGACGATCGAGGCTCCAGCTCTGACGGCTCTCGCCGCCAGCTCCGAGTTTATTCCCCCTGCCACAGCGAGCGGTACTTTGACCCTCTTTGATACGTCCTTTAAGATCTCGATAGGATCCATGCCGCGCATTTGCTGGTCGATTCCGACATGCACGCAGACGTAGTCGACGCCGAGCTTCTCTAGTCGCACAGCGCGCTCGACCATCTGCTGCACGTTCATGATGTCGACCATTACGCGCGCTCCATACTTTCGACCAGCCCTTACCGCTTCCTTGACCGTGCTGTCGTCTGCAACTCCCAGGATCACGACGACGCTGGCGCCAGCCTTTGTCGCCATCTCGACTTCAAGCTTTCCGACATCCATCGTCTTCATGTCGGCTGCGATCACCTTGTCCGGATAGCGTTGCCTAAACGCCCGGATGCTCCTCATGCCTTCGCTCTTGATGAGGGGTGTGCCCACCTCGATCCAGTCGGCTCCGCCCCTTAGCGCCTCTTCTACAACTTGTAGAGCCCTGTCAAGATCTACGAAGTCCAAGGCGACTTGCAGGACGGGCTTCTCAAGTCTAGCTGGTGGCGCGCTCATCTCTTCTTCATCTCTTCCAGAACTACATCGAGCACTCTCCTTGCAATTTCTCGCTTCGAAGCTCGAGGCACGTGCACGACTCTTCCAGACCTAGTCACGATAAAAACTTCGTTCGTATCAACTTCGAAGCCGACTCCTTCGCGAGCAACATCGTTCGCAACAACGATGTCCATCTGCGCTTCTACGAGCTTCCTTTTGGCTGCTGATACTAGCCGCTCATCGGAGATCGAGAATTCGGCCTTGAATCCGACCAAAAATATGTCCGGTCTAGCTTCGCGCACCGCTTCGTGCACTTTCGGAAGCTCGCGGAGGACTAGGGAAACTTCGCAGCCGCTCAACTTGATGGGCGAGGGCTCGGCAGGAGCATAGTCCAGAGGAGCCGCCGCCAAGATCGCAACGTCATACGGCTCCCCCTCCAGCTCGGATCGAACGGCTTCATGCATCTGCTCTGTCGTTTCAACTCTGATCACCTTCGCCCCTGGCGGCGGAAGTGCGCTTCCAGGACCGTAAACGATAGTTACTTCGGCGCCTCTTGCCAACGCCTCGGCTGCGATAGCAATCCCCATCTTTCCGCTGCTTCGATTTGTGATAATTCGGATAGGATCTAGGTAGGCTCGTGTTGGGCCAGCCGTAACCAAAATTCTGAGGCTGGTCATGTCCCCGCCTCCGGCCAATATTTCGGCGACCTTCTGGACGATACGCTCGACGGTTGCCAGCTTTGCCTTATCCTCCTCGAGCCTAGGCTCCACGAATTCAACACCTAGCTTTTCGAGCTTTCCGATGCACTCCTTGATAGGAGGGCTTTCGTACAGCGAGCGATGCATCGCTGGAGCGATCAGCAGGGGCACCTTCCTGCCCATCGCAGCCAATGCTGTTAACGTGACGCAGTTATCGGCAACCCCATGAGCCAGCTTGCTTATCGTCCTAGCAGTAGCTGGAGCTATCAGGATTAGGTCAGCTTTTGAGGAGAGCTCGATGTGCTCGGCTCTTCCCGTGACAGTCGTAACGGGCTTCTTACCGGTAGCCCACTCGAGCGCTCTTACTCCGACGAACTGGAGAGCAGCCGAAGTTAGAGCGACAGCCACGTTGGCTCCCCCTTTGACCAGTAAGCGTGCGATGTCAAATGACTTGACAGCAGCTACGCTACCAGTTACACAGAGAACCACATTCTTACCTTCTAGCTCCCTCAAACCACGGCCTCCTCCCCTCCCAGGAATATCCGAGTAAGCTGTGCATGCAGGTTGGCGATTCCATCCCAAGTCTTAGCCGATACGGGAATTAATTCGAACGTCAATCCAAGCTCGGAGACTGCTTCCAAGATGTCCCGACTAAGAACCATGGTTTCGCCGCTGAGCCTACGATAGATGGCAACTCTCAGCTCCTCCTCTTCCTCGGACCAGCGCAGGATTTCCTCGATTTTGCCTTGAGGCAGGAGGTCAGACTTGGAGAGGGCATAGACTTGGGGAAGCAAGAAGCGCGTATAGACAGCTGTAGCCAAGAAGAGATTCGAAACGTAGTTCAGAGGCTCTACCGAAAACGTAGCATCGAAGAGGTACACTGCAGCCTTGGCATCTCCTCTCATCTCCCGGACGATGTAAGGTCCACTCGCCCTAAAGGCAAACAACTCGAGCTGTCCTGGCGTGTCGATGAGAACATAGTCGACGGCTAGACTTTCGATCTCGGATCGTATGCGACTTATCTCCTCGGTGATGCGATCAGCAGCCACTATGAGCGCTCCGTTCGGACTCAGCTTGTACTCCTCCATTATCCGGTCGATTGTGACATAGTCACGTACATCCACGTCAGGCGCATAAGGCAAGTTCGCAGCTCCTGGATCTAAGTTGACTCGAGCCATCCTCTGCTTCCTTTCGGTTAGCCAATCTCCGTATGAGCTGACTAGTAGCGACTTTCCCGACCCCGCGGTTCCGATGACAAATATCAAGTGCATTCTGCCCGGCCGCCCCTTTCGACAATAAGGTTCTTGAGGAAACTGAGCACCTTTTCAGCTCTACGACGCGCTTCATCTTTTGTTTCGCCGGTAGCTCGAACGTACAGGTCGATCCTCGATTCGGCCTCGCAACCTTTCGGATGCGACTTTACGTAAACATCTGGATACCTGCGCAACACCTTCTCGAGCAACGGTGCCAAATCAGACTCCAATATGCCAGCGAGTCTCGCGGTAAGCTCGCACTCGGGAATGGCACGACTGACCCTCGCTTGGAGCAGAGGTATCACGCTTTCCTTGAAGATTGCCTTCATCTCTGCAGGGACTCCCGGCAATCCTACTATGAGCTTGCCTTCACGTTCTAACACAACTCCTAGCGCCGTGCCAACCGGATTTGGCAGAGGTTTTGAACCCTCGGGAAGAGTTGCCATCTTAGTCCTCGCTTTGGTCAAGCTCACCTTTGCTACAAGCCCTCGCCGAACCATGGCTTTGTAGCGTTTCTTAACAAGCTCAAGCGCCTCTTCGTTCAACCGTAGCCCCCTTCCAAGCCCTCGCGCTATTCCTTCGAGGGTCAGATCGTCTGGAGTAGGACCCAATCCTCCACTCGTCACTATGATGTCTGCACGTGCTAGAGCCTCGCGGATGGCCGACGCTATCTCGTCAACGTCGTCACCTACCGTTGTTATCCGAACTACGCGAATTCCTAACCCCCTCAAAGAGCATGCGATCCAGCTTGCGTTTGTGTTGACGGTTCTGCCGCTTAGAAGTTCCTCGCCTACCGTCACGATTTCAGCTCTAAGCTGGCTCTTTCCGCAGAGCAATGCT
>CAYZOK010000017.1:3576-14002 GCA_964480335.1 uncultured Candidatus Bathyarchaeia archaeon | reverse complement strand
GCTACGCAGCTTATGATCAGGAACACTATTCCTACGACGGCTAGCCCTATCGGAAGAGCTGGCGACGGAGGCGGTACGACTCCTATCTCAAGAGCTTTCTCTATCGCCTTGGCTGGCGGAGGAGTGGGCGTGTCTTCTGGTAGTCCAGGCAGCAACGCATCTCTGCACTCCGGGCTGCAAGCGAACCTGTTATCTAGGCAGCTTTTCGTCACGGCCGCGCCAGCTAGAACTATCGTTCCTCCAGGATCGACTTCGACTACTTCTCGACCCTCCACTTCGATCGTTATCGGCTTCCTGCAGTTGTCGCACCACGTCTCGATGCGGAGATCGGGATGCACAGCTGCTATCCTCAAGTTGCACATCGGGCAGCAAGACCACACCCTCTCCTCTCCAGGCAGGACGTATACCCTGTGCTGCTCCTGCATCTCAGGCGTAACCTTCATTTCGCACGCTAGACAGCGAGGAACGACGAAGGCGTCATAGTACAGATAGCCTGCAACTCCGAAGAGCGCGATGGCGGTTGCGGCTATGGCCAGAGGCATTATCGGAATAGGATTATGGAAGGATACTTTGGCCATGCTCGGATGTAGCCACCGCAAGCCTTTAATTAAGATTTATGTAAGCAGCCGATCTCGCAGGCCTCTAGCTCGTCAGTATCCTTCCATCCTTCATCGAGTAGATCTTGTCGGCTGTCTTCACGAGCTCAGGCGAGTGGCTTGAGGCTATCACGGTCTTTCCAGCATCCCTCAGCTCATCGAAGACTTCCAAGACTATCCTAGCCGACTCGGCATCTAGGAAGGCTATGGGCTCGTCAGCTATGACGATCTTGGGATCCGTTATCAACGCCCTTGCGACAGCTACCCTCTGCTGCTCTCCTCCGGACAGCTCTTCTACGCTGAAGTTCAGCCTCTCGACGATGCCGAGCCTCTTGAATAGCTCTATGGCTTTCTCCTTGTACTTCGCTGGAGACACGTCGTGAGACAGGAGCGGGATTAGCGCGTTCTCTAGCGCTGTGAGATGTGGGAACAGGTTGATGTGCTGGTAGATGAAGCCTATGTTCTTCCTCCTGAACAAGGTCTTCCAGTAGTCTGAGTAGTACGTCACGTCTTCTCCGTCGATGGTCATCGATCCTCTCGTAGGCGTTAGTATCAGCCCCAGTATGCTGACCAGCGTCGTCTTGCCGCATCCGCTAGGCCCGGCGAAGGCTACGATCGTGCCGTCCTCTATGCTGACATTGATGTCCTTTAGGGCGACCACCTCGTTCGGCCTTCCTATGTTGTAGATCTTCGCGATTCCCCTAGCTTCGATCATACCTTGCCTCCTCTCATGGCGAGGTGAGGATCTGCTCTAGCGTTGATCCAAGCTGGAACTACCGTGGTGAAGAGCAAGGGGAAGATCGCGACTGCAAATATCATCGAGATGGTCGCCGGGTTCACGTGGACTGGTATAGCGAACAAGGGAAGGACTTGGGCCCAGCCGAGCACGTACTCCCTCAGCCCTGGCGCGCCTAGCAGGTTGTAGGCGAGCGCGACGAGTATGCTGGAAGAGGATGCAAGCAAGCCCAGGATGAGGCTTTCGATCAGCCTTATCTCGATGATGTCGAGCGTGGAGAACCCGAGGGATTTCAAGAGCCCGACTTCGAATAGCGATTCGTGGCCCACTACCAAGGCTTGATTTAGTGAGATCAAGGCTATCGCCGCCAGCAGTATGCACCACACGAGGGAGAAAGCGCCTACCCTAGCTCCGTACGCGTACCTGTACGCATCTATGAGCACCTCCCTCGGGATGGCTCTCACGTTGGGCATGACCACCAACTCCCTCAAGACGCCTTCCAGCTTCTCCGGACTTTCGAGGTAGACGAGCAGATCCGTCACGTATCCTGGAGGGATGGCGAAGAACCTGCGCGCATCTTCCGCGCTCATCAAGATTAGATCGGCCGTGTACAGCGCGCTAGCCGTCGAAAATATTCCGACCACGGTGAACGTATGCGCCTCCACGGCTTCGCTTATTAGCACGACGTGATCTCCGGCCCGGATGTTCAAAGCTTGGCTGAGGAGCTTCCCTATGACGATTTCGCCTCCTCTGCCAGGCTCCAAGAACCTTCCTTCCTCCACGACTAGCTGCACTCCTGGATGTTCAGCTTCGAGCTCGACTCCTACGACCGTGTAGAGTTGAGTTCCGACGCCTATGCCTCCGATCCCCACGTAGCCCCAAATCCTAGGTACGACGCGAGCCACTCCTTCGATCTCCTCGATCCTCTCGGCGTACTCGATCGGCGTGAAGAATATCCTTCCTGCCTTGAGGTATTGAACCGTCACGTCTGGAGCTAGGCTAGCCGATATCTCAGCTTCCCTCACCAACGAGTCTGCTAGGATCGATACCGAGCTGAACGGGATGAGGGCTACGACGAGGGCGGTAAATACGACGATCGTCCTGAGCTTGTACCTCTTAAGGCAGCTTAGGGCATAATTCAGGAGATTCTTGTGCTTCTGAAGGCTCACGGCTCAGAACCTCCGCCCACATGCAAGTAGCCCACATGCAAGTAGGGGAATGGAAATCCTACGACATCGTAGACGACGTAGCTATGCCTCCCGGGCCCGTCGTACAAGCTATACGACAGGGGCTCTAGCACGGGGTTCCTCGAGAACGGATCGAAGCATCCTATTGATAGGCCTGGGATCCCTATGAGCCTAGCCAAGTACCGCCAATCTCCTCCAGCTTCTTCCGCTACTGCCGGAGCGACGGGCCGAGCCGTGCGTATGTAAAACCTAAACTTGCCTTCGAATCCGTCTTCGCGCGGCGAATGGAAGCCCACTATGTTCAGCTCATCTGGCACCAACAGGTGGTAATAAGCGCAGCAAGGGATCATGATGAAGAGCTTGTGAGAAGGCTCTTCGACGTGGACGCTCGTCACATACTTCAGCTTGTTAAGTCTGAAGGCCATCCTCCCAGGCTCGTCGCATGCGGTGAAATTGAAGCCTACGTATATGACGCCTAGGAGATCTCCTCTATAGCCGAATCCTAGGTATTCAACCATCCCCCGCTCTAGTGCGAACTCCTCATCGGGGGCGTAGAGGCTAGCATCTATCCACCCAGGTGGAAGGGGCTCTTCGGGAAATAAAGGCCAAAGGAGGGGCTGAAGGCTTATGCCTAGACATGCTACCGCTAAGACGATGCAGATGCATAGAGCTTCGATGACGAGAAGCTTTCTCAAGCTCATCCTCATGATCTATTTGGGCTGCGATGTGCAAAAATATCTTCTTTCGGTCGCCACCGCCATGATGGAGCCTGCGGTCTGGAGGATCATCCCTAGCCATATCAGACTGACGAGAGGCATCATCTTGACCGTGATCCTGACCTCCTCCTTCTCGATGGGCTTGTCGAGGAATCCCCTATCGTATAGGAAACCACCCATCTCTTCAGAGTAGATGGGCACCAAGTAATAGTCGTAGAGTGGAGTGAAGACTATTCCCGGTTCAAAGAACATGCCGAAGAGGCTGTACAGGTAATAAATTACTTGGGTGTGGTAGACGTTTGCTCCATCTCTAATCTTCACATCGAGCAATCCGGTGACCCTGTCCGGATTGAGACGCATGATCCTAGCGTTGAAGATCTGCCCCTCCGGCTCGCCGACATGCAACTCGCCTGCTTCAATCACAATTTGCCTGCTATAGCGCCTACACTCACTCCATAGGTGGACGACGTTGGGCTCTCCCAACCTGATGGCTTGATGAGGGGCGCAGAGGAGGGCAGTCGAGCTCACAAACGCGCCCAGCAACATCATGCCGAGTCCTGCGTGGATCAAGCCGCTAGATGCGATGTATGGGAACGCCCTCTCTCGTCTCGCGATGGAGGAGAGCATCCTGGCGAAAATGACGGCGAGCGCAAATGAGGCGATCGGTATTCCGAAGTTCGCCATATCGTTGGGGGTGGGGAACCTCAGCAGCGTTAGCGCGATGCTGGCGGTGAAGACCGCGCAGAGTATGTACGAGTAACCCTTGAAGCCTAACCTCTTAGGAAAGCTACATCCGATCAACGAAGCGAGAAACAGAATCGTGAACGGAAAGCAGGCCATGTTGTAGTATTCTGGGCTGTCTAGCGCAGGGATGGCCATGAGCGTGCCGATGAAGCATATGAAAGCCAAGACCATAAGCGAGCTAAATGCCAGGAATGAGGAAAACGCCCGGACGGATCTTGCCAACCTGAGGTCGAAGATGGGAACTTCGTATCTCGATTTCAGGAAGGCGAAGATGATGGTGAAAAGGGCCATCATCACCACTAAGCCATATCCTATCGGAGAAGCGGCGAAGGCATGAATGGAAGCTACCACGCCCGATCTTGTGATGAAGATTGTGAAGAGGCACGAGAGGAACGAGAGGAATAGCAGGAATTCGAGTGAACAATCCTTCCCCCTGATAGCAGGCAGATGAAAGCATGCTGTTAAGAAGAGCCACGCGATAAGGGGGGCCACCTCTATAGGATCCCATGCCCAATATCCTCCCCATCCTAGCGTTATGTATGCCCATACTCCCCCGATCGCTATTCCTAGCATCAGGAAAAGCCACGCAAGCCTAGTGAGGGTTGCTACCTCCTTCAGTTCCAGCCTCCGCCTCAGGCTCAAGCTCGATAAGGCGTAGGAGGTGGCCATGAATGTGAATATGTAGCCTACGAAGAGGGGCGGCGGATGGAAAATCATGAAGATGTCTCTGAGCATGGGATTCAAGCCTTGACCCTCGGGAAGCTCGACCGGAAGCTCGGCGAAAGGAGGCGTGGTCGTCGTCAATGCCAAGAGAGCCAAGAATATGAGGGATGAGAACATGTACGCTCGGCGCTTAAGAGAGAAATCCTCGTGTGTCTTGCCAAATCCAGCTATGACTCTGCAAGCCAAGAAGATCGTTGCGGTCAAGGTGAGGAAGTGCAAGTAGGAGCTTCCCGCTCCTGCCCACGAGGCCGCTATCTTCTCAAAGGTCGAGAGAGTCGAAGCGCTCGTGTAGAAGACCTCCGCAAGTCTGAATTCATCGGTTACATATGCGTACACGAGCCTCAGATAGGCCAGCGCTACGAATAGAGTCGCGAGAGCGAATGGAGCGTTGCTCGCATCGGGCTTTTTCTTGCGCCATCGAGCTCTCGATAGATTGAGAAGGTCGAAGAGCGTGAAGAGGAATGCAGCGGCTAAGAGCGCGTTTCCGACCTCCATCTGCTCACCTGACTAGGTCGCTTTTCTCCAGGTGGATGAACCCTGCAGAGAAGCAGATCGCGCTATAGATCGATATGAGCGAGATCGTGAGGGCGACATCCACGACTTCCCTTATCCAGCGAATGGGCACTCCGAACAGCAACATGAGCGAGACATCCATCAAGATGTTCTCTCCCAAGCCGACTATTCCGTGCTCGACTAAGATGTGCAAGGGCAGGAAGGATATCCACGTTGGCAAGTGCGCGATCACCGGAGCGATGAACTCGAATCCTAAGATCGGAGAGAAGATGGCTAGCAAACCTTGAACCGAAAAGGGCAGGATGACGAGCAAGGCCACCGCGATCACAGCCGAGATGATGGTGCTCCTCGTTAGCTCGCTGAGCATGAAGGACAACGAGTAGAAGGTCATCGTAGCAAATATCGACGCTAGGATGGTGATCGCGAAGTAGCCTAGGTGAGCTTGATGGCCGAATAGGAAGGTGGCTGAGAAGAGAGCTAAGAGGTGCGTGAGAACTGCGACGATAGAGATCAAGATCAATCCTCCTGCGATCTTTCCGATCGCGACTTCGCATCTCCCCATGGGTTTCGTGAATAGGATCTCGAACGTCCCTTCTTCATATTCCTCAGACATGACGCTAGACGCGACCATTATCGCCAACAAAATCTGGAAGATGGTCACGAGGGGCATGGTGACGAAGAACGGCCACATCAATTCAAGCTCGTAGACCGCAGCTAGCTCGGGCCTCAGGACTAGTTCGCGAAGCACTATGCTTCCGGAAAACCAGGTTGTGAAGATCTGCGAGGCAAATATCGCCGTTATAGCCAGTAGGACCCTCTTCTTGTAGAGATTCCTCCTCATCTCGTACGTGGCTATGCTCCAAACCTTGTCGAGCGCGAGCGGCATCTCACCTGCTAATAGCTCTCAAGAAGGCCCTCTCGAGATCGTCTGTATCGAACTCCTTCAATATGCTGGAGATCTCGCCCGAGATTCTGAGCCTTCCCCTGCTTATTATCGCTAGATGGGTGCACAGCTTCTCGACATAGCTCAGCACATGAGTCGATAGGAACAGGGTCACGCCTTCCCCGTTCAAGCTCTTGAAGAGCTCTCTGAACCTTATAATGCCTTCGACATCGATTCCAGCCAACGGCTCATCCAGAACTAGGAGTTCAGGCTTTCCTAAGAGGGCCTGAGCTATCAATATCCTCTGGCGCATCCCTCTGCTGTACTTTCCGATCTCCTTGTGCGCGTAGCCTCTCGCTCCGACTATGTCGAGCACCCTCTCGATCTCGTCTTTCAAGTCCGTCAGCCCAAAGAGCTTGCCCATGAGCTCGAGGAACTCGTACCCGGTCATGAACCTGGGAAGGCCAGGATTCTCAGGGACGTACCTAACCCTGCTGAGGAGCTCTACGCCTTCTTCAGAGGGATCCGTGCCCAGAATTTTGTAGCTGCCCGAGTCTGGCTTGATCAGCCCCATCAGTATCCTGATGGTCGTAGTCTTCCCCGATCCTTGCGGTCCCAAATATCCGAATGCGGCTCCTCTGTCGACGGTGAACGTGACATCTTTGATCGCCGTCGCCGTTTTGTAGCTCTTCGTTAAATTGAGGACTTCTATCGCGCGCGTCACAGCTCGATTATTCAACGCCAATGCTATATTATTTCTCCGCTTACACGAACGAGCTACGTCAAAGCCGACAATGAACGGAAGTGATTAAAAAGATCAGTATTCCGCATAACTCGCGCACGGGCTTTGCTAGCCGCCCCAGGCGCTCGGGTACTGCGCGTTGCCGCGGCTCCCCTACTAGCCTGGGGCTTCACTTCATCGCCCGTTCTCGCTTGCGTTGGGGCTGTTGACCCGCTGTTTAGATTAGCTCGCCTCGATTAGCTCGAGGGCGAGGGACACGAGCATTTCGGCTCTTTTGGCTTGCTCTAAGCACCAGGCCGGAGCGTGGACCGCGCTTACTTCTTCCAGGAGATCGACGATCTCTTCAGCTTCGGCCACCAAGTTTAGCGCGATCGCTCTATCCTCCGCGGGAGCCAGGGAGAATGGCAGTGCGGCATGGAATTCTTCGAGCATCTCTTTCACTTTCGCAACGGTTGTGTCCACTGGTTCTATCCATTCCATCGTCGTCTCGTATGCCATCCTCTGATCAAAGAAGTGCAGATGCTCGGGTAGCCTCGACACGGCAGGCGAGTGGCATCCTAGCCCGAGGACGACTAGGCAATAGTCGTTAACGCTCGTGCGAGCGCACGTCCACATCAGGTCGAGGAAGTAGTAGCCGCCGATCCTGTTGAAGATGCCATCCTCGGGATCGTAGGCTTTCCTGTAGGGGTGCACGTCGATCTTCCAGACGTGAGCACGGCGTTCTCCCCAGAGGCCATACTCTGGGAACATGAATGCTATGAACTTCGTGCAGCTCATGTGCTGAGGCATGTGGCATGATTCGCACCTGAGGGCGATGTGGACATCTCGCTTCTGGAATACCTCCGCGTGGTCTACGTGGCAGTCCTCGCATCGCATCCTTATGGCGCACCTGGTATACATGTCTCTCAGGGGATCGACTCCGATGGTCACAGCGTGAGGACAGTGGCACGTTGTGCACCTCATCCCTCTCTCATAGTGTGCAGTCTGCAGCATCTGGGCGCCCTGCGTTCCGCAGGATGGCATCTTCGCCTTCACGTACGGGTTGATTCTGATGTAGATCTTCTCCTCCTCGGGGCCTATGCCTACGAAGTCGTAGACCTCCGGATCTTCGACTATCTGCATCCTCAGGTGGCAACGCTCGCAGGTGGGTGTTGGCTTGAATACGTGACCTGGTGCAATTCCTACCATGTGGGCGCCGGGCCCGTGGCATATCTCGCACTCGATGCCGGTTATGAACGTCCTCTCCTTCAGCAGCTCAGCATCGCCAAGCGCATCTATCAGCGCGTCGACGCTGGGGAAGTCGACTATGTAGGGCTTGCATAGCTCACAGTAAGTCGTGTATGGCTCCACTACCCAGTATCGCCTGTACAAGGCTGCATAGCTCATGACTCCCCAGATCGGGCTGCCGTAGTAGGGAATCGTCTCCTCTGGGCTGGTTGGGAACTCAGGAATCCATTCCGCGATCTGCCTGGCGTGCTCTATCGTTATCGCTTCGAAGCTTGGAGTGTACTGATTCGCTCCTGGAGTGAAGATGCCCGTTCCTTCCCTCAGCCATCCACCCTCTACCGAGTAAGTGCCTCGCAGGAGCCAAGCGTCCGCGTAGGCGTACTTCTGCCTCATGGTTCCTACTATGACGTGGACGACATCAACGCACATCCCCAGTGGTAGGATGCCGTGCTCAGGGTCTTCTTCGAACGTCCGCAGGGTCTTCTCCGGAATCTCTTCTGGGACAGCCCTCCTCACGATGAGGTCGTGCCTCGTGTGATGCCATTGAATGTACTCCTCGAAGTGGCAAACCGCGCATTCTATCGTGCCCACGAAGGGCGTAGGTAGGTCGAGCAGCGATGGGCCGTAGAGCCTGTAGGGCGCGGCGATAGGCCATCCCATCACCTCCCACCACCTCGGGGCGTCGACCTTCTTGAGCCACTCCTTCTCCCTGAACTCGAACACGGGGTAGCCGTAGTATCTGCCATCTGGCTCGTAGATCGTCCAGTATGGATGCTTCTCTAGTATCGCCTCGATGAGCGGCTTCTCCTGCTCGATGAACTCCTCCCACCCTCGTGCTGGATCCCATGTGGCGTACGTTAGGTGGATTCCAACTGGGAGCAGCAGTGACAGGCAAAGGCTTAGAGCTGTCAGAGCTGCTATCTGCCTTCCCAACGACATGTCGAAGTAGATTACTCAAAGTTCATTTAAGCCTTTGCTCCAAAGTAGATGTTGAGATGAAACCCAAGATCCAGCGCTCCAACGTTCGGGTTCTCGCGACCGTACTCGCGCTTGCGATCCTGCTTCCACAACCTCAATTGAATCTGGCCTTCTCGACGAGCGAATCCCCTGAGCTCGAGATCCTCAGCTCGGAGTACGTGACGAGTGAGCACATAAGGCTCGTCGTAAGAAATACGGGAGATTCGAGCGTCCGCATCGATTCAATCCGGCTAATAGACAACTATGGCGACACTAGGCTTGAGCTCGTTACAGCCGAGCGGATGGAAAAGAACCCGGAAAATTGGGAGATCCCGGAAAACAGGTGGATAGGCTGGATATGGATATACCCGGGCGAAGCATACGTCGATGAGAATCCTATTCCCCCGGAGACAGAAGTCGAGATAATTATCAGGCCCGTCATGCCTCATACCGTTGTAGGCGACAAAGTCCATGAGATCATTATCAGCCTCGAGGACGGAACTCAGATCGAAGCCACGGTGGAATTCCCTGTCGCCGCTGGTAAGCTGATGAATGCGTACCATTTCTTCAGAGAGCCGGGGGGTGAACTGAGGGTGCATTACGAAGACGGAGAGATCATCGTACTAGAGGGAAGAGACCCAGCCTACTTCCTGTTGATGAAGCTGACCGACAAATTGCTGGAGGGAGGTCTTGAGGATGAGGACACCATATCGCGTCCCGAGCGAAGAAGGCTGAAGCAGTCGGAGGGCATACATCTTATAACGGGATGGAATGTGTTCCTGAGAGCCATTCCTTTCGATGCTACGTACCCCCCACACGTCGTTACAATAATCATCCCCTTCGTCCCCGAATACAGGGGCAGAATCCTCCTGGAGCAGATGGACTGCTGTGGGAGCGTCTACAGACTTTGGACGCCATCCGATCGTGAAGCCCTAAGGGAGATCGAAGATCTGGTTCGTAAGTTACGAGAATCTCCAGAAGAGATCGTGATAGAAGAAGTAGAGCCGGTAGAAGTACCTCGTCCCAGACGAGGATCTAAGATATACGCCCTCCGACTACTGGGGCTAGCGCCTCCCGAGGAAAGAGCTCCTGAAGAAGTTGCTCCAGTAGCTTTGCCTCTTGAGGAGGAAAAGCCGCCGGTAGAAGAAGGGGTGCCGATAGAAGAAGTGCTACCTCCAGTTGAAGAAGCACCTGCTCCAGGTGGCGCGGCACTACTGCCTGGACTCCTGCCGACTACCATCGCAATCGTCGTAATGCTTGTTGCTATCTTAGGCTGGCTCGTATTACGCGCAGAGCTATTCTAGGGTCAGGAAGGTCCTCTTCCTGAAGATCATGAGCAGGATCATGAAGGCGGATACGGCGATGACCATCACTGCCATTAGCTGACCCATCTTCACACCTA
>CAYZOK010000017.1:0-3476 GCA_964480335.1 uncultured Candidatus Bathyarchaeia archaeon | reverse complement strand
CACCTCTGCTGCAGGCATCGGTCTCTCCTTGGCGGCAGGCGACGGATAGAGGCTCACGAAGTTATCGTAATTGTCCAGACAGAGTACGTCTCTTATGACCCATCCTCTCACGTAATCCTCGCTATATGCCATTATGACGCCTGGATGAACGATTCCTATCATCGGTATTTCCTCTGCGATGACTTCCTGCATTCGGTGGGCTATTCGCACCCTTTCTGAGAAGTTCCCTTCTTCGAAGAACTTCTCGATCAAGCTATCGAACCTCGTGCTGTTGTACCCAGCGAAGTTTAGACCTCCTCTTGAGTGAAGAACTCGAGCGAGCCACTCGAACGAAACTAGAGGATGGCTCACGATGGCTGCAGTAAAATCGCCTCGATGCAAGAAGTATATCAAAGATTCGGGATCGGTTAGGATGAGCGTCGCGTTCAGGCCGATTAGCCTTAGATTATCTTGAATCTTCTTGCCTATTGGAATCATCTCTTCTAAGGCATAGATTTCTACCGGGCTCTCCCTGTATTCCTCTGGAAGCCCTGCGATCAGTTCGGCTGCTTTGGTTAAGTTGAACTCGTATGCGCCCAGATCCTCGTTGAAGTATAGGCCTAACGTTGGAGGCAATAGCCCCTTGCTCGCTACTTGAGCAGCACCTTCATACACATCCAGCGCGATTTCCCCTCTGCTGATTGCTAAGGAAACGGCCTTCCTGAACCTCGGCTCGTCAAACGGCTTCTCTCTTAGGTTAGGCAACAATGCAACCGTCTCTCCTCCCCTAGCCACTGCGAACTTCGCATCCGGGTACTCCTCAAGGACAGCCCTGGCCAACAGCGGATCCATGGACCAAAGTATAGCATCTATATGCCCTCTAAGCAAGGCTGACATCGCCAGATCCTCGTCTTCATACACCACGAACCTCAAGTACCTCAGCTTGGGCTCGTGCTTAAAGTGGGTTTGGGTTGCTTCGAGCGTTATCGTTCGTTCTTCGAGATCAAACTCTCGCAATCTGAAGGGGCCGCTTCCGATTGGATTTACGTTCAGAAATTTGTGCGGATTCTCTATGTCGTCCCATATGTGCCTAGGAACGATCATGAGCGTCGTCCCCAAGAATGTCAGGAAGTGGAAGCCGACGCGTTCCGTCTTGAGCGTGACATTCAACACATAGTCGGAGACCGCTTTCACGTCCTCTACGATCCCTTCAAGGTAGAGACCTTGCGGCAATCGATGTTCGATCACATACCTGAACGTGAACTCGACATCGTAGGCTGTCAACGGAGTACCGTCGTGCCAGCTCGCGTTTCTAACTAGATAGAAAGTGTAGACCCTGCCATCTTGACCGACGACCCATCTTTCCGCCAGCCAAGGTCTGATCGAATGATTCTCGTACCTCAGGAGAGTGTCGTAAAGCAACTCGACGATCCTCATGCCCGCCCGTCTCAACATAGGAAGTGGATGAAACGGGTTTAGCGAGGGAGGAAGCTCGCATACTGCGAATGTTGCTTCGCTCTCAAGCTCTTCAGCTGAAGCTGGTAAGACGGTCGTTGTCTGCGTCAGAAGAATGATTAGCGCAACTAAGGCCCCAAAGATCTTGATCCGTCTCGACGTGCTGCGCTTCATCTGCCCCGAGGTGATGTTATTTATCCGCTCTCATTAATGATGTGGTGGTAGATGAAGGAAGGTTGTGCAATCGTCATTCTGCCTCTGATCGCGTTTATGCTCATCCCTTCGAGCGCTTGTCTGCTTTCCGGAAATGCGGAAAATGCCGTGGATCTTCTATCCCTCTGCAAGCGATTGGAGCTATATGCTAACGATCTAGTGTATAGAGCGGTTAAGCACCTAATCGACCTTCCAGAGGGCGTAGTGTCAAGCTATAGGGAGGCTAGCAGGTTGCTCAAAGCAGCCGAGAATGAAACAGGAGCTGAAAGGCAGGAATTGCTGCTGAGCGCGATGGGGATCTTCAAATCGATCGTCCTGGAGATGGAAGCGCTTCTGCCTAAAGCCGAGGAGTATCATGAAGGGAAGCCCTGGGATGAACTCATCGTAGCAGCAGATCATCTACGTCCCGATATCGCGATGAAGCGCTTCAAGCTGCGTGAAAAAGGGGTTGTTGATGCTACGAGGGATATCTTGGCGCAAGTCATAAGGGCAACTGACCTGCTTCTTGCGGAAGCTATGAGGGCGCAAGACGCCGAGAAGGCTAGAGAAGCCTATAGGTTGCTTAAGGAGGCAAGTGAGGAGTTAGACGCACTCTTGACGACCATAACCGCAATAGAGGTATCGATAGATCTGCTTGCGGAGAGAGCCGATAAGCTAAGAGCGGTAGCGGCTTCCATGGCGCTAGTCAATGTCGAAAGAGACTTAGGTGAATTAGACGGATTGCTGAAGGAATCAATCGATCTTCTTAAGCTTGAGATGTTTGAGGATGCGCAATCACAAGTCGAGAAGGCGGCCGACTTGGCTTCAAGAATTATCAAGTCGGCAGAAAGCAAGGCCTACGAGCTGATCGATCAGAGAGCCGAAGCCTACCAAGCGATCTTGAAATCCATGATGATGGAAGTCAGGCACGAGATAGAGCGGAAAGAAGCGCAGGGAGTGGACGTATCTGCCGCTCTCGAGATGCTCAAGCGAGCTGAGGAATTGTTCGACGAAGCTACGGAGTTGCCACTCAAAGAGAGCGTGTTAAAGTTCGCCGAAGCTAGGAGCTTAGCGATAGACGCCTTAAGGGCTATCGAATCAGCCTAAATAGCCTCATGATTCTCGATCTAGCCTTCCAAACGCCCAGAAGAGCAATCCCTATGGCGACTATACCTGCGATAGCTAGCTCTATCCTCGGTACTCCAGCTAGCTCTTCAACAGGAGGTATTTCTTCGATAGGAACCTCTTCGGGGAGTTCTTCGGGCTTCTCGGGTCCAGGCTCCCAAAGAGGAATGTAGGGCAAAGGCCTGAACGTATAGCCTATCTCCCACGATCCTGGCGACAGGCGAATGATCGCTCCATCTTCTTCGAGAATCTCGATCGGAATGCCGCTCAGATAGATGAGCGTAGACCCTTCGGGCAAGATCAAAGTTGAATTATATGAACTCGTGAAGTTCGCAATCCACGTATCGCCTATCCGCGTGGCGAATCCTGCGATCTCGAATTCGACATTCACGGCATCCTCGCCCAACGTATAGACCATCAAGCGATCCTCTGTTAGATCGTAAGCTAGGAACTCGTCTTCGTCGCTGGTTACGAGCATGAACCTAGGTTCAGAAGTTATCAGATCGATCAAGACGTATGGAACCGTCTCGTTTACTGCGACTTCGTACGTTGCGTAGGCTCTTCCATCTTCGTAGATCCGAATCGTAACGTTAGCTACCTCAAAGTCTTCAACTCCGAGCGAAGCTGGTAGGGGGAAAAGCAGGCAAACCGCGAGCAGAACGAGCGTTAGTCGATGCATCCGACGCTTTTACATTGCTTAGACGACTTTATTTAGACGCGCCTCT
>CAYZOK010000016.1:0-14809 GCA_964480335.1 uncultured Candidatus Bathyarchaeia archaeon | reverse complement strand
GGCGCGTGGACAAAGTGAAGCTAGCTGGCTTCACGATGAGACCAGCAAAGAAGGTCAGACCTCCAATAATCGAACAGTGTATCGGGCACCTCGAGTGCAAGGTTCGGAATGCGGTCGAAGTAGGCGAATCAACTCTATTCGTGGCAGAGGTACTTGAGGCCTATGCTGACGAAAGCCTATTCAGCGCAGGTCGATGGAACGTGGAGAAAGCGAACCTACTCCTCCACGTAGCCTCGAAGCTCTTCCTGACATCAAGCGGCGCGGTAATTAGAGCGCAGTAAAAATACTCGACGACTTCAAAGCAGAGACTGATGGCAGCTCACGAGCTTGAGCTGTCGCTCACCTCAAAGTCCCGTTACATCCCGTGGCGCTATGTTCGCTCTTGGGAGTGCTTAGCATGCGGAACTTGTTGCAAGCGGTTCGTGGCTCCTTTAACGACCTACGAGTACATCATGATCACGCGCCACTTCGGCCACTTCGTAGTCGAGATGTCAGGGGCCAAGCCTAGGCTGCGCTCGTTGCAGAACGGCTGCATATTCCTGGCCGAAGGACTATGCTCTTTGCAAGCATTGGGCATGAAGCCGCTCGCATGCAGGCTTTGGCCTTTTGCCGTCCGAGAAAAGCCGCTCAAAGCCTACAGTCACGAACGTGCTCTTTTCGAATACCGAGGCTCAGAATACTATGTCTACATTCACAGTGCTTGCAGGGGCATTGGAAAAGGCAATCCTGCGACCTTTCGGCTGGCCATTCAGGAGGCAGTCGAGATCTCGCTAAATCCCGAAAGGCCACTACAACACCTTACGTCTCCGCTCGTGAAGCTAGAGGCCCTCCCTAGCTGGATCTTTAAGAAAGTGGGCCTGGCCGGATTCGAACCGGCGACCCCCGGCTTAGAAGGCCGGTGCTCTATCCAGCTGAGCTACAGGCCCCGACCAGTTTCTGCATAAGATCATACGTATAAGACCTGTTTGGCAGCTACTCCACGTAGATCGCGGGCTTATATGGAATGGCTCGCCCAGCTCTATTTGCAGGATCGTAACGGGTGGGATCGTCTTCGCTGTAGATTTCAATCCTTGCCCTAAACTCACGTTCTAAGAAGCCCTTAGCATCGCCTAGAACCGCTAATTCATCTAGCACACCGACCTTGGCCCGAAACTCGCGGTGCATCGGGCTCAGGTCGTTCACCTCTTCAACGATTTTCTTAGCGACTTCTGCAGTTTCCTTCGTCCGCTTCTCTAGCGTGCCCATCAAGTCTCGCAAGCCGACGTAGCTCCTCACTCCAAACTCGAGAGCCTTGCGATAGATATCCCACTTCCAGTCGGCCGCAGCGTAGAGGCAGATCCTCCTCGGCTCGATGCGGATCACGTCCAGAATGCTCTTCACGTCTTCCACGACTCGCTTCACTAGCTCTTCAGCTTCGATCGCTTCAGCATCTAATTTGCTCTCGTCGAATGCGGGCCACGGAGCTGTTGAGATGAAATTGGCATTCCCCATCTCATGCCAGATATGCTCGCAAATGAAGGGGGCAAAAGGCGCCAGCAGCCTAATCCACGTGCTTAGAAGTTCTCGAAGGGCGAATTCGCTAGGCTCCTCGGAACGTCGAAGGTACCACTTCACGTCGTTCCAAACATTAAATAGCCCCTCCTCAAGCGCCGTCTTCGTCCTTCTTTCTTCAAGGGCTCCGGTAATCGCCTCGATGCGAAGCTGAAGCATGCTCGTTAACCAGCGCTCTAACCTGCCGACTTTGCCCCCTCTGACCGACATCAGCTCGCGAGCGAGCGAGTAGAAGCCTTCGAGCCTTTGCTTTACGCTACGCGCATTTTCGCCTCGCCAATCCGGATCGTCCATTCGCTCAGCCGCCAAGATAAGCACGCAACGCACTGCATCAGGACCGTACTCATCAATAGCGTCGCGTAGCGTGATGATGTTACCCTTTGACTTCGACATTTTGGCTCCTTCGATCATGAGGACGCCGTTGACATCGATCCCCCTGGGCCAAAGCTCGGGCGGGAATAGCGCAATGTGATGGAACAGGAAGAATGTCAGGTGGTTCGGTAGTAGTTCCTTCGCGGAAGTCCGAACATCTACCGGATACCAGTACAGGAAATCCTCTCGCATCTCGCGAAGGACGCTCGCGTTAAGCCCGACTTCCTTTGAGATATCGTCCGGATCTCCTTC
The DNA here is from genome assembly GCA_964480335.1 of uncultured Candidatus Bathyarchaeia archaeon. Lineage (GTDB taxonomy): Archaea > Thermoproteota > Bathyarchaeia > CAYZOK01 > CAYZOK01 > CAYZOK01. The sequence continues at coordinate 12,634 of CAYZOK010000016.1, read as the reverse complement.
GCCTAAGAACACGTAGTCCAACACTTCGGAGGTTAGATGCTCGGGCTGGACCTTGCCCTCGTTGATGAACTTGCTTACGATGTAGTAAGCCATGTAGACTGTGGAGTCGCTAAGCGTTTCGACGATCCACTTCTTGTCCCAAGGCAGTGGAGTGCCTAAGCCAGTTCGGCGAGCGCAAGCTTTGTCCCGAAGCCAGCTAATCACGTTCAGGAACCAGCTCCTAGCTTCTTCAGGAGTCACATAGGCTCGCTCCAGAACCTCTCTGACGGCATCCTTCCAGTCTTCGCGCGAGTAAGCTAGGAACCATTGATCCTTCAGAACCTTTACGATGCACTTGGTCTTGCAGCGGCAGATGACTGGCTGGACTAAGTCGTACATAACGTCGGCTATCCCTCGCTCGACGAAGCTGTCAACGAGCTCTCGCTTGACTTCGGACACGCGCCTTCCAGCATACTCTCCGCAAACTTCTTTCAGAACTCCTAGGTGGAACTCTCGCTTGTAGATGATCTTGGTGGCTTCCTCAACTTTTGGATCGCGCTGATCTCGAACAGCCATCTTTTCGACGATCTCGATTGCTGGGCAATCGCCGAAGCCCTCGAGCTGGATCATCGATATTGGCTTAATCTGTCCAATTGCTTCAGCAGAGATTCCGAACTCCTTCAAGAGGTCGGGGCTCCTGAGCAGATCGCGCAGGCCCACCCAGTCATAGGGAGCATGAGCTGGCACGCTGTATACGACTCCGCTTCCGCTATCGGGATCAACGAACCAGGCTGGAAGTATCAGCAACTCGCGACCGAAGAGAGGCTCGCGACAAGTCTTTCCGATGAGCTCGCGCCCGGAGAACCTCCGCCCTATCCGAACCTCCCTCAGCTGCTCCCTCAGCTTGTCGGCACACTCCTTGCTGACGATCCAGGTTTCATCGCCTACTTGAGCTTCGACGTACGTTGCATCTGGATTTATCCATAGGTTCGTAACTCCGTAGATGGTTTCGGGCCTAAACGTTGCTGCTGGCAAATGGGCCCCATCGAGCTTGAACTTGATCAAGATGTATTCCTCAGGCGAGACTCCTACCCCCTCTAGCCTGTCGTGATCGCCCGTCGGGCTTTGGCAGGGTGGGCACCAGACGACTGGATGCGTTCCGACAACTACGTAGCCGAGCTTGCGTAGTCGCTGGTACTGCCACTCGATGAACTTGCTGAATCCCGGATTAAGCGAAGTCGTGTGAAACTCGCGGGACCAATCTACCGATAGCCCCATCCGCCTCACCACCTTCTTACTCTCGCGCGTGTAGTATCGGGCAACGTAGATGGGATCGACGAACTTCCGCAGGTCCTCCTCGCAAACTCCCTCTATCTCCCTCAGAACTCTTATGGTGTCGGAATCTCCCCGTCGCACTCCAAGGGCTATGCCCATGATGGGCTCGCCAGTCCAATGCCATGCCCATGGGAAGAGCACGTTGTATCCCCGCATCCGCTTGAAGCGAACGTATGCGTCTAGTCTGGCAGCGGTGAACCCATGACCCACGTGAAGCGGCGCATTCATGTAGGGGAACGGAAAAGTTGCGAAGAACTTCTTGCGCTTGGGATCGCGGATCGGTTGGAAGATCTTAGCTCGCTCCCACTCTTCGCTCCACCTCTCCAGCTTTCGCCAGTCGATGATCATCCCTTCAACACTTCCAGAACGAGCCTCCTTGCAGCCTTAATTGCTTTAGATAGTCCCTCGATTAAGGGACCTCCTCCCTGGCCGAAATCAGCCTCGCCTCCCCCTCCGCCCTCGACGCATCTTGCGACCTTGTCTACTAAGGCTCCCATGTGAATGCCACGCTTTATGGCATCGCGACCCGCTATTCCCACTATTCGAACGTTTTTGTCGGATGCGAACAGGATGACTATGGAGTCGGATCTGAGCAATCTTCTGGCCAGCTTGACCAAGCGCTCGACGCTAGTTCTGCCCAAGTCTCTAACTAGGATCTTGAGTTCGGCAACGCTCTCGAATTCCCTCTCCAGAGCTTCAGCTTGGTGCTTCACCAGCTCGTCTTCGAACGCTTCAGCGGCTTTCCGAGCCTTCTTCCAATCGGCTATCAAGCTATCGACTTTTTCGACTAAACCCTCGACCGACGATCGGCATCGCTCAGCTAAGGCTCGTAGCATTCGCTCGCGCCTCTGGACTGAGCGCAGGGCTGGAATGCCTGCTACGAAGGTTATCCTCTCGACGCCATCTTGAATCCGGTCAACTCCAACTATCTTGATCAAGCCCACTTGACCTGTCGACGAGCAGTGGGTTCCTCCACAAGCTTCAGCATCCCAGTCGCCTACTCTGACGACTCGGATTTCGCGCGTAGGGACAGCCCCTCCTTGGTATAACCGAAACCCATACTCGGCTTCAGCTCTCTCCCTTGGCATGGTCGAGACCTCGACGGGCACGTCCTCCATCACAACCATGTTAGCAAGCTCTTCGATGCGCTCGATCTCTTCGAGAGTGATCCGCTTGTGATGAGAGATGTCTAGGCGGCTTTTGTCGGCCTCCTTTTGAGCACCAGCTTGCCAAGCGTGCTCTCCTAATACGCGCCTTAATGCTCCGATCAAGATGTGGGTTGCTGTATGATGCCTAGTCAAGCTCATGCGCCTCTCCCAGTCTACTTGGCAAGCGACTTCTACTCCTTCAGGTGGAGGAGCTCCCTTAACCTCATGCACGACTGCTCCCTTTATTTCCTGGACGCTCACAACGCTAGCTTCATTCCCATCCCACCTGATGATGCCTTGATCGGCTAGCTGCCCACCCCCTTCCGGATAGAAGGCAGTTTGGTCTAGGATTATGTATTTTCCGTTAACAACTTTCAGAACCTTAGCCTTGAATCGACGGCACTCTGGATCTTCGTAGTAGAGACGCTTGGTAGCTGGGAGACCCTCGACTAACAGCTCCAATCGTCGTTGGAGAGCTGGGATCTCGGCAGAGGGAGCTTGGATATGCCTCGCAGCAACTCTATTGTAGAAGTCATCAGGATATGACACGGGAACATCCTCTCGGCTAGCAACTTCCAGTACTATGTTCGGCGGAATTCCGTGCGAGTCGTAGAGCTCGATCAATGTGTCGACATTGATCTCCGGAAGCCTGCCAGCCTTGACTTGAGTACAAAGCTTCCTGACGATGCCGACGCCTCGCCTCAGGGTCTCGCGGTACCTGCGTTCCTCAGTCGTTAACATGTCTAAGATTTCATCACGCATCTCGCGGAGATGTGGGAAATCGTCTGACCAGTACTTTATCTGCATGTCAACGACGCTCGCAAGCTCATCTTCAAGCTGTAGGCTCCGCAGAAGCCTGTACAACCTCCTGATAACTAGTCTAGCCAAGTACCCCTCTCTAACATTCGACGGAACTACTCCTTCAGCCAGCATGAATGCGATAGCCTTTGAGTGGTCCAAGGCTGCCATCGCATTCTCGATCGGAGACATGATTGCGTGAAGCTCGTCTACTGGAATCTCGAGCTCTCCTGCTATCCCAGCCCTCAGCTTCTTTACGTTCGCAACCCTTTCCAGCTTCATGCCTCCGCTCAGGCGGGCGTATCTTGCTACAAAGTATTCGTCGACTTTCAGCCCGGCCATCTTCAGGACTTCGTCCAGAAGCGGTCCGTAAATCGCGTGGAAGCACGATACCGATCCTTGCGACAGCCAAGCGTACCGCTCGATTCCATAGCCCGTATCTACGGTCTTGATGGGGAGTTCGACGAGATCGCCATCGACGACCTTGTAGTACATAAAGACGAGGGTAGCGACCTCGAGACCCCTCACGGCCGTTTCGACATCAGGACCCGCGTTCCCTCCTCCCGACCAGAACCCCTCCTTATATGTGACTTCTTCGGACTTCACGCCTAGCTCTTTAGTGATGAATTCGTGGTGTAGGCGAACGGTTTCGTCCTTCCAGTACACACGCTTGTCAGGATAGTTGAATGCATGAGCCCCTCCCATCTCGAATATCGTCAAATGCCTGCCGAGAGTCAAGCCCACGTTGTCTATGTCCACGAACCGCAAGCAAGGCTGGCTTATGACCAGAGGATTCGCGGGCGGAGGCGCTATCCCTTCGGTCACGTAGGGCTGGAAGTCAATTATGCTAGCATCAGTGAAGTAGAGGTCGTCTCTCCACCTAGCGACGATGGGGTAAGGAGCTATCCGCGTATGCCCCGCTTTCTCAAAGAAGGATAGAAAAGCCTCGCGCATTTCGCGCACCGAATAGGTCCTCCGAGTTGGAGGATTCTGGATGAAAGTATAGGGATAGCATGGCGATTCTCCGCAGGTTTCTTGCTCGGGAATTTGCGTCCAGAAGAATTCTCCACAAGAACTGCAGCACCTCCTGATGAAGCCCTCCTCCTCGAAAAACGGTATCCGATATTCGCTCTCAGGGAACCTGCGAATACTCAAGTGGGAAGTTGACTAGCCGAAGAGCGCGCTAAGTCCTTCGACGGCTTCCTCCTCGCGCTCTTCCTTTGCCTCCTCTTCGGCAGCTTCCTCCTTTGCTTCTTCGGCGGCTGGCGATGGAGCTGTCAAACTGACAGCTGAGACCGACTTCAGGACCTCGTCGATGTTGACATTCGAAAGTGCCGCGACAAGCGCTTTGACGCGAGCTTCATCGACTTGGATTCCAGCCGCTTGTAGGATCTTGGTTATAGCCTCCTCTGTTATCGGCTTCTTGGCGTTATGCAAGATCATGGCAGCGTGAACGTATTCCATGCCACTTCCCTAGTTGCTAAGCTCTTTTTTCGCTTTTCTCCATAAGCTGTGCGATGGCTCGAGCCTCGGCTACTGCTTTAGCGAGAACCTCGGGCAAGACCTCCGGAACCAGAAACGCTACCTGGCTGGCCAGCCAACGGCATTTCTGAACAGCTTCGACTAGCAAGGGAGGCATAGTTAAGTCCGTAAAGAACTTGCTGCCCATAGCCAGCTTTAGGGCTCCCTCTTGCGCCTCTTTGAGCATGCTCTCGATGACCTCGCTTATGCGAAGCACATCAGCTGGTATTGGTGATCCTCGGTGGTAGACGACCTTAATGCGCAACGTGCTTTCAATCGGCTTTATGTCAAGCTTCGAAAGGACGCTCGCTACGATAGGCCTCACGACCTCACCTTTCTTAACGATCGTGGTGTCCCTAACTATAACGATGCTACCGAGCTCAACCTTAACTGGCAATCCTGCCTCGCTGAACTCGCCCATCACTGGTCCTGCTGGTAGCCCGGTGTTGCCCGCGGGGACTACTGCGTCACAAGGAGCTGTTTCCCCAGGTCTAACCGGAAGCTTCATGCGCGTTTCTCGAATGATTGCCGCTATCTGGAAGGGATTTTCATTCGTGAAAATGAACATATTTGATCCGGTAAGGCACTCGGGCAACTTCTCAAGCGCCCTCTTGCTCGATTCAAGCGCCCTCTGGAATAATCTGTTCTTTGCCGTTCTGATGATGGCCCTATCCCTCAACCGTTCGCGCAGTAAGCGGATCTGCTCTGCAGGAATCCTGTGCAGGTCGATAACGAGCAGATTTTCGTGAGATTCGACGAGCCGACGGAGAAGGTCTACTTCCTGAGCTTTCCTCTCCCGAGCTTTGAGCATTTCATGGCTTGATCTCAATTTCGACGGGAGACCCCATAGTGCATTTCACGAAGGCTCTCTCGATGTTCCCCATTCCTTTAGCAAGTCTCCCTTCAAGCTTGCTGAAAACAGCCTTCACATTCTCGGCTACCTTGGCACCATCCATCTCCTCTGACCCTATCCGGCACTGAATGACGGGTTGCCCTCGAACGCGTATCCTAACGGATCGCCTTAGCCTCTCGACTATGCTTTTGATGTCAACGGTGGGAGGGACAGGCATCGGCATCTTTCCCCTGGGGCCGAGTACCGATCCTAGATGCTTGCCCACTAGAGGCATAAGAGACCCTTCAGCGACGAAGAAGTCGAACTCCTTTGCCAGCTTCTTTGCAACCTTTTTGTCGGCACCTAGTCGAGAGATATTGTCCTTCTCGATAACCCGGTCTGCTCCTGCCTCCCTTGCCTTTGACACGAGAGCCCCACTCGCGAAGACGCAGACCTTTACACCCCTTCCAGCCGGATGAGGCAGCTCGATTATCTCGTCGATTCTGTTCTCGGGCTTCCTTAGATCGATATCCCGAAGATTTATGATAAGGTCGATTGACTGGACAAACTTGCGCCTCTTGGAAATCCTAGTCGCCTCGTTGATCGCCTTCGCTATGGTTTCGATTAGCACCGACATCAGCCCTTCAGCAGCTCTTCGTACTCGCCCCTGTTTATCGCTTGAATCGCATCGCGAGGATCCTTGCCTTCAACTGTCACGCCCATGGAGATGCAAGTTCCCAATACTTCTTTCACGCAGCTCTTCAGACTTACCGACCTCGAGCCTACTTTCGCCTTAGCGATTTTGACCACCTTCTCTATGGGTAAATCACCCACAGTTTCCAATCCAGGCCTTTCCGATCCCTTCTGAATTCCGAGCTCCTTCGCTATCAGAGCCGCGGTGCTGGGAGTTCCAATCTTGACTTCGAACTCCTTTGTTTCCACATCGACTATCACTTCTACGGGAACTTTCATTCCGGCGAAGTCGCGCGTTAATTCGTTTATCTCGTTGACGATTGCCATCAGGTTGACTCCTAGAGGGCCTAGCGCCGGCCCCAGTGGGGGACCTGCAGTCGCCGCTCCTCCCTCGATGATTGCTCTGACGGCCCTCTTGACCAATTCTATCTCTTCCCCAGCGGCCGGATGTATTCAGCAGGAACGGTCACGGAGACCGTGAACGCAGCCTCGAGAAGCTCAATGACTACCTCGTTCTTCGCCGTATCTACTCGCACAACCCTTGCGTTACTGCCTCGAAGGGGTCCAGCAATCACCTCGATTATGTCTCCGGCCTTTACCTCTTCGATAACGGGCCTAGTCACGATCATGTGCTCGATATCGGCAAGTGAGGTGACTCCAGCTATCCTAGACTTCACGTGCTTGATTCCAGCTACCGCTTGATCGACTAGGTAGGCGTGCGGACTTTCAATGAGTATGTACCCCTTCATCCCTCTGAGAACCATGACGGACTTGATCGGCCATCCTCGAACCCTTGCCCGCCGAGCTATTATGTCAGCAACGTCGCCCTCCTGACCGCCTGTTATCTTTACAGCGAATAGCGGCATTTTAGATACCAGCTAGAATAGTCGAAACCATTCGTATGATGAAGGCGATGGCCCCTATCAGTCCAACCCCTGCTAGGCATATCTTCACCGATAGCCAGAAGTCTCCCTTCGTCGGCTTGGTCGCAATTCGCAAAAGCCTTTTACAGTCCTCGAAGAACCTCATCGACTCAACGACAAATGCAACCGAGACTTTAAGTTTACTAGGGCATGAGCACCAACCACCAAGCTAAAGCTGCGAGGGCTAGCCAGACAGGCAGGCTCCAGCGCATGACTTTGTAGCCATCTAGAGGTGGAAATGGCAGAAGGTTGAATGCAGCGAGGACCGTCCCTATGTAGAATCCGACTTTTCCTATGCCTCCGATTATTGGCGTTGCCATCAAGAATGCGAAGGCAAAGGCCAAATTGACCATCGGACCCGAAGCTGCTATTATGCCCCCCTCCCGAAGCCTTTCGTTTGGATATCCCCAGGGAGCGTAGGGCGAAGCTATGTATACCGCGCCTGGAGCGGCGAAGATGAACAATCCGAACGTCGCAAATGCGAGCACGAGCGCCAGCAAAATGCCAGTCGTCCACATCTTGAATTCCGCCCAATAGCCGAACGCTTGTGCCGTGAACTTGTGGGCCAACTCGTGGAAGACGAAATGCACTCCTAGCACGAGCATCGATGCCGCAATCGCCATCCAAATAGGCCAATGGTTGCGGATTAGCACCAGGGTGAAGCAAGCCGATAGCGCGAGCCATGCGATGGTTATGTCCCTAAGCTCGGTGGGCGTGAAAATGGGCAGTCCGTACATCAAGCTTTCACCACCTCTACTTCTTCATCGCGGAGGATATTCAAGACTCGTTCGCGGTCATTGCTCCGCATTCCCTTCCAATCAACGATCGCCACCTTGGGCTTGGCGATGCTTTTGCGCAGAACGCACCTCAGTAATTCGTTGTCGCATTCAGGAAGAGCATACTTTGGCACGATATGCCCGACGGCAAGCCGCTCCTCGAGGGCAATCCTAGTTATAGCTGGCGCGTAGTGAGTCCCCCCGAATCCCACAGCGGGTAGGTCCTTTGAGGGCTCGGCAGCGGCTTTCCAGATGGCTTTGGCAACAGCAACACCGGCGTCTTCGTCTGTCCACTGTGGAGGCAAGCTTCCGATCTCAACAAACAAGACCGGAACTTGCATGCTGGTCGGACCGTGATGGGTCGCCTCTAGCGAGACCGCATAGCGCCGTTGAGTATCGGAGATGTCTAGCTGGACTAATGCGGTTTTAGCCCTGAACGGATCTGCAATCGCGAGCTCACGCGGCCTTCCTCCAAATCGAGCGTCGGAGAAATTGCCGGGCGCATGCACCAGAAGGGACGGAACGCCAGCCTTGCTGGAATGTCGAGAGGCGAAGATTATAGAATCGGCTCTAAAGCGCTCGTCAAGATCTTCAGCGAGCGTGCCGTTCTCGTCTATGAGTGCCAGCGCGACATTGCCCTTCCTGTAGAGGCCTGGCTTCTCTTCAGAAAGTTTGTACAGCTCTATCAGCTTGCTAGCTATGTTCATGGCTGCTTGATCGCGCCTGGAAGCAGCGATTAGTACTTTCAAATTAGGGAGGCTAGCAGGGCCCTGGTGACGTAAAGCCTGTTCCTGGCTTGCTGCCAAACAACCGATCGGGCTCCATCCAGCACTTCGTCGGTAACTTCTTCTCCCCTTAGAGCTGGAAGGCAATGCATGAAGATGGCATCGTCTTTGGCAAGGCTCAGGAGCTTCGCCGTCACCTGATACTTGGGAAGGAACACTCGCAACCTTTCCTCACGCTCGGCTTCGTAGCCCATCGAGACGAGGGTATCTGTGTAGACTATATCGGCCCCCCTCACAGCCTCGCTAGGCTCCCTTACGACTTTGATCATAGCTCCAGTTTCAGCCGCTCGCGAGCGAGCATTCTCCAAGACATCAGGGAGCGGCTCGTAGCCCTCTGGACAAGCTATCGACACATCTATCCCAAAAGTGGCGCAGGCTACTAGGAGAGAGTTGCAGACGTTCGTCGAATCGCCGATCCAAGCAAGCTTGAGCCCCTGAAGCTGGCCCTTGATCTCCTCCATGGTGAATATGTCTGAGAGAGCTTGGCACGGGTGCCAGCGATCTGATAGCGCATTTACGATCGGGATGGAAGAAGCCCTCGCCATCTCTTCTAGAGTTTCGTGGCGGTAGACTCGAGCTGCTACTGCATCGACGTACTGGCTTAGCGTTCGAGCCGTGTCGGCTATGGTTTCTCCCCGCGCAAGCTGAGCCTCGCCCCAACTCAGATAGATCGCACTCCCTCCTAGCGACGACATAGCTGCTTCAAACGAAACTCGAGTTCGGGTTGAAGGCTTCTGAAAGAGAAGCGCAAGAATCTTTCCCTTCAGACTCGGTCGAACTTCATCGCGCATGCGCTTTGCAAGCTCTAGCATGCTTTCGAGCTCTTCACGTGAAAAATCCAGCAGCGTCAGGAAGTGCCGTCCCTTCAGCGCCTTCAACCTACGATGGTGCTGACGAAGACTTGCGGATCAAATTTTACTAGATCGCCATAGCGTTGCCCAGTTCCGACGAATAGGATGGGCTTCTTGATGGCATAGCTAGCGCTGATCGACGATCCTCCCTTCGCATCGGCATCCACCTTGGCCATTATAATGGCGTCAACGCCTACATGCTGATTAAATTCTAGTGCTTGCTCGACCGCGGCATGGCCTGCAAGAGCGTCTAGAACCAATATGCTAAGATCGGGGTTAGCTGTGCACCTCACCTTCCTCAGGTCCTCCATCAGGTTTAGATCCGCCTCTGGCCGTCCGGCGGTATCAATTAACACCGCATCAATCCCCTTAGATTTAGCATAGGCTATCGCATCGTAGGCCACTGATGCGGAATCCGATCCATAGGGCTTTTTCACCATGGGAACGTTCAGCCGCTCGGCATGAATCTCCAGCTGCTCAATTGCGCCAGCCCTGTGGGTATCGCTGCAAGCTAGCACGACTGAAAATCCCTCGTTTAGAAGCAGCTTGGTAACTTTAGCTAGGCTCGTCGTCTTGCCGGTCCCGTTAAATCCTAGGAACAAGATTACGGCAGGCCTCTTGGCGCCTCGTTTACTCTTCACCAGATCGATTAGGTCGGTTACCTCGTAGCTCAGGAATTGCAGTAAAAGGCGGCGAAGAGCATCTCGCACCAAACGCCGCTTATCCTCTAGCCTCCCTATCTGCCTACCAGCCAATTCCCGCTTTAGCTCGCTACAGATCTCCTCGGCTATCGGCAAGGATACATCGCAACGAACCAAGGAGATTTTCAGCTCATCGAGAATGGGATCAAGCGATTTTTCATCCAGCTTTGTAGTTGTTAACTTGTCGACGATCGAACCGATAGCTTCGCGCAGCCTCCTAAACATTAGCTACTCTCTCTTCTCCCCGATCTTGGCCGAGAGCTCGCTAGCCTTGCGTCTGAGCTCTTCCATCCTTCTGAGAACCTCAACTAATCGTCGCTCTAGGGCAATTCTAGACTTCTCGAGTTCGGTGGCGCGCATCCTAACTCCTTCCAAAGCTTCATCCAACCCTTTCTCTAGGGTAACTCCGGCGCCAACCCCCACGAGGACTCTATCCCTACTGGCCAACTTCGCTGGAACATAAGAGCCTCCGCCTATCGGGACGTAAAGGTCAACCCCCTTCTTAACCCCTCTTAACCCCGCTAGAGCATCTGACGAGGCCTTAAGTTCGGTGAGCGCCGCGTCGACTATTCCCATCCTCGCTTGCAACTCTCCAGCGAGACCTTCTAAAACTCGAAGCTGAGCTACGATCTGGAGGACTTCACGTTCTTCCCTGCTGAGCTTTCTGCTCATCACTCTGCTCCAGCCAGCTGACGAATCGTCAAGTCCTCTGCCTCCTCTGGACTGACTTCCTCCACCTTCAAAATCTTGATATGGCATCGCTTCAGCTTGTGCCTGCTTCCCATATCGGAATACACCTGCTCGACGGCGTGCTCAGGCTTCAAGGCTCTGAGCTCCTTAACGAACTTGGTCTTCATCTTGGGGTGCGTTATCTCGCCTGCTATTCTAAATACCTTAACTTCAGCCAAGCTTCAGTGCCTCGCCGACTACAGCAAGTTCCAGACCGCTCGTCTCGCTGCCGACTAGGGCGCCAAAGCTATTAGCCACTAGCCCGCTCCTGATGTAACCAACTCCCGAGTTTATGGTGCCTGGCCTGACATCTGCCTTGAGTATACTCCGCATGGCCTCTAACTCGTCTTCAACGATCGATGGGTGCGCAAGGACCCCCTTGTTGGTTGCAACAGCGAGGGTTCCCACCGTCCTGATGCGCGCCACGGTCGATGACATAACCTCAACTCCGAGCACATCTTGTATGACTTTGACCCCCTCGGAGCTCAGAAGGGGGCTCACTATGGCCCCTCGGTCGTTGGCGAGGATTAGATTTCCGAGTGCGGTCTCCTTGCACGGCACTATGGCTATGTCGACATCTTCAAGTGATTGCTTCAGAATCGGAAGCTCTCGCTCAGCTATATACGGAATTGCAAGTCCATGCGAGTTCCCAACGGCTAATGCCCCATTCAGGAGAGATCTCGCCAAGTTCACTTTGACTACGTCGACGCTAAGGCATTCTCGAATCTTCCCGAGTTTTGAATCGAGAATGGTTGTAGGAGCTAGAGCGTAGCGGTCAGTGGCCAAGAGGTATAAGCCGATGTTAGGAGTGCGCAGGACATCGCATTTGGTGATCACTCCTCTCTTCTCCCTCCGGCTAGGTAGACCGTAACAACGCCTCCCGAATCTTTAACCGCTCGAATCTTGATGCGCCGAGGCGGCTTTTGGATGCCCCTTGCCCAGATCACTTCGTTAACCTCGTTTGTGATGACGACTTCGCTCGCTTTCATATGCTTCTCGATGAATTCTCGAAGAGCTTTGATAGCGCGAGGTGCTCTCTTCGCGCGAGGTGCTCTCCACGCTTCTCGCAGTGGAACTACGTATTCCCGCTCTGCAGCGCTCAAGGCATCAGACCTTTAGCCTGCCTCCCCTCCTCCAGCTGCGCCTCCTAGCACTAACCCGAACCTTCCCCATAGTTTTCATGACAACCCAAACGGGGACAGGTCTAGCCCTGCGTAGCGCCCTAGCAAGTCTTTTCTTCTTGCCAAGTTGCTTGGATGTTCCCATACCCTACAGGCGCCTTATCCTGATCTCGCGCCGCCCTGCTTGAATCTTGGCGAGTATTTGCTTTAACTGAGTATCCGTGATGGGAACCCTGATTTGGCCTGCTTGAGCCAAGCGTATCAACTGCAGCTCGAGCTGAGTCGCGAACTCGGGCCTGACCAGCTTTATATTGGCAAGCCTCTGCCTCGCTTGAGCTGTCAAAATGCTTCTCAGCATAGCTTGCTTCTGCACTTCGAGTTGCTCCGCTCGTTGCCTCTCAAGCAGAGCCCTTTGCAGCTCGAGAAGCTTCTTACGCCTTAT
>CAYZOK010000015.1:0-15254 GCA_964480335.1 uncultured Candidatus Bathyarchaeia archaeon | reverse complement strand
CGACTCCAGCAAGCTTGGCGAGCTCGATTATTACTTCGGCATCAACGAGTGTGCTATCCATGTCAAGAGCGATTAGCTTCTTGCCACGCTTGTAGCGCTCTCCCAGCTCAACCGAGACTCCTAAGCTTCTTCGCTCGCCTTCCCGCTTCAGATCTTGGATCAGTTGCTCCAGCGAAGCCTTCGCCTCGCTAACATCAACCACCATCACCATCAAGAACAGATCTAGCAGCGAGCTTCCTCGAGCCTTGATTATGTTGGCGTTGTACTGAGCTAAGGTCGAGCTTATGCTGGCAACGATTCCGGGTCTATCCCGGCCTAGGACCGTTACGACTATTCGATCACTCATTTAGACGCAGTCAACGATCGACCGAAAATGAATTCTTCAGACATCGATTATCCAAGCTAAAAGCGCAGAATCGAAGGGCTTACTCCTGCAGGAGTTCGACCCGAATCTTAGTTCCGGGCTTAACGTTCTGAAAAAGCTCTATTCCTTTCGTTATCCTGCCTACAATGCTGACCCTGCTATACGGTTGCGACTTCCCGAAGAATATGCAGAGAGCTGATCCAGCGGGCCAGTAAGCAATCGTCCCCTTCTCAACGGTCATCGTAGGCTTCTCAGCACCCATCTTAATGGGAACTTCGAAGTACACCTCTTCCTGCCATAAGTTAGCCCGGCCTTCTAACGGCAGTTTCTTCAGGACAGCCTCAACGATCCTAGGCGAGTAAAAGCGAATCAGCTCTCCTTCGGCGGCCCCGATTCCCTCTAGAACCACTCGGATGGGAGCGCGAGAAATACTCATCCGAGCTAGCCCGTCACGGGCTGATAGATCGGGATCCTGCTGCACTTGATGATGGGCTTGATTACTCCCCGTTGCTCAAGCTCTCTCAAGAGCTTCTTGGCGACTCCTAGCTTGATGTCATGCCTAGAAGCAATTGCGTACGGAGTTATCACTTTCATCTTCGCGATCTCGTTCAAGAAAGCTGGGTCATCGGGAGAAGGCGCTTCGATTCCTCGCGCCTGCTTCTCGCGTGCGGTCTCGCGCTTACCCCAGAGACCCTTAGCTCGTAGCTCGCGAATCGCCTGCTGCTTTTCGAGTTGCTTGATGCCGAGCTTCTTAGTCCCCATCCTCGTTTCGTTTAAAGCCGAGGCACTGAAAAATTCCGCGATCAGGAAATCGGTGGCAGCTTCTCCAGCTGATTCAGGACGTAAGACCTGATCTCATCGACGGAAGGGAGTCTCCTTACCCTTCCGCCTTCCACGAGGGGTTTCAGCATGCTCACCATTTCGCCGTCGCACTTCGGGCAACTCGGAGCCTCTTGGTCAAAAGGTACGATTATGTCAGTCAAGCAACGTTGGCATCTCCACACCTGCTTCTTTCCTCCAAGCTTTCCTCGCTTGGCAACAGGCTTTCCTTTAGCCTCTACTATGTCCATCGCAAAGTCGATCGTCGGAGCATTGCTTAGGGCGGTTCCAACTCCGAAGGCGTCGGCGCCAGCCTCGGCGAGTTCCTTCACGTTCTCATCGCTAATGCCTCCGGATACAACAATCTTGACGTGTTTAAAGCCCCGAAGATCAAGCTCCCAACGCACCTCGCGGATTATCTCTGCGAAATCTCCCTTGCGGGAAGTTGGGGTATCCAAACGCACACCGTAGAGTCTCTCCTTTAGCGCTTCTGCAGCCATGATGGCTTCAACCTTCTCGTCGAAATATGTATCCACCAGAGCGATTCTGGGAACTTCAGGTTCGGCTATCTCGTCAAATGCCTGCCAAGCTTTGACCTGATCTTCGAACACGATGATCAGTGCATGGGGCATCGTGCCGACGGGCTTCTTGCCTATCGCCTTCGCCCCAGCTAAGTTTGAGACGGCATCGAACCCGCCGATGTAGGCAGATCGGCCCATCATCGGAGCGAGCATCGGGTGCATCCGCCTTACTCCGAAGGAAAGGAGCATCTTGTCGGGAACCATCTTGCGTATTCTGGCAGCCATCGTGGCTATTCCAGAAGCTTGGCATAACAAACCGAGAAGAGGCGTTTCGTAGACGCAGAATTCGCCATAAGATCCCTCTATAAACAGGATAGGCTCTCGAAGGCCAAAGTGATCGGTGTGGTAGAAGATGCTACCTTCAGGCATGCAATAGACATCGACTGGGATTCCCTCGAATAGCTTAGCAACCTCGTCCACTCCACAGAGAATAGCCCAAGACCAGCTGCTGGGAAGTTGACCAGGGGTTACCTCGGCTACGACTCTGACGCCGCTTAGCCCCTTCTTCTCTAGGATCTCCTTGGTTCGGGCGAAGTAGGCATCGGTCGTTTCGCCTCGCTTGATCTCGTCCTCGCTTGCTATGTGGAATGAAGGCTTCATTGCGATAGCTCTTCTAGAAGTTCGTTTAGGGTCTTCAGGGATGCTCCATACACCTTGCGCATGTATTCGATAGATCGATCATTAGCCTGCTCGTTAGTAGCGCTGACACAGTCCTTCACGATGACGATTTGGTACCCGCGGAAGAAAGCGTCGGCAGCAGTGTGTTGAACGCAGACATCCGTGGCAACGCCAACCAGTACTATCCTCTTGACTCCCAGTTCGCGCAGGAGGAGGTCAAGGTCCGTTTGGAAGAAGGCACTATACCTCCTCTTCTCGACCACGAAGTCTCCTTTAGCAGGCTTCAGTTCGGGAACCACATCGGCTCCGGGCGTCCCTGCCACAGCGTGCTCCCCCCAAAGCTCGAATTCTTTGTCGACGCCAGGCACATGCGCATCCTTTGCATAGATTACTGGCAATCCAAGTCGACGAGCATGTTCAAGGAGTTCTCTGATTCGAGGGACGATCTCCTTAGCTTGCTTGATCATCCGCTTTCCCGTAATGAAATCGTTTAGCATGTCGATCACGAGGATAGCTACCTTCACGTCAAAACTATCGAGTGTTGCGCTATTTCCCCTTTAGCGCTTTGCTGGGACAAGATTCGACGCACTTTAGGCATCCCGAACAAGCATCCGATGTTCGAAGCCTCGGGACGAGCTTTTCGAATTTGCCTTGAAGCAACAGAGCTTTGGACATCTTGATCAAGCCAAGCGGGCATACCGCTTCACAAACTCCGCATCCTATACACGAACCGTAGTCTATTCGCAACGTCAGAGAACCTGCTCTACTCCCTCGGCAACTATCCGGCTTACTTCGCTCCGGACTATCGGAGGCAAGCTAGGTATGTCTGTATCCAAGAAGCCTCGAGCGACCAGCGATACGGCTTCAGATTCTGATAGTCCCCGGCTCATGAGGTAGTAGAGCTGGTCCTCGGCGATCCTCGTGATCGCAGCCTCGTGCGTCAAGTTCGCGTCTGGAGAAAAGCTGACCAAGGACGGATGCGCGTATGCTCGTGCTTTTTCGCTGAGCAACAACGCCCTACACTCGAGGTGGCCCCCCGTCCCAGGCTTGAATGCCTTCATCGCCCCCCTCATGACGACCGTCGACTCCTCGCCCACGACGGATCTGTGCATGATTTCGGCGCTCGAGCCTTCTCCGGTATAAATCACAGCAGCTCCGACATCCATGTGCGACTTGTCTAGGCCTACCACGAGGGAACGAAAGATCGCACGTGACCTTCGGCCCCGCAAGATCGCTGTGGGATACAGCTGAATGCTCTCAGGAGGTCCTCGCGCAATGTAGTTCTCGACGTAGACAGCATCCTCATCCAGCATCGCACCTATCTTCGGTCTCACGTGGAAACCGGGCCTGTAGCTATGGATCAGGGTTAGCGTTACGTGGGCGCCCTTGCCAACGTAGATGTCGGATATGCAGCCATGCAATCCAAGTTCGCAACGAGGGTGAGGAACGCAACCTGATATCAGATGCACCTTCGAATTTGGCTCGGCTATGATCAAGATGTAAACGACTTGGGCGAGACCGGTTTGCTTCAGATAGAAGCATCCTTGAAGGGGCATGACGATGTCTGCACCTTCCTTGGCCCAGACGAATAGTCCCCCAGGCGCGTAGGCCGCATTGAACGCTGTGTACTTATCGAGCCCTATCGGAACTATGCCATAGACAAATTCGCGAAGCCAGTCAAACCTACGTATCGCCTCGAACACTTCGGTGACGACCAAACGACCAGGATAGAGGCGCTGAAACTCCTCTTCGAACCATCTCGTGAATCCTAGATAAGTCGCGCTTGCGTCTTCGTGCAGGTAGCTACCGCTTCGCTCACGCTCCTCGACATCGAAGCCAACGCTCTCTACGATGGTCTTCTCGCCAGCTAGTGTCAGCAACCTGGGCCTGGGAGATAGCCTTGGAGCGGCATCGGGCCTCAGTGAGGTCATATCGAAGTCTTTGCCGTACTTACCGACTGGCGCTCCCTTCAGCTCGAGCTCTTGGTAGATCCTTCGAGCTTTGAGACGCTTCTTTTTGAACCATTCGGGGAGGTTCCTGTCGAGCTCGTCGTAGAAGGAGTCTATCTCCCGAAAACAGGCTAGAAGTTCAGACCTTCGAGAAGCCAAGTTCCCTAGCGATCGCCTCATAGCCCATCGCCTCGATCCTCGACGCGAGCTCCTCAGGATCTCCCGAAAGGATTATGCGACCGTCGAAGATTATGTGGCCGCAGTCGGCCCTCATGTACCGTAGGATGTGCCTGTAGTGCGTGATCATTAGAATAGAGGTGCCAACTTCTCTGCGGAGTTGATTGACCTCATTCGTTATCCGCCTAAGCGAATCCACATCGACTCCGCTGTCGATCTCGTCCAGTATCAGAAGCTCAGGCTTTGCAACCAGCAACTGAGCTAGCTCAGATCGCTTCCGCTCTCCGCCTGAGAAACCGACGTTTAGATCGCGATGGAGGAATAACTCTGGATCCAGACCAGCGCGCTTTAAGAAGCGAGAAGCGAATCCTTCCACTGGCTCTTCGAGGGGGTTCCAAGGCTTCTTCCCGCCGACTATCCTGATCAGATCGCGAAGCTTGACCCCTCGAATTTCGGGCGGATGCTGGTAGGCCAGCATAATGCCCATACGAACTCGCTCACGCATGCCCTTTCCCTGCAGATCTACTCCCTTGAACAAGACTCGGCCTTGGGTAACTTCGTACCTCGGATGGCCGATTAGGGCAAATGCCAGCGTAGTCTTTCCGACCGCATTCGGACCCATTAAGACGTGAACTTCGCCTTGGTCTAGTCCAAGATCAACCCCATGCAAAACTTCCCTGCCTCTGACGCTCACGTGTAGGTCTTGGACGCTGAGAAGGCTCATCATTTTAACACTGTTAAAAGAAAATAAAGGCGTTCTCGCTCAGTCTGTCGATGAAATTCCCTTGCGAAATCGTAGTTCGTGAAATCCTCCCAGCTGTCAGAGCGATCGTGGCGCGAGAGCTCGCAAAGCGCGAGCTGACGAGATCGGAAATTGCTGCGAAGCTAGGAGTTAGCGTCGCATCGGTAAGCTATTACCTCAGCCGAAAGCGGGGCAGAAGCACCTACGTCGAACAGCTTCCGAAGTTGAAGAAGGCGGGCAAG
Organism: uncultured Candidatus Bathyarchaeia archaeon; assembly: GCA_964480335.1. GTDB lineage: Archaea > Thermoproteota > Bathyarchaeia > CAYZOK01 > CAYZOK01 > CAYZOK01. The sequence continues at coordinate 9,762 of CAYZOK010000015.1, read as the reverse complement.
AGAGCTGCCGAACTTATAGCGCTGGGATCCGCCTCGATGATTGACGTAATGGGTGTTATCTGCGGGGCGTGCCGCGATCTCCGGAGGCGTGATGCCTTATGCGAGATGCACATGGCTGAACTTCCGCCCCTCCAAGTGGGGATCTGCGATCTGTGCGACCGCTAGCTAGTCGCGCCTTCGCTTGCGCCACTCAGCGAAAGGCATCGAGAAAGCCTTCTCGATAGTTTCTCTGTGGATTGAGTTCATCGTGCAGAACGGAATTATCCGGCCATCGGGAATCGCGTAGTGGATTACGCAGCGCTGAACTCGTTCAAGGTCGAAGTTGTACAAGTCCATGAAGTGCATCATGCCGATCATGATCATCTTATGGTGAAGTTCCGCTAGCGCTTCATACGAGCCTCGGGAGAGAATCCCCCAGACTAGCTTCCTCAACAAACTCCATCTGACGTGCCTCAAGGCTCCGATCAACCTTAGCTTGGCTCGCAGCATCTGACCAGCTTGAGCGTCCCTACAAACTTTCTGCATTGCCTGCAGGAGTTTCTCAACGCTAGCATATCGCGTAATTGGCACCAACTCACCGTCCTCGACGAAGATGTAAGTCGCCATGCCGCAGTGGGGATGGGCTGTGAACTCAACGTACTCTTCGCCCCTTAGCGCACCGACCGCTCGCGAGATCGGAACGACAAATGGAACAGGGTAGAAGTCTTCAGCTCTCACTTGGCCGCCTGTTTGCTTCTCTATTAGCTTGATGCATTCTGGAATCGTAATCCGCATCTCGTTTCGCTTTTCATAGTCGATCCTGCCGGTTATGGAGACGGGCTGGAAGTTCACGCACCTTACCACATCCCTATGCCGAGCTGCAAAGCGAATTATCTCGCCCAGCTGATCGTCGTTAACGCCCTTAGCGACTGTTGGGACGAGTATGACCACTAAGCCTGCCTTCCGGCAGTTCTCGACTGCCCTGATCTTGAGGTCGAGTAAATCTCGCCCCCGAGCTTTGATGTAAGGCTCTGCCGTTACCCCGTCAAACTGTAAGTATACGGCGCTAGCCCCAGCTTCTCGCAGTTCTGCACAATAGTCGGCGCTTCTAGCTAGCTCAAGTCCATTCGTGTTAACTTCTATGTGCCTGAAACCCAGCTCCTTGGCCATTTGGATAAGCTCCAGAAAATCTTCGCGAATAGTCGGCTCCCCTCCTGAGAATTGTAAGGCAGGAGGAGCTACGGGCTGATTCATCCTCAGATTCTCCAACATGCCACGAATCTCCTCTTTGGTCGGCTCGTAGACATACGGAGGGGAGCTACTTGCGAAGCAAATCGGGCAATTCAAGTTGCATCTATTCGTAACATCGATTATCGCCAGAACTGTGTGAGACCTGTGCTGTGGGCATAGGCCACAATCAAGAGGGCAATTGCGCTTCGTCTCGGTCCTGGGATTCTCAACTCCCCTTCCGACTTGTGAGTACTTCTCAGCCCGGGCGTACATCTCATAATCAGCCCAGTAGACCTCCTTGCATTCGCCATGATCTGGGCAGGTGCGCTTAATCCAGACCTTTCCGTCTTCTTTATAAATAACAGCATCGAGGACGCGTAAGCATTCGGGACATACGCTCTTAGTACTGCGAAGTAGGCGCAATTCGGTTCAGTGTTTCCGCTTGGAGAGATAGAATCTTTGCGATTGCGATTACGATATTACTGCCATCTGTAATGCGTTCTTCTTTTTCACTAAAATTCCCTGAGGGACTGGGGAATCGATTATCAAGATCCAGTTTACTTTTCGAGATATACAAAAAAGGGTTGGCAACATCTTAGTACAAGATACCTCTCATGAACTTAGCATTGATCTTGATCAAACCTTAACGTTATGGAAGCGAAACGTGTTACGAACACCGGACTTGCGAGTGATAACTGTTAGGCTTCCTGAGGCATTGATCCGGGATCTAGATGCCCTCGTAAGCCGCGGGCTCTACCGTAATCGAAGTGAGGTCATAAGACGCGCCTTGCGCGATTTACTGAAAAAGGAGCTCTGGGGTAAGCAGTAGTCGCTTAGCGCTCGCGCTTTCCTTCGATGAACTCTAGAACCCAGCGCTTGGCGACCTCGTAAGGCGCATGCACCGGCGGATGCTTAAAGGCGTAGGCAGATATGCTGATCAACGGACCGCCTACGCCTCGATCAAGAGCTAGCTTCACTGCCCTGACGACATCGATGACGATCCCCGCGCTGTTTGGGGCATCCCACACGTGCAGCTTCAAGTCGATGTGAAATGGCGTATCTCCGAAGTATCTGCCCTTAATCCAAATGTGGCAAATTTTCTGGTTCTGCAAGAAACTGACATAATCACTGGGCCCGATGTGCAGTGGAGATTCGTGCGGCATCATGGCTCTGACAGCCTCGGTTTTGCTAATTCCCTTGGATTCCAACCTCTCGCGCTCGAGCATGTTCAGGAAGTCGGTATCGCCTCCTATGTTGAGCTGGTAGCTTTCGTCGATCTTAGCTCCGCGTTCGACTAGCATTTTGACGAGCGATTTGTGGACTACAGTCGCTCCCACTTGACTCATGACATCATCACCTGCGACTGGTAGCCCTCGCTCTTCGAACTTATTCCGCCAGGCAGGATCAGATGCAATGAACACTGGCATGCAATTCACGAAAGCGCATCCAGCCTCCAGCGCTTGCTCGGCGTACCAGCGGGTTGCTTGCTCGCTGCCGACTGGCAAATAGTTCAGGAGAACGTCGGCATCCGAATCCTTGAGCACTTGGGCAACGTCTACGGGATTATCATCACCAACCGGGATGACTGGCTTGAGGTACTTGCCAAGGCCATCCATCACAGGACCCCGCATTACTTCAACTTCGAGCTTGGGGACTTCGCAGAACTTGCGCGTGTTGTTTGGAGGAGCAAATATGGCCTCGCTGAGATCTTTGCCTACCTTTCGCGCATCAACATCAAATGCGGCAACGAACTCGATGTCATCCACTCGGTAACCACCGAAATCATCGAAGAGCAAGCCTGGAATGTCGCCTTTGGCGCCTCGATAGAAGTAGATGCCTTGAACCAGCGCCGAGGCGCAATTGCCGACTCCAGTAATTGCAACTCTGATCCTGCCCAAGCTACCCATTCTTGTATGTCACGAATTTTTACTATTGCGAGCTGACGGCTTATTACGAAACGGCACGAATATGTGGCAATGACTGATTGGGTAGTCCTCGGCGCTGTATTCACGCTCGGCGTTGCTTACAACCTGGTCACAATACCATTCCCTCCGCTCGAAGCTGCAATCTTGGCGGTGGGAGCTGGCGTCAATCCGCTGCTCGTCGCCTTGTTTGCGGCGGCCGGATCCACCGTAGGCAAGACTTTCATGTACACCATCGGCAGGGGATCTAGAAGGCTTCTAAGCCAAGCTACTCTCGAAAACCTTAATTTCGCTAGGCAATTGTTCGAGCGTTACGGACCGTTTGCTATAGTAATAACAACTGCTTCTCCCCTTCCCGACGATCCGCTTATAGTGGTTGCTGGGATGGCTGGCTACAAGCTAGCGTTCTGCCTCGGCTATGCGTTCCTCGGTAAGCTTCTCTGGCTGGGAGCCGTGACTACGATAGGCGGGGGGATCTTTCAAGAAGTCGCCGGATTCTTTGGCTTTCGAGAAGTCGCCGGATTCTTTGGCTTTGCTCGAGAGCCGCTAGGCTCCGCTTTCCTCGTCTTGTGCATTTTGGCGGTGACGGCTGCAAGCGCATACATCGCCACGAGGATAAATTGGGCTAAAGTACTTCGAGCGCTGCACATTCTGCCGGAAGGGAGTTAAGATGAAGGAGCGAGTCAAGCTTAGGCTGGGTAAGCTTGAGGCTCCCGGAATCGAGGCCTTAGACGTTGAAGCAACGCTTGGCCCGATTCTTGAAGAAGTCGCTGAGCCTGAAGGTCCAACTCCGTTTCCATCCGTCACCGATTTGCGAGAGTGGGACTTCCGGCTGCTAAAGCGGTATAAGCCTTTTTACGCCCCGCTTTGCGATCTCTGCTGCCTTTGCACCTTCGGGAAGTGTGACTTAACTAGAGGCAAGCGAGGAGCTTGCGGAATCGACATCGAAACACAGCAAGGCAGGCTGGCGGCACTCGTGGCCTGCATGGGTGCTGCTGCCCATGCGGGACACGCTCGCCATCTTCTTAAGAGGCTCATTCGGAAGTTTGGACCGGATGCTGCGATCGAGGTCGGCACTGAGATCGAAGCTCCGCTGACTCGGCTCATCTGCGGGATCAGGCCGACCAGAATCAGAGATTTCGAGGGGATTCTCGACTACATAGAAGAGCAGATAACCCACGTGCTGTCGAGCATCTGCACAGGACAGGAGGGCGATAGTCTCGACTATGAGTCGAAAGCCTTGCACATCGGAATGGTCGATAATCTAGCCCTAGAAGTCGCTGATTCGATCCAGGTTTCGACTCTCGGCTTCCCGAAGGCAGACCCAGCTTCTCCGCTAGTCGAGATAGGTTTAGGGGCTCTTGATCTGAAAAAGCCCGTAGTTCTCTGCATCGGCCATAACGTAGCGGCTGGAGTTGAGATCATCGGCTACCTCAAGAAAACTGGACTACTCGACAAGGTAGAAGTCGGGGGGCTGTGCTGTACGGGCCATGATCTAGCTAGGCATCACAAAGGAGCTAAAATCATAGGCCCGATTTCACGCCAGATACCATTCGTTAGATTAGGAGTGGCTGATGCGATCGTCCTAGATGAGCAATGCATTAGAACGGACTTGCTGCAAGAGGCTCGACGCGTGCGTGCGCCAGTTATCGTCACAACCGACAAGGTATGCTTAGGCCTCCCGAATAGAACATACGATCAACCCGGTGTTACCGTAGGCGACTTGGTCGAGGGCCGCATTCCAGGTGCTCTGATACTAGATCCTGAAAAAGCAGCGGAAGTTGCCGTTAGAGTAGCTATCGAGATCGCTCCAAAGCGTAGGAAGTTCAAAACGATTCCAAGCAAGAGCGAGGCGATCGAACTTGCGAAGAAGTGCAATCAATGCGGACTTTGTCGCCGCCACTGCCCTAACGACCTTCCAATTCCTGATGCCGTGAAGAAGGCGTCCAAAGGCGATCTGCAGGGGCTGCTCGATCTGTTCGACTACTGCGTAGCGTGCTTGCGCTGCGAGCGTGCATGCGAAGTCGGCGTTCCCGTCGCGAGCCTGATTCAGAAGGCGGCTGAGGCCGAGCTGAAGCGAGAGAGGTACAAGATTAGGGCTGGCCGAGGCCCTGTGCAGGACATCGAGATAAGGCGAGTCGGAGCTCCCATCGTTCTAGGCGAAACACCTGGCATAATAGCGTTCGTCGGCTGCCCCAATTACGCTCGAGGAGCTCGTGAGGTGGCTGAGATGTGCGAGGAATTCCTGAGAAGGCGCTACATCGTCGTCGCATCTGGATGCGCTGCAATGAGCATCGCGATGGCTGGCGAGAAATCGCTCTATGAGCGATATGCTGGAGATATTGATGCTGGTTGCCTGGCGAACGTAGGAGCCTGCGTGGCAAATGCTCACATAATTGGAGCTGTCGTCAAGATAGCGAACATCTTCGCTCGGAGGCCGCTTAGAGCCAACTTCGAGGAAATAGCTGACTACGTTCTCAACCGGGTGGGAGCTTGCGCGATTGCTTGGGGAGCTATGTCGCAGAAGGCATCTGCCATCGCAACTGGAGCGAACAGGTTGGGGATTCCTGTCATCGTCGGGCCTCACGGCGCAAAGTATAGGCGGTTCTACCTTGGTCGCAAGGACTTAGCTGAAAATTGGTTCGTTTATGATGCGGGGACAGGCAACCGAGTATTCGTAGGTCCAGTTCCCGAGCATTTGTTCTGCGTTGCCGAGTCGAAGGAAGAAGCTGTAGTCCTCGCCGTGAAGCTATGCATGCGGCCCAACGACACGTCGAAGGGGAGAGCGATTAAGATAGCCCACTATGTCGACTTGCACAAGAGGTTTTTCGGGACGTTACCTGACGACTTACACTTGTTCGTCAGGACCGAGTTTGACATTCCAATCACGATAAAGGATGAAGTGATGGCATTCCTGCGGAAGAAGAAATGGGAGCCCACTGCGATACCAGATCCGACCTTGCTCGAGCGATTAGTTCGAGTCAGGCTCAGTTGATGATTCCCTGGCAAATTGGTAATATGCCAGGCCCCCAGGCAAACAGCTCTGATCAAGCGTCCTGAACTTGTGAAGGGGGGCTCGTTCAAGGCAAGCGTTGCTTACTCATCATCGGTTGTCGTGCATTGGAAATTGAAGTAGAAGGAAAGAAGTTGATCGAGCTCATTTCGAAGCTCGCCGGTATACACATGGTTGCGACGGGGCATGTGCTGAGGTGGGAGTCAGAGCTCGATCCATGAATGCGATGGATGTTGTCAACCGACTCCTCGATCGTAGGTGGCGAGGCATCGATGGGAAAGGGCGCTACGACGTCGTCATGTTTCTAGGCACGGGGTACATTCTGCAGTCCCAGCTTCTCGCAGCTCTAAAACACTTTGCTCCCGATGTTAGAACGCTCTCCCTCGATCCCTTCTACCAACCGAACGCCGATTTCTCGTTCCCAAATTTGGACGAGCGCGACTGGGAGGAACTGTTTAGGGCTATAATCGAGTCACTTAGATCTCGACGATGAGCGGAGGAATGTTTCAGGACGTCCCTGTTGGCGTCGGCGTCATTTACGAAGGCGAGCGTGTGCGGCGAGCCGATATGTACGCGGAGTTTGGAGGGGGGAAAGTTGACAAGAAGTTCGAGCTGCTAGTACTCAAGCCCGCGAAAGAGGTCGAAGATGGTAAGATCGAGGTCATCGGGCCTGACCTGAAGGATCTAGAGCCTGGGAAGAGCTACCCGCTGGGCATTTTGGTCGAAGTCTCGGGGGAGCAGTTGGAGAAGGAGTTAGAAGGCATCCTAGAGCGCGAGATCCACAAGTACCTGAACTACATCCAGGGCGTCATGCACGTCGGATCTCGAAGTGCCATCTGGGTTCGAGTCTCGAAGGACTCCTTCGAGCGAGGGCTCAACTCGTTCAGGTATGTAGGCTTGGTTCTACAACGCCTTTACAAGACTGAGTACCCGATCGTCAAGAAGATTCAAGTAACCATCATCACTGATGAGAGCAAGGTCGGAGAGCTTATGGAACGTGCACTTGGAGTATACGAGGAACGTGATGCTAGAGCACGCAGATTACGCGATGAGGAGGTAGGCGAATTCTATGGTTGCATCCTATGCCAATCCTTCGCACCTGGGCACGTCTGCATAATAACCCCCGAGAGGCCTTCTCTCTGCGGCTCGGTCAGCTGGTTAGATGCTAGAGCCGCTATCAGGATCAGCCCGACAGGTCATACATTCAAAGTCGAGAAGGGCAAGTGTCTAGACCCAGTTAAAGGCGAGTATAGCGGCGCCAACAAGGCCGTCGAAGAGAAATCGCTCGGCAGCGTAAAGCGGGTTTATCTCCATAGCATGTTCGAGCATCCGCACACCAGCTGTGGATGCTTCGAGGCCATGGCATTCTACATACCCGAGGTGGACGGGATAGGAATGGTTCATCGTGAGTTTAAAGAGCCTAGCGTTTGCGGCCTGCCATTTTCGACGCTAGCTGGCCAAGCTGGAGGAGGCAAGCAAATGGAAGGATTCGTCGGCGTTTCGATTCAGTACATCAAGTCGCCAAAGTTCTTACAAGCTGACGGAGGATGGCGAAGAATTGTCTGGATGCCTAGCTCGCTGAAGGAGCTCGTGCTAGAATTCATTCCAGAGGAGTTACGCAACAAGATAGCAACTGAAAAGGAAGCCCCCACCGTTGAAGAGTTGAAGAGGTTCCTCGAGCGGACTGGCCATCCGGTCGTTGAGCGCTGGAAGCCAGAAGAGGCTGAGGCTGAGTGCCCGATCTGCGGCAAGGCATTTAGCATTCGACTTCCGCCTCCCAAGACCATCGAGTGTCCTCACTGTGGAGCGACGTTAGAAGCGGCTTGAGCAAGGTGAAGATCAAGCTAAGGCCGAAGGTCGAAGCCAAGCCAAGCGAGATCAAGGAGGCGGAAGGAGAGTGGATTCGTTTTATCCTGAAGGGGGTAAATATCCGCATCGAGAGGATAGTTATTAGACGAGCTGAATGAGCAAGGAGCTCGAAGCTTTCCTGAAGAGACTAGCTGAAGCGCTCGGCAAGGCCAAGGAAATCGAGGTCGAGACCGTCGATTTGCGCGCCGAAGAAGTCGAGATTATGCTAAGGTCAGCTCTCTTGGCGAGATTGGCTAGAATCCCCGTCAGGAGAATAGAGTTGCCGAAGGTCGAGTTCAAAGTCCCTGCTGAGTCGCACAAAGGCAAAGTAGCTGAAGTCAAGCTAGGAGCGACTAAGGCAGAAGGAGGAACGCGGGCATCAACCGTCGTTATCGGAGGAGAGACAGCTCTTCCAGGATGTTTGTTTGAGGGCGACATGCCTAACAAGCCAGTTGTTTGCCTCGATGTGTTCGATGTCGAGATCCCCTTGCCGAAAGCTGTTCGCGAGCGATTAGAAGATGTCACTGAAGACCCGGTGACTTGGGCTAAAGCTTGCGTCGAGCGATTTGGTGCCGAAGTTGTTCAGGTACACTTGGTTAGCACATCTCCAACGGGGCTGAACACGCCGCCAGCAGAGGCGGCTAGGACAGTCGAAGAAGTTCTGCAGGCGGTCAAAGTTCCCATCGCGGTCGGCGCTCCAGGCGACCCGAGGAAGGATCCGCTAGTGCTTGAGAAAGTAGCCGAAGTAGCCGAAGGCGAGAGGATTCTGCTAAATTCGGCTAAGCTCGACAACGATTACAAGCGGATAGCAGATGCTGCCAAGAAGCACGGGCATGTTGTCCTAGGCCTTGCTGCGCTCAGCATAAGCCTCCAGAAAGCGTTGAACAGAGCCTTGCTGGCTGAGGGCTTGACGAAGGAGGACATCGTCATGGATCCGGCTACTGGAGCATTAGGACACGGTTTGGAATCAACATTCAGCACGATGGAGCGAATTAGGCTAGCCGCTTTGGCGGGTGACGAGGAGCTCCAGATGCCAATTGCTGCCGCAGCTTCAAACGCTTGGGGAGTTCGTGAATCCTGGATGACTGTGCCAGAATGGGGGCCCAAAGAGCCTCGAGGAATTCTCTGGGAAATATCGACTGCGATTGCTGTTCTGCTGGCAGGATGCGATTTCCTCATGATGTTGCATCCTGATGCCGCTACCAGAGTGAAGAGCTTCATCAGAGGCCTCTATCAGCGAGGCCCATCTCCGCCAGTCGACTGGATCTCGGCCAAGTTCTAGTTGAGAAGGATAAAGCCGCTCGACGTTTACAGACTGCTCCCTAGGACGAATTGCGGTCGCTGTGGGGAGCGTAGTTGTTTGGCTTTCGCTATGAAGTTACTCGAGCGGGTAGCTACTCCCGAAGGTTGCTCCCAGCTGTCGGAAGACGCGCGAGTCGAGCTTATCGAGCTCTTAACTCCGCCGGTTAGGGAGGTTTCGATTGGGATTGGGAAGCAAGCAGTCCGGATAGGAGGGGAAGAGGTTCTCTACAGGCACGAGTTGACGTTCTTTCGTCCAACCGCTCTTGCATTCGACGTGGCTGATGACTTAAGCGAGGATCAGCTAGTCGACCGCATCCGCGCGATCAAGGAGTTCTGCGTGGAGCGGCTCGGAGTTCGACATACGCCCGATCTGATAGCTGTGCGGAATTCCTCCAGCGATCCTGAGCGCTTCGCGCAGCAACTAAGGAAAATTGGGCAGAAGTTTGCAGAGACGCGAGAAAGTATGCG
>CAYZOK010000014.1:10847-16143 GCA_964480335.1 uncultured Candidatus Bathyarchaeia archaeon | reverse complement strand
AGCATCGCAACCATACTCCTCATCACCGTCGTGATAATTCTGCTGCAACGAGGGTTCGCGAGCCTTGAGGGGGCTATAGCGAGAGGCTTCGAAGGTTTAATAGCCGAGATAAGACGCTTAAGCAGAAGTCCGAGTCCTAGCTCAGCCAAGAAAGAGGAGGAAGCAAGGACAACCGGAGGAGGGGCGTTTTTGGGCATGATAGCGGGCGGCTTGGTAGGGCTGCTGCTTGGCCCCATGGGCGTAGTCGTAGGTGGCATCATCGGAGCGATTTTAGGGATCGGGCTGAACGCGAAAGCATAAAAGCAGAGAGGAGGAAGCGAGCTCATTCCGGTTGAAATTCTCGATCTCGTAAAAAGGGCTCTTTACCTCTAACAGAGTAAATCGTCACCATTTTTTTGAGCCAAAAGTTACTCACTAACGACTTGTCGGCCGCAGAAGCTAAGCGCATACCACTGGAGAGGTTCCTTTCTTATGACAAGATTCACGCTTGGAAGATTGCGCCAAAGCCTGGCGGCGACGCCATCGCGATCGCCACAGATGCGTCAGGGCAGATGAACATCTGGCTTTACAGTCGCGACGGACGAAGAACGAGGCTCACTCCGTTCACCGAGAGGAGAGCCTTCCCTGTAGCATGGAGCTACGACGGCTCTAAGCTGCTGTTCGAATCTGACTACCAAGGCAACGAAGAGTGGCAACTCTATCTATACGACGCGAGCGAAGGCTGGTTCACCAATTTGGTCTTCGAGGAGGGCGTCGTCCACATGGCCGATGCTTACTGCTGGTCGCCTGACGGTTCTGAAATCGCATTCCTCGCCAACCGAGAGGAGAAGTCGAGGTTCGACCTCTACGTGAAGGATCTGCTGACTGGCAGGGAAAAGTTCATCGTTGAAGGCTTTGGCGGCTACCAACGCGCTTACTGGCTTCCGCTAGGAATGCTCTTCGTCGACATAAGGTCGCACGAGGATACCTCAGTCTACTTGGTCGACATGAAGGAGAGGAAGCTCGATGAGCTGACCCCTCACGAGGAAGAAGCGCTGTTCGTTCCCATTGGACCATGGAAGGACGGCTTCTTCATGCTGACCGACGAAGGCAGGGAGTTCGCAGCACTCGCTTACTACAGCATGAGGAAGAGAGGTTACAAGGTCGTGTGGAAAAGCGATTGGGACATCGAGCATGGAGCTGTCGGTAAGAACTATCTGCTGTTCTCCCTTAACGAAGAGGCAGTCTCCAAGCTCTACTCTATCGACCTCCGGACTATGGCGGTGGAGCCGATTGCGGCGCCAGAGGGCGAGATCGATTGTATAATGTCCGTTTATGACACCGATGTGTTCTTTGCGTCGATCGACAAGGCAACGAGGCCGGCGGACATCTATGTGGTCGATCTAGAAGCCAAGCGTACGGATAGAGTGACCGATGCGTTCTACGGTGGCATACCGGAGGAAGAACTTGCTGAGCCAGAGTCAGTATGGTACGAGACATTTGATGGCAGGAGGGTGCACGCCCTAATTTACAGGCCCCGTGCTGAAGGCAAGGTGCCAGTTGTCCTGTGGCTCCACGGCGGTCCCCAAGCTCAGAGCAAGCCAGCTTACTCGCCGCTCTTCCAGTACTTAGTTCACCGGGGCGTAGCGGTCGCTTTGCCGAACTTCAGAGGATCGACTGGCTACGGTAAATCCTTCAGAAATCTCATAAGGAGGGATTGGGGCGGAGGCGAGCTTAAGGATGTCGAGTGTTTCATTCAATACTTGCTATCTCAGCCTTGGGTCGATAGTGAGAGGCTCGGCGTAGCCGGCGGCAGCTTCGGCGGCTTTCTGACGCTTTCGTGCGTGACGAGATTGCCCGAGTACTGGAGAGTCGCCGTCGATTGGTTCGGTCCTAGCAACTTGGTGACATCCGCCAAGGTCGTGCCGCCGTACTGGAAGAGGTACATGCGAGATTGGGTCGGCGACCCAGAAGATCCCGAGGATCGGAAGATGCTTGAGGGGAGATCGCCGATCAAGTACGTCGACAACGTCAGGTGTCCGATCTTGGTCATCCAAGGAGCTAAGGACATCAGGGTCGTGAAGCAAGAGTCGGACCAAATCGTCGAGAAACTGCGAGGGAGGGACATCAAAGTCGAGTACGTCGTGTTCGAAGATGAAGGCCACGGCTTCACCAAAGAGGCGAACTTCAAGAAAGCCGTAAGGGAGACAGCCGAGTTCTTGCTTAAACACCTACTCCACTAGGGCGAAACTCAAGTTGATCAGATGCGTTTATGCTTGTCATCGCGTGGCGAACTTATGGCCCTTATAGAGTCGCGATAGCATTGCGAAGACAGATGGTTCTCGTGAGGGCTGAGGTCAAGTTGAAAGGCGCGAGGAGTAGCTACTCCTCCACGGTCCTTGCCGATAGCGGTGCTAGGATGAGCCTAATCGACAAAGATCTTGCAGAGCGTTTAGGCGTCCGTTACACGGGAAGAGAGATAGACTTCGTGTCCATATCGGGCCACACTGTGAAGGGCTTAGAGGCCATCGTTCCGGAGCTGGAAGTTGAAGGCGAAGTGCTAAAGTACGAGCCGGTGGCGATTGCAGAGATACCTAAGGCGGTCAGGAAGGCGCTATCGGATAGCGAGCTCGACGAAAACGTGATCGTGGGCGTCCTGACTTTAGAAAGAGCCAACTTGATCCCTGATACGACAACAGGTAGGCTCAGGAAGGTAGGGAGCTTCATCCTCTAGCGATCGGCTCAAGTGCGTTTTCGCAAATCGCAGAAGGCGCGGTTGTTGCTAACAACCCAGTTAGTCGATCTCGAGGCCGTAGAGCCTAGCTATGTCCAGAAATGCTTCCGCAGCGTACTTGACCTCGTCGAGCGTCAGCCCGTACGTGTTCAGCTTGAAGTGCTTAGTTAGGCCTGGCTGAATCCCAACTACTCGGCGCTTCTTCAGCTCTTCGTAGAGGAAGTAGCCTCTGCGCTTGTGCCTCTGGGCCACTTTGTGGAATCCGCTTGACTCGAAGTGCATCAGGGTATGTTGCTTTGGCTTTGCCCCAAGTTGTTTAGCACCTTCTATTCGCTCGAGCTGGCTTACGAAGAAGTGCGCTTTTTCGACTTCCTCATTCCAGTACTTAACGCGTTCCACTACGCGCGGAAATGAAGCCATCAAAGTTGCCAAAGGAGCGCCGCCTACTGTACAACCCAGCAAAGCAAACTCTTTCACCGGAAAGCGTCTCTTGCTCCAGTTTCCTTCGATAGCCGACGTGGCCAAGATGCGCTCAGCCATTTCGTTCGTCATGGCCATTATGCCGATAGGAGCACAAGCGGCCCAGCTCTTGTGCCCGCTGCTGACTATGATGTCGACGCCGAGCTCTTTTCCGTCTATAGGCATGACTCCTGCCGTATAGGCTGCGTTCAGGATGAACGGGATCCCATACTCGTGTGCGATCTTAGCTACGGGCTTAGGGTCGTTCAAGTTCCCATAAGCAGGATCAACGTGCGTCAGAAGGAGCGCGACAGGGAGCTTGCCGGTTTCACGCTCAACCTCTTCTACCTTATCTCTATACGCCTGAAGATCGAGGCGGTATTCGGGATAGCCGTTGTTTGGAACTTCCTTAACTCTCAGCCCTACTGCTTCGGCTGCTACGTACGTCGAATAATGAGCGAGCGAATCTACCACGACGTAGTCGCCCGGCTTGCCCAGCATCGAAAATGCGATGAATTTGCCCTCTCGGCATCGTGTTACGATGCGTGCCACATCCATTCCTAGAAAAGTCGCTAGATCCTCGAGGAACTCTACGATGGGAGGATGCTTGATCCTATCGATTCTGCCTTCTAAGCAGAGGTCGCACATCGAGTAGCCGTCGCCGAATTCCAGCAGCACCCTACGAGCCTCTTCGGTTAGAACTCCTCCGCGCTGGATCGGATTCAGGTTGATGTATTCGCGTTCAGGGAAAGGTCTGGCGATCTCCGCATAACGCTTCAGTCTCTCGCGAGCTAACGGCTTCAACCTCCTTTAGCCAAACTATTTTTACGCTCTGCAACTTGAAACCCTAGCCTAAATGGGCAAGGTAGTCTCGCTCCGCTGCAAAGAGTGCAAGCGCGAGTACGAACCTGAGCTGCGATACTTCTGCGAAGAATGCTTCGGTCCGCTAGAAGCCGTTTACGCTTACGATGAGATCGCGCTGAGTCCCGAGGTCTTCGTCGATCGCGTCAAAACGCTTTGGCGCTACTTCGAGCTCCTACCAGCTAGCGATCCCGAGAAAGTAGTTGACGTAGGCGCTGGCTACACGCCGTTGAGGAGCTGCGATCGCTTAGGCGAGGAATTAGGCGTCAAAAGATTGCTCGTAAAGGACGATACCGTCAATCCTACCGGCTCGTTCAAGGATCGACCAGCCAGCGTGGCTGTAACAAAAGCCGTCGAATTTGGCTTCGAAGCGATAGCCTGCCCTTCTACTGGAAACCTAGCAGCCGCCATAGCAGCTCATGCAGCTAAGGCTGGCTTGAAGTGTTACATACTCGTGCCTCGAGATATCGAGCCGGAGAAGATAGTTCAGTCGGCAACCCACGGAGCTAACGTCGTCTCGGTGAATGGAACTTACGATGAGGTCAATAGGCTCGCTGCAGTTGCCATGGATCGCTTCGGATGGGCATGCGCTAACATTAACCTGAGGCCTTACTACGTCGAAGGCTCGAAGAGCATCGTGTTCGAAACGTGCGAGCAGCTCGGATGGAATGCCCCCGACCACGTAATCGTGCCTACTGCGAGTGGCGGCCTCCTCTACGCGACGCGGAAGGCGCTCAACGAGCTCGTAGCCGTCGGCCTCCTAGATAGCTTTGACACAAGGCTGATCTGCGCCCAGCCAGAGGGATGCTCGCCGATAGTGGACGCGTTCAAAAGGGGAAGCGAAATAATAGAGCCTGTCGAACATCCGAAGACCATTGCCAAGAGCTTGGCGATCGGCGATCCTGGCGATGGAATCTACGCCTTGAGAGCCGTACGGCAGACGAGAGGCACAGCCGAAGCCGCTGGCGACGACGAGATAGTCGTTGCGATGCGCCAGCTGGCGAGTAAAGAAGGGATATTCGCTGAACCTGCTGGTGCTGTGACTATCGCCGTGCTAAAGAAGCTTATCGATGACGGATTCGTCTCGCCCGACGAGTCCATCGTTTGCTTCGTGACTGGAAGCGGCCTCAAGGCAACGGAACTCGCTCTAAGATGGGCGCGGCGCGCTGTCAAGATCGAACCTGATTTATCCCAGCTGGAAGAGATCTTAGCGAAATGGCCAGGGTGAAGGTATCCTTCTCCTCGGCTCTCGCCAGCTTGACT
>CAYZOK010000014.1:2027-10747 GCA_964480335.1 uncultured Candidatus Bathyarchaeia archaeon | reverse complement strand
AACGTCAACGGGAAGGACGTGCGGTTCTTGGGTGGTTTAGATGTCAAGCTGAAAAGCGGAGACGAGGTAGACATTCTCCCCGCGATCGCAGGAGGTTAGTTGTCCGAGCTCACCCAGCGAGAGCTGGTTCGGTACGATCGTCAGTTGATGATGCTCGGCAAGGAAGGGCAGCTCAAGTTGAAACGGGCACGCGTGCTCATCGCAGGAATCGGCGGATTGGGCTCGCCCATAGCGCTGTACTTAGCTGCAGCTGGGATAGGGCGCTTGATCCTGGTCGATAAGGACGTGGTAGAGCTCAGCAACCTGAATCGACAAGTGCTGTTCGAGAGCAAGGACATCGGCAAGCCGAAGGTTCTCGTAGTCCAACAGAGGCTGCAAGCATTCAATCCAGAGGTCGAGGTCGATGCAGTAAAAAGCGAGATGACTCCTGAAAACGCGTTTGAGCTGGCGGAAGAAGCTGACATCCTGGTTGACGGCTCTGACAACTTCCAGATGAGGTATGCGCTCAACGAAGCTGCCATCCGGCATCGCTTGCCATTCATCCACGGGGCCATCTACGGAATGGAGGGAAGGGCTACCACTATAATTCCAGGCGAAACGGCATGCTTGCGTTGCATATATCCTGAGGCACCTCCGCCCGAGAAGTTCCCGGTGATCGGAACAACTCCAGCGCTAATCGGCATGGTGCAGGCCACGGAAGTTCTGAAGCTTGTAGCTGAAAGGGGAGAGCTCCTCAAGAATAGGATGCTGATCTACGATGGGGAGACCATGGAGTTCAGCGAGATATCGCTGAAGCGCGATCCGAAATGTCCAGCTTGCAGACATCTCTAAGCATCGAGGAGAAGCTGACCAAAGCGCTCAACTTCATCAAGCGGTATCCCAAGCTGGCGATAGCTTTCTCAGGCGGGGTCGATAGTTCGGTCGTAGCCAAGCTAGCTAAAGATGCCTTGGGAAAGAACGCTGTAGCGATTACGATAAATTCGCCGTTGCTTCCTCGCGGAGAACTCGACAGAGCGCGCAAAGTCGCTGAGGAGATTGGGATTAGCCATTTGATAGTCGATTCTAACGAGCTCGAAATTCCCGAGTTCTCGGCTAACCCTCCCGATAGGTGCTATTACTGCAAGAGATCTCGTTGCCGGAAGCTGAAGGAGAGAGCTTTGCAGCTAGGGATTCGTTGGCTGGCGGATGGAACTAACCTCAGCGACTTCGATGAACGTCGACCGGGAGTTCGAGCAGCAATCGAGGAGGAGATCCTCTGGCCTTTGGTCGAGGCTAGGATGACCAAAGATGAGGTGCGCCGAGCGGCGACTTTTCTAGGACTGCCGACCGCTGAAGCGCCATCGTCCCCTTGCTTGGCGACAAGAATTCCGTATGGCGACCGGATAACAATCGAAAGGCTTAGGAGAATAGACGAGGCTGAGCGCTGGTTGCGCGAGTCCTTCAGGCTGCACATAGTCCGAGTGCGAGACCACCGCCATATCGCAAGAATCGAGGTAGATTGGAACGACATCTCGGCGCTCCTCAAGCCCAATGTTGCAAGGGAAGTTGTCAGGAAGCTGAAGCAGCTCGGCTTCACCTACGTCACGCTCGACCTCGAAGGGTACAGGAGCGGAAGCTTCGACGAGCTGCTAGCGAAAATTACGAGCTCGCGTTGAGAAGGCTCCATCGACTATTTGCTCCGAAGCTTCTGGATCCGAGGATCTCCCTGTTAGCCCGGCAACTCGGCCAGCGAGATACCGTTCTCGACGTCGGTTGCGGTGCAAACTCCCCGGTCACAAGGCTCAAGACCGGTTACAGGGTCGGCTTAGACGTATTCTTGCCGTATTTGCTCGAAGCAAGGCGCAGAGGAACTCATGATGACTTCGTACTGGCAGACGCTAATCATTTGCCGCTAAAGGATCGCTCGCTCGATTGCGTAGTAGCTCTCGACGTGGTAGAGCACCTCGAGAAGCAGAGGGGCTATGAGCTTATCGCCGAGCTCGAGCGGGTGGCTAAGCGAAGAGTCGTGGTAACCACGCCGAACGGCTTTATCCCGACGCCTGACGCGGAAATTCCGTGGCAAGAGCATAGATCAGGCTGGATTCCTGACGAGTTCAGACGGCTAGGATACCGCGTCTGCGGATTCGGTTTGAAGGTATTGCGGCAAAAGGCAAGTCGCGTCGAGATGCGGCTCCTCGGGTTCATGCTGTTCGCGCTCGCAGGTTTCAGCTACCTCATTGTCAAGCAGAGCAACCCTGAGTATTCTGGCGATCTCTTCTGCGTCAAGTTAGTCGAGAATGCTTTAGCCGGCTAAACCTGAGTCACAGAAGCAGAACGTAGCTTAAGTGGTGTTGCGATTTGCGGTTATCCGCCCCTGATCTTAGCGAGCACTAGCTCGGCTACCTTCTTCCCGGAGAGGAACATTCCGCCGAAGATCGCTCCCATTCTCGGCAACCGATAGACTGCTGCTACGGCCATTCCAGCCACGAATAGCCCAGGGCGAACTTCGCCAGTTCGCTCGACTATTAGCCTTTCCGCTAAGGAAGCCCACATCGATTTCTCTCCGGGAACCTCGAGCTTGAGCTCGGGGATCTTCTCAACAGCTATCGAGATCACGTCAGCTCCATGGCCTGTGCAGTCAATCACGGCCTTTGCTCGAAACGCAAGCGGATCTGCGTGCACTCCAGCTTCCTCGACAGCAGTCCATTGGCAAACCGCTCCGACGACTCGATCTTCGCGGTAAACCAAGTCGTTCACAGTTATCCCTAAAACGATTCTAGCCCCTGCATCTACGGCGGCTACAGCGGTCTTAGCCATGGTTTCAGCTGGATCGGCTACGTAGACCCCCTCTTCGACCTCGAAAAGTCGAACTCCGAACTCCCGCAGGATATCATCTGCAGGCTCTTGCACGACTATCTTGGGAAACAGCATGCCTCCCCCGCCCGTTCCTCCTCCGAAGTGTAGCTCCTTCTCTAGGACGAGGACAGAAGCTCCTCCCTTAGCCAGATAGTAAGCCGCAGTCAAGCCTGAGGGTCCAGCGCCGATTACGATGGCATCGACTCGAGTCGATTCGAGGAGGCGTTCGACTCCATGTTTCAGAATGGCTCTCGTGACGAGGGACTCATCGACTTCTTTAGTGTTAGCCACCTCACCAGCCACGAATCACCGCTTGAGGAGCATGCGGTTGATCGCGTTCATCATGGCTTCGACGCTTGCCATCACGATGTCCTCGCCCGCAGCTCTGGCTGAAACAACTCTGCCCTTGTCGTCCTCGACCTTAATTATGACCTCAGCTAGGGCGTCCGAGCCGCCCGTTATCGCTTCAAGCCTATACTCGCGAAGCCTTACTCGAACTAAATCTCGCGTGATTTTCTCGATCGCCTTGAGTGCAGCATCGACTGGACCGACTCCAGTTTCTGCCGCAACGTACTCCTTGCCCTTGACCTTGAGCTTCACCGAAGCCGTCGGAAGAGCTTTGATTCCGGTCACGACTGCGAGGTCAAGTAACCCGACCATGCGCTTCTCCCTTGGAACTTGGCTCATGACAGCCTTAGCGATAGCTATCAAATCCGTATCGGTCACAGCTTTCCCTTTATCGCTGAGGTCTTTGACGCGCCTGACGATCTCGAGTAGCTCCTCTTTGCTAGGCTTGAGCCCGAGTTCGGCGAGCTCGGCTTCGATTCCATGCCGTCCAGCATGCTTACCTACTATTATTCGCCTGGCTTTGCCGACAAACTCGGGCTTGATCACCTCGAACGTAAGCGGAGTTATCGTAATTCCGTACGTGTGAATTCCGGCTTCGTGCGCGAAGGCATGGTCGCCGGTTATGGGCTTGTGAGGCTGAACGCGGATTCCAGTCAGAGTTGAGACTAGCCTAGAAGTTTCGTGAATTGGGCTCGTGTCGATGCCCGTCTCCTTGCCGTAAAGGAGGTGGAGGGCAAGAACGACTTCTTCAAGCGCTGCATTTCCGGCGCGCTCGCCTATGCCGTTGACGGTCACATGCACCTGAGTTGCTCCAGCTTCTACCCCGGCGAGGGAGTTCGCCACAGCCAAGCCGAGGTCGTTATGGCAGTGGACGCTGACCGGGATCCTCACAGCTTCGCAAATCGACTTCACGACTTCGTACATGCTCTTCGGAGTTGCTATGCCAACGGTATCCGGAATGTCGATTCGATCCGCTCCAGCTTCCTCAACCGCTTTGCAGACTTCCTTCAAGAATTTGGGGTCAGTTCTGGTGGCGTCCATAGGCGAGAACTCGTACAGCAAACCGTGCGCCTTGGCGTACTCGGCTGATTCTACGGCGCGCTGGAGGACTTGCTCAGGAGTCATCTTCAGCATATGCCTCATGTGCAGCTCTGAAGTTGAGATGAAGACGTGAACCGAGTCGACGTAGCAATCGATCGCAGAGTCGATATCTTGCTTCAACGCTCTAGCTAGAGCGCAGATCTCAGCTTTGAAGCCAGCTTGAGCTATTCGCCGGATGGCCTCGGCTTCTCCTTTAGAAACTACCGGAAAACCTGCTTCGATCACATCGACGCCTAGCTTGTCGAGCTGAGCGGCTATCTTGAACTTCTCATCTGGAGTTAGCGAAACGCCGGGCGTCTGTTCACCATCCCGTAGCGTGGTATCGAAGATCCTGATGCGATCCAAGAGCGAGATTAACTGGCTCTACAGCTTCTTTTTCTTTACGAGCGCCCGAATCGCCCTCGCGATCGCTTCTCCGACATCGATTGTTGAGTACCTTCCCCCTAGGTCAGGAGTCTTGATCTCCTTACGGAGAGTCTCGATCAGAGCTCGTTCGATGGCGCTACTAGCTTCGAGACAAGTTTGATCATCGTGCTTTTCGCCGAGCCACTCGAGCATCATTTTCGCGGATAAGATCATGGAGCAAGGGTTCGCAATTCCTTGGCCAGCGATGTCGGGAGCACATCCGTGTACGGGTTCAAAGATTGCGTGCTGATCCCCGAGGTTTGCCGAAGATCCCATGCCGAGGCCGCCTGACACTTGAGCAGCTACCTCGGAGAGAATGTCGCCAAATAAATTCGTAGTAACGATCACGTCGAACTCGTGAGGCTTCCTGATCAGATTCATGGCGGCTGCATCCACATATTGCTCCTCGACTTTGACGTCAGGATAGCGACTAGCTTCGTCAAGGCAAGCCTGCCTGAAGAGTCCGCACGTTATCCGCATGACGTTTGCTTTGTGAACTATCGTCAAGCGCTTCCTTCGTTTGGCGGACAGTTCGAGAGCCTTCCGCGCTATACGTCTCGAGTTCTCCTCTGTTATGACGCGAAGACAGATCGCTCCTTCTCTGATCTTGAACTCGTATCCCTTGTAGACATCCTCGGTGTTTTCGCGCACAATAACGAGGTCTACGTCAGATCGCAAGCAAGGAGTTCCCGGATAGGACCTAGCAGGCCTGATGTTGGCGTAAAGATCCAGAAGCTGTCTCAACTTGACGATTACATCGGCTGCTGTCTCGCCAACGGGTCCCTTTAGGCACGCATCGGCCGTCTTAACGGCATCGACGGTCTCATCAGGAAGAGCTACTCCTCGCCTCCTCAAACACTCGTCTCCAGCCTCCACTCCAACCACGTCGAGCCTTATGCCGAGCGATTCTCGGATAGCGTCCAAAACCCGAAGCGTAGCTTTGCTCTGCTCAGGCCCTATTCCGTCGCCTCTGATGAGTGCGATCGTGTAGGAAGTCACCACTTGCCTCCTCGCCGGCGCAAATACTCGATGAGACCGCCAGCCTCAATTATACTCAGAATGAAGTCGGGAAGGGGCTTCGCAGCGAACTTGCGCCCGGTCGTTTTGTCGACAATCAAGCCCTGCTTAACATCGATCTCTAACTCGTGGCCTTCCTCGACTTCGGATGCTATGCCCGGACACTCGAGAATCGGCAGGCCGACATTGATAGCGTTCCTATAGAAGATCCGCGCAAAAGACTCCGCGACGATCGCCTTCACCCCAGCGCATTTTAGCGCTAGGGGGGCTTGCTCTCGGCTTGAGCCGCAACCGAAGTTCTTTCCAACCACCAAGATCACGCCCTTCTCAGCCTTCTCGGGAAAAGTCGGATCGATTCCCTCCATAGCATGCTTCCCAAGTTCATCGAGATCCGTCAGCGTAAGGTATCTTCCAGGAATTATGACATCGGTATCGATGTTGTCGCCGAATTTCAGTACCCTTCCAGCGATCATGAAAGCGAGCGAGGATCGGTTATTCTGCCTGCGACGGCCGAAGCAGCTGCTGTGGCAGGAGACGCTAGGTAGATCTCTGCCTTCTTAGATCCCATCCTGCCAACGAAGTTTCGGTTTGATGTGCTTATGCAGACCTCTCCACCTGCCAGCACTCCTTCGTGCAGGCCTAGGCAAGGACCGCAACCTGGACCGCAGACCATCGCGCCAGCCTTTGCGAAAAGCTCTAGAAGTCCCTCGTGAAGAGCTTGCAAGTATACCTGCTGGGAGGCAGGAACGACTATCAGCCGAGTTCCTTTGTGAATTCGCCTTCCCTTCAGAATGCTAGCGGCTTCACGCAGATCCTCCAGCCGGCCGTTCGTACATGAGCCGATGAACGCTTGGTCGACTTCGATTCCTTCAACTTCTGAGACGGGCTTGACGTTATCGACCGAGCTTGGGCAGGCTACCACGGGCTCGAGATCGGAGATGTCTAGCTCAAGTTCGAATTCGCACATGCTGTCAGGATCGCTCTTGACTATCTCGGCCGGTCTCCTTTTGACTTCATCTAGGTAGGCGATGGTCTTCTCGTCGGGCTCGATGAAGCTGGTCTTAGCTCCCATCTCGACAACCATGTTGCAAAGGGTGAGCCTGGAGTCGATGGACATACGGCGGACTGCGCTGCCAGCGAATTCAACGGCCTTATACGTCGCTCCGTCGGCTCCAAGCGTGCCTATTACGTCTAAGATTACATCTTTGGCAGATGTTCGAGCTGGGAGAGCTCCCTCGAGCCGAATCCTGAGGACCGGAGGAACCCTAAACCAAAGCTTTCCAGTCGCTAGTACGGCTCCCATCTCGGTCGAGCCTATCCCAGTCGCAAATGCTCCCAATGCTCCATAGGTACAGGTATGGCTGTCGGCTCCTACGATAAGCTGGCCTGGCATGACGTGCCCCTCTACCATCACTTGATGGCAGATGCCGCCTCTCCCGACATCGTAGAAGTTTCGAATCTCCTGCCTCTGAACGAAATCACGAAGCTTTTGATGGAGCTCGGCTGATTCAGCCGAACTTGCTGGCACTATGTGGTCGAATACGACGATCACCTTGCTGGGATCCCAGACCTTCTTAGTTCCGATCTTGGCAAATGCATCGATGGCCATCGGCCCTGTTAGATCGTGCATCATGGCGAGGTCTACCTCAGCCTCGACTATGTCACCCGGCGATACTTCGCTCTCTCCCGATGCTCGAGCTAGGATCTTCTCGATAGCATTCAAGCTTGAGCCAATCTACGAAGCTTCTTGCCGACACGCTCCAGCGGATGCTCTTCGATTTCGGCTAGCATCCTCTTCAGCTCAGGAGCGCCTCGCTTGTACTCGCTGACCCACTGCCGGGCAAATTCGCCACTTTTGACCCGCTTGACCGCTTGGCGCATCCTTTCCTTGACATGCTCGTCGATTACAGCCGGACCGACCGTGAGGCCACCGTACTTGGCAGTCTCAGAAACAGCCTTCAGCATCCCTGACAAGCCTTGTCGATTGATTAGATCGACTATTAACTTCACTTCATTACAGGCTTCGAAGTAGGCTAGCTCGGGCGGATATCCGGCTTCCACCAAGACCTCAAATCCTTTCTTGATGAGCTCCGTGAGTCCTCCTACGAGCACCGTCTGCTCACCGATCAAGTCGCTTTCAGTCTCATCCCCGAATGTCGTCTCTAGAACTCCAGCTCGAGTGCATCCGATGGCTTTAGCAAGAGCCAGCGCCTTTTCGCGAGCCTTTCCCGAGTAGTCTTGATGCACAGCTATCAACGCTGGAATCCCCTTTCCCTGCACGAAGGCTTCGCGTAGTGCTACTCCCGGTCCCTTCGGAGCGACCATTATGACATCGATTTGCTTCGGAGGCACGATTTGCTTGAAGTGTATGTTGAATCCATGCGCGAAGCAGAGGGCTTTTCCGGGCTTGAGGACCGTATGGATCTCGGCTTCGTAGACCTCCGGCTGGACCAAGTCTGGAATGAGCATGCAGATGATGGTTCCCTTCTCGGCAGCCTCCTGGATCGGCACAACATCGAAACCTTCACTCCTCGCCACTTTCCATGATCGACCTTCAGGCCTTAGGCCGACTACTACATTAAGTCCCGAATCTCGAGCGCATAGCGCCCAAGCCTTGCCCTGATTTCCATAGCCGATCATGGCGAGAACTTCGTCGCGAAGAACACTCAAATCAGCGTCTCTGTCGGTGTAGATCCTAAGGCTCATTCACGAACTGTCCTAGGGCCACGCGCCAAAGCCGTCAATCCAGTCCGCGCCAGCTCCTTGATCCCAAACGCCTTCATCAGATCCACGAATGCGTCGATCTTGCTCGGGGTGCCCGTTATTTCGATCGTAGCCGACTCTGGCGATATATCCACTACGCGCCCTCGGAATATGTTGACGTAGTGAATCAGGTCGGATCTGGCCTTGCTATCGGCTACGTGAACCTTGATCAACGCGGGCTCTCTTATCACAGAGCGATCAGCATCTAGCCTCAAGATCTTGACGACATCGACCAGCTTGCTCAGCTGCTT
>CAYZOK010000014.1:0-1927 GCA_964480335.1 uncultured Candidatus Bathyarchaeia archaeon | reverse complement strand
GCCTTGATAGCTTGTGGAATCTCCTCTACACTCCTAATCTGTAGGTTGTGCTTCGTTATCGGGGTCGTGATGCCGATTATGTCGGCCTCTCGGAATCCATCCTTGCCGATAATTGGGGTGGGAACTTGGCCCGTTATGGCGACCACAGGCGAGGAATCCATGTAGGCCGTCGTTATTCCGGTCACCAGGTTCGTCGCTCCTGGCCCAGAAGTTGCCATGCAGACTCCGACCCGCCTGCTAGCCCTAGCATAGCCGTCGGCCATGTGAGCACAACACTGCTCGTGCCTAGCTAGGACGTGCCTGATTTTGGAGTCGTAGAGCTCGTCATAGACGGGTAAGATGGCTCCACCTGGTATTCCAAAGATCACCTGAACGCCTTCTCGCTCCAAGCTTTTGACAAGAGCTTCAGCACCGGTCGCGATCATCGAAAGCGAGCCACGTATGGACAAGCCAATTTTATTTCCTTTTCCCCGGGCGACGAGCCACCTTTAGAGGGAAGCCGAAAGTCGTTGCAAATGAGGAGCGACGAGATCAAGCGAGGAATCGAAAGAGCTCCTCAGCGAGCCCTCCTCCGTGCTCTGAGGCTTGGAGAGGAAGACTTCGAGAAGCCCTTCGTCGGGATCGCCAACAGCTATTCTACGATAGTTCCTGGGCACGTTCATCTAGATGCTGTGGGGCGGGCAGTCGCCGAAGGGGTTAGAGAAGCGGGCGGAGTTCCGTTCGAGTTCAACACGATCGCCATCTGCAACGGGATCGCGATGGGCCATGAGGGCATGTGCTACTCGCTTCCGTCGCGTGAGCTGATCGCAGACTCGGTCGAAGCCATGGCTCAAGCGCACCGATTCGACGGGCTCGTCTTGATCTCGAATTGCGACAAGATCACGCCAGGAATGCTGATAGCTGCTGCTAGACTCGACATTCCGGCCATACTTGTAACTGGAGGGCCTATGCCTTCAGGAACGATCGGCGAGAGGCGGATTGGAATAGTCGATGTCTTCGAAGCCGTCGGAAAAGCCAAGTCGGGCCAAATTTCGCAAAGCGAGCTGCTCGAGATCGAGAGGTGCGCTTGCCCTACGTTCGGCTCATGCAACGCCATGTATACCGCGAACACGATGGCATGCCTCAGCGAAGCGCTCGGAATCTCTCTGCCGGATTCGGCTACGGCTCCAGCTCCAAGCGCTCGCCGCCTCTCGATCGCCAGACGGGCTGGGCGGGTTGTCGTGGACCTCATCAAGCGATATCTGAAGCCATCCGCCATCACGACGAGAGAGGCCTTCGAGAACGCGATCATGGTGGATTTGGCCCTAGGAGGCTCGACGAACGCTGTGCTCCACCTGCTAGCCATCGCGCGCGAAGCTGCGGTCGAGCTTGAGCTGGAAGACTTCGATGAGCTGAGCAAGCGCGTGCCCCAGCTCTGTGACATGTGCCCGGGAGGACCCTTCACGATGGAAGACCTCGATGCAGCAGGAGGAGTTCCCGCCGTCATGAAGGGGTTGGAAAAGCTCCTGAACTTGGATGCGATCACGGTCGCAGGCAGAACCATCGGAGAGATTGTTCGCGAAGCTCGAATCGCGAATCCAGCTGTCGTGAAGAGCCTCGAAGAGCCCGTCCAACCGGAAGGAGCGATAGCCGTTCTGAAGGGCAACCTAGCCCCTCGAGGAGCCGTCATCAAGACCACGGCGGTTAAGCGCGAGATGCTCGTCCACGAAGGTCCTGCGAGGGTTTTCGATTCTGAAGAAGAGGCGCTGGAGGCGCTGTTCGGCGGAAGGATCGAGCCGGGCGATGTCGTGGTCATAAGGTACGAGGGGCCGAAAGGCGGGCCAGGGATGCCGGAGATGCTAGGTCCTACAGCTGCTCTCGTCAGCTTGGGGCTGGACGAGTCGGTCGCGCTGGTCACCGACGGTCGATTTTCTGGAGCGACTCGAGG